>NZ_NRDP01000011.1:0-368356 GCF_002878475.1 Dyella sp. AD56
GTTGCGTCTCGCTGCTGGTCACGCCAGGACGTACGCCGGTATCGACCTCTTCACGCTTGATCCATTCCAGCAACGTCTGCGGCACGCAGCCAATCTTCGGGGCAATCGATTCGACCGCCGCCCACAGCGACGGATACTCTCCGCGATGCTCTTGCACCATGCGCACAGCGCGCTCACGGATCTCAGGTGAGAACTTGTTTGACTTCTTCATGGCTCCATCTTCTCAAGAGTTGGAGCCTCCACCAATCCCGGGGCGATTCACGCCCCCTCCCGAAACCCGCTTTAACTTGACGCCCCGGCCCCCCGGGCCTAGCCTTATGTATCCTTGCATCGCGATATAAGGATACCCATGGACTTGGCTACCGCCTCCAGCGTCTTGCGTCTGCTGGCGGACCCCACCCGGGTGCGCTTGCTCGCCCTGCTCGAACGCGAGGAACTCACCGTGGCCGAGCTTGCCGCGGTGCTTCACCTTGCCCAGCCGCGTGTCTCCACCCACCTCGCCAAGCTCAAGGAAGCGGAGCTGGTGCGCGACCGCCGCGCAGGCGTCTCCGCCTATTACCGCGCCAACGCCGAAACCGACGAACATCTGCAGGTACTACTGAAGTCCCTGCGCGACAACATCGACGACGCGCTGCTGCGCGAAGATGCCGAGCGACTGCCAGGTGTACTCGCGCAGCGCGCCAGCGAAGAAGGCTGGGCCGATACCGTGGCGGGTGACATGGAGCGCCATTATTCACCGGGCCGCACCTGGGAAACCCTGGCTCGTTCGCTGCTGCAACTATTGGAAACCGGCGACGTGCTGGATATCGCCTCCGGCGATGGCATTACCGCCGAGCTGCTGGCGCCGCATGCGCATTCCATCGTTTGCGTGGACAGCAGCGAGCGGGTGGTGGAAGCCGCCGCGCAACGCCTCAAGTCTTTCCACAATGTCGAAGTGCTCAAAGGCGACATGCACGCGCTCGATCTTGGCGAGCGTCGCTTCGACCTTGTGCTGATGCTGCACGCCCTTACCTATGCCGAGCACCCGGCCACCGCCGTTGCCGAGGCCGCACGCCTACTGCGCAGCGGCGGACGCCTGCTGGCCGTGACGCTGGGCAAGCACGACCACCGTGCCGTGGTGGAGCCGTTTGATCATCGCAACCTTGGCTTCTCGCACGATGAATTGAATGGCTTCGCCCAAAAGGCCGGCCTGGAAGCCATGAGCTGTACGCGACTGAGCCGCGAGCGCAAGGCGCCTTATTTCGAAGT
The DNA here is from genome assembly GCF_002878475.1 of Dyella sp. AD56. Lineage (NCBI taxonomy): Bacteria > Pseudomonadati > Pseudomonadota > Gammaproteobacteria > Lysobacterales > Rhodanobacteraceae > Dyella > Dyella sp. AD56. The sequence continues at coordinate 1,249 of NZ_NRDP01000011.1, forward strand.
GATCAGCCTGCTCGCACGCAAGCCCTGAGGAGTTGATCCATGAGCACCCTACCCTGGCTCCACCCCGAACGCGTTGCCCTGCTGGAAAAGGGCCTGCGCGAGCGCATCCTGATCATCGACGGTGGCATGGGCACCATGCTTCAAGGCCATCAGTTGGACGAAACCGCCTTCCGCGGCGAACGCTTCGTCGACGGTCACGACAGCACGCACGCGCATGACCACCCCGGCGATTGCGACCTCAAGGGCAACAACGACCTGCTCACGCTGACCACCCCGGACATTATCCGTGGCGTGCACGAAGCCTACCTCGCAGCCGGTGCGGATCTGGTTGAAACCAACACCTTCAACTCCACACGCATCAGCCAGGCCGATTACCACCTGGAGCATCTGGCGTACGAGTTGAACCGGGAAGGCGCACGCCTCGCCCGCGCCGCCTGCGACACGTTCGAAGCAAAGACGCCGGACAAGCCGCGCTTCGTCATCGGCGTGCTCGGCCCCACCAGCCGCACCGCCTCGCTGTCGCCCGACGTGAACGATCCAGGCTTCCGTAACGTCACTTTCGAAGAACTGGTAAGCAACTACACCGAATCCACCGCAGGCCTGATGGACGGCGGTGCCGACGTGATCATGGTCGAAACCATCTTCGACACGCTCAATGCCAAGGCCGCGCTGTTCGCCATCAGCGAACTGTTCCGCGAGCGCGGTGTGCGCCTGCCCGTGATGATCTCCGGCACTATCACCGACCGCTCCGGCCGCACGCTCTCCGGCCAGACGGCCGAAGCGTTCTATTACTCGGTACAACACGCGCGCCCGATCTCTGTGGGCCTCAACTGCGCGCTGGGCGCCGCCGACCTGCGCCCGCACGTGCAGGTGCTGTCCGACACCGCCACCTGTTTCATCAGCACGCACCCGAACGCAGGCCTGCCGAATGCCTTCGGCGAGTACGACGAAACGCCGGAGCAGATGGCCTCCGTGATCAGCGGCTTCGCCCGCGACGGTCTGCTCAATATGGTCGGTGGCTGCTGCGGCACCACGCCCGCACACATCAAAGCCATCGCTGATGCGGTGCGTGACGTCGCGCCGCGTGCCCTACCTGCCAAAGCGCAGGAGGCCGCATGACACTCCATCTCCCCTTCGGGCGACCCGTAGGTAGTCCCGTGGGAGAGAGGGTTGGTGTGAGGGGTCAACCTGGCCTCAAGCTCGCACTTTTTGAACAGCTCGCAAGTCCCGCCCCCTCACCTCAGTCCTCTCCCCGCCGGGGAGAGGAGGAAAAAGCATGATGCCCCGCTATACCCGCCTCTCCGGCCTCGAACCGCTGGTCATCACACCCGACCTGTTGTTCGTCAACGTGGGCGAACGCACCAACGTCACCGGCTCTGCCCAGTTCCGCAAGCTCATCAAGGAAGAGCGCTACGAGGAAGCGGTGGACGTCGCCCGCCAGCAGGTGGCCAGCGGCGCGCAGATCATCGACGTCAACATGGACGAGGGCCTGATCGATTCGGAAGCGGCCATGACGCGCTTCATCAATCTGATCGCGGCCGAACCGGACATCGCCCGCGTGCCGGTGATGGTGGATTCCTCCAAGTGGACCGTGATCGAAGCCGGACTGCGCTGCCTGCAGGGCAAGGGCATCGTTAACTCCATCTCCATGAAGGAAGGCGAGGAACTCTTCCTCGAACACGCGCGCAAGGTGCAGCAGTACGGCGCCGCCGTCGTGGTGATGGCTTTCGACGAGCAAGGCCAGGCCGACACCTGCGAACGCAAGGTGGAGATCTGTACGCGTGCCTTCGAACTACTCACCACCAAGCTCGATTTTGCGCCTGAAGACATCATCTTCGATCCGAACATCTTCGCCATCGCGACGGGTATCGAAGAGCACAACAATTACGCGGTGGACTTCATCGAAGCCACCCAGGAACTCAAGCGTCGCTTTCCGCATTCGCATATCTCGGGCGGTGTATCGAACGTATCGTTCTCGTTCCGCGGCAACAACGTGGTGCGCGAAGCGATCCATTCGGTGTTCCTCTATCATGCCATCAAGGCGGGCATGGACATGGGCATTGTCAACGCCGGCGCGTTGATGATCTACGACGACCTACCCGAGGAGTTGCGCGATCGCGTCGAAGACGTGGTGCTGAACCGCCGCTCCGACGCCACCGAACGCCTGCTGGAAATCGCCGACAACTACAGGGCGAAGAAGGGCGAAGTCGTCACCGAGAACCTCGCCTGGCGCGATAAGCCCGTACGCCAGCGCCTCAGCCATGCACTGGTGCATGGTATCGACCAGTACGTAGTAGAAGACACCGAACTCGCTCGCCAGGAATCCACCCGCCCGCTCGACGTCATCGAAGGTCCGCTGATGGATGGCATGAACGTCGTCGGCGACCTGTTCGGCGCCGGCAAGATGTTCCTGCCGCAGGTAGTGAAATCGGCCCGCGTGATGAAAAAGGCCGTGGCGCACCTGATCCCCTTCATCGAGCAAGAGAAGGCACGCACCGGCGAAGCCAGCAAATCCAATGGCAAGATCGTCATGGCCACCGTGAAGGGCGATGTGCACGACATCGGCAAGAACATCGTCGGCGTGGTGCTCCGCTGCAACAACTTCGACGTGATCGATCTCGGCGTGATGGTGCCGACGCAGAAGATCTTGGAAACCGCCATTGCGGAGAACGCCGACATCATCGGCCTGTCCGGCCTTATCACGCCATCGCTCGAAGAAATGAGCCAGGTCGCACGCGAAATGCAGCGGCAGAACTTCACCATCCCGCTGATGATCGGCGGCGCCACCACGTCGCGCGCGCACACCGCGCTGAAGATCGAGCCGCACTACAAATCGCCCACCGTATGGGTGAAGGACGCCTCGCGCGCCGTCGGCGTGGCACAGTCACTCCTTAGCAAGGAGCTGGTCGACAACTTCATCGCCAAGGTAAAGGCCGACTACGCCGAAGTGCGCGAGCGCCATCGCAACCGCGCCGGCGGCAAATCCCTCGTTTCGCTGGACAAGGCACGCGCGCAACGCTTCAACACCGACTGGGCCGGCTACGAGCCACCGCAACCGAAGAAGCCGGGCATCACCATCTTCGACGACTACGATCTCACCGAACTGCGCGAGTACATCGACTGGTCGCCGTTCTTCAACGCATGGGAACTGGCCGGCCATTTCCCCGCGATCCTTACCGACGAAATCGTCGGCAAGCAAGCCACCGAGCTGTACAAGGACGCACAGGCGATGCTGGACACGCTGATCGCGGAGAAGTGGCTGAAGGCCCGCGGCGTCATCGGGTTCTGGCCGGCCGCGAGCGCGGGCGATGACATCCGACTCCAGCGCGAGAATGGCGAAACTGTCGTCCTCCATCACTTGCGCCAGCAGGTGGACAAGCCCGTGGATCGGCCGGACTTCTGTCTCTCCGACTTCATCGCGCCCAAAAGCGCGGGCAAACACGATTGGATCGGCGGCTTTGCCGTGACCGCAGGCATCGGCATCGATGAGCACGTTGCGCGCTTCGAAGCCACGCACGACGACTATTCCGCCATCCTGCTCAAAGCCCTGGCCGACCGCTTCGCAGAGGCCTTCGCCGAGCGCTTGCATGAGCGCGTGCGACAAGAGTTCTGGGGCTACACACCCGACGAGTCACTCGACAACAAGTCGCTGATCGACGAGAAGTACAGCGGCATCCGCCCTGCCCCCGGCTACCCGGCCTGCCCCGACCATACCGAGAAAGGCACGCTGTTCACGCTGCTCGACGCCACCCACAACGCGGGCATCGAACTGACCGACAGTTTCGCCATGTTCCCGACGGCGGCCGTGTCCGGCTGGTATTTCTCGCATCCAGACAGCCAATACTTCGTGGTGGGCCGTCTCACCCGCGAACAGGTGGACGACTACGCCAAGCGCAAGGGTTGGACACGCGAGGAAGCAGAACGCTGGCTGGCACCGAACCTGGATTACGACCCCGATTGAGGGCCTCTGAAGCGGGTCGCGCACATGGACTCTGTGCGCGATCTCTGTGTCTCCGCACATCGCGGCGATCCGTTATCGCCGCGGGAAATCTTCTGCAAGAAGGCTTTCCCTCAGACCTCACTCTCGATCAACGAGCGACGCTTCATCTCGCGCATGTGCACAACCAGGTTGTAGACGGACACGAACGACGGGAAGAAATTCGACAGGATGCCTACCGAGTCGTTCTTGCCGAAGATGAAGTAGGACAGCAGCAGCGCGCTGCCAACCACCGACAGCCACCAGAACGACAATGGCATCACCACGCGCTTGAGCTTACGCGTGTAATACAGCTGCACGAACCAGCGGCTGGTAAACATCACCGACCCCAGAAGGCCCACCATTTTCCAGGGCGTCAGTTCGAACCGATGCAAGGCTTCGAGGACGTGGCTGAGTTCGTGAGTCAGGAAGTCCATGGGCGGATAGCTGGTAGCTGAAAAGCCGAGCATTGTACTGGTTCACCTTTCAATCAACTGCCATCCCGGGCACTTTTTTGTGTCAGAGGCTTGACCGGTTACCCCTCTCCCCGTATATTTGCGCGCTCGGCGGGCGATTAGCTCAGCGGTAGAGCACTGCCTTCACACGGCAGGTGTCGCAAGTTCGATCCTTGCATCGCCCACCATCAAGATTCTGGAAAAGCCACCCTTCGGGTGGCTTTTTTGTTGCGCGCCTCACGCGTAGTAACCGGGGTAACTACTCCAACTACACCCGCATTCGGGTGACAGAGGACCTCATCGGCTAGCGGCGCCAGTAACTCCTCACCTTACGGAAACAGCGAAAGCTCGCCTTCGACCTCCACCGGAATATTGAACGGCAACTCCGCCATGCCGACGGCGCTGCGTGTATGCGCGCCCCGTTGCGGCCCGTAGAGCGCAATGATCAGGTCCGAGAAGCCATTGATCACGTTCGGTTGCTCGATGAAACCGGGTGCGGAGTTGACCATGCCGAAGACACGATGCCAGCGCCGGATACGATCCAAGTCGCCGATGCTGCGCTTGAGGCTCGCGAGCACGGAAAGCGCCACGAGGCGAGCGGATTGGTAACCCTCGGCCACCGTAAGCTCGCCACCCAGCTTGCCGAAGGGAGGCGCCATCAAGCCATCGGCACCCTGCGGCCCATGCCCCGAAAAGAACACGCGCGTGCCATCCACCTGCACGGCGTCGAACGGCAGGCGCAACCCAACTGGCAGGGTGAAAGGTGGCGGCAGCGTCAGCCCCATGTCCGCAAGGCGTACATCGATCTCGCTCACAGGCACTCCGTCGTCAAGAAGGCTGGTTGAGTGGCTCACGCGCCTACGGCCATCCTTTCAGACGGCCATCGCTGCGTCAAAGACGAGCCGGCCAGAACAACCCCATCACTACCGCATGGCTTGCAGCAACGGCTGGCGTCCATCCTTGAGTATTTCATCGGCGAGCGTTGGATTGGCCTCCGCGACGGCGCGCGACAACACCAGTGAGCCGACCATCTGACTGAAGAGCGCGATGGCTTTTTCCCGGTTGGCCTGCGCGTTCTCGCCGCCGATCATCTTCGCCAACTGGTCGACGTTCCACTCCAATCCCTGCGCATAGGCCTGTCGCGCTTCTGTGCCGAGTCGGCGTACGTCACCGGCGAACGCTGTCAACGGGCAGCCCGCCTCGATGTTGCCCCGATGGTCGCTGGACAGATACCACTCCACGTACTGCTGCATGGGGTCGACGGCTCCCTCCTTGGAGGCCTCAATGCCCGACACGAGCAAGGCGGCGCCGTCCTCCATCGCCTTGTCCATGACGGCATCGACTAGGGCGTCTTTGGATTTGAAGTGGTTGTAGAAGCCGCCCTGGGTGAAGCCAGCCGCCTTGGTCAGCTCCGCCAAGCCTACGGCAGCCACTCCGCGCTCGCGAAAGAGTTTCTCCGCTGCGGCGACGATTGCCTTTTTGTTTTCAATGGCTTGCTGCTTTGAGACGCCCATTGCCCACTCCTTTCCGGTGACTACCGGGCACATATTTCAAATAACAATGGTGATCACCATTGACATTTGGCGAAAGCGTGCTCATTGTAACTCACGTCAATGGTGATCACCATCGTGATTCATCCAAGGGCCTGAGGCAGCACCTCCCGCATCACGGTTGGACCGATGCCTGCGCCGGGGCTCGTCGAGATCCGCACATCCGTCATCCAAGAGGAAACGACCATGTCAAAGACGTCACCCGAGCAGAACAAGGCCCTGGTCCTGAAGGCGTTCGACACGCTGTTCAATCAGCGCGACTACGCCGCCGCCGAGCGCTTTTGGTCTGACAGCTACATCCAGCACAGCGCGCATATCGAACCGGGCCGCGATGGCCTGTTCAACCTGATCCGCGCCATCCCCAACACCCTGCGCTACGAGCACGGGCTGATTCTCGCCGAAGGCGATTATGTGATCGTGCATGGACGCTTCTCTGGCCATGGCCGCCCCGCCGCGTGGGTTGCCGCGGATGTGGTGCGTATCGAGAACGGCAAGCTCGCCGAACACTGGGACGTGCTGCAAGACGAAGCCACGCAAACCGAATCCAAGAGCGGGCTGCCGATGTTCGGCAACCGCTTCCCTGCATAAACCTCTATCTAGGAGAACATCATGAAACTTTCTGGCCACACGATCTTCATCACTGGCGGCGGTTCGGGCATCGGCCGCGGACTCGCCGAAGCACTGCACAAGCTAGGCAACAAGGTGATCATTGCCGGTCGCCGGCGTAGCCATCTCGATGCGGTGATCGCCGCGAATCCAGGCATGGAGGCGATCGAGCTCGACATTACCGACCCAGCCAGCATCGAACGCACTGCAGTCACCTTGATCGCCGAGCATCCCGAGCTCGACGTGTTGATCAACAACGCAGGCATCATGCAGCCGGACACCGTGGCCGGAAAGATCGACGACGCGCTGCTGACGGCCACCATTACCACCAATCTGCTTGGGCCGATCCGCATGACCTCCGCGCTGATCGAACACCTCAAGCGCAAGGAGAACGCCGTGGTGGCGTACACCAGTTCCGTGCTGGCCTTCGTGCCGATGGCAGTCACCGGCATCTATTCCTCAACCAAGGCCGCGCTGCACTCCTACGTGCTATCGCAGCGCTTCATGCTGCGTGGCACGGGTGTTCGCGTGCTGGAGATTGCTCCGCCGTGGGTGCGCACCGAGCTCATGAACAGCCAGGAAGCCGAGCAGGCCATGCCGCTGGATCAGTTCATCGCCGAGACCATCACCGTGCTGGGCACGGATGCGGACGAAATTCTGGTGGATGCGGCCAAGCCTTTCCGCGCCAACGTGGGCCCGAACGAGCACGACTTCGTCAACAACTTCAATAACCAGGCGCTTGCGCTGTTCGCCGCCTGAGTGGGCAACGGCACGTCGTCGCGCCTCAGAAGCAACGCCCCGCTACGGTGACGCAGCGGGGCGTTTCATGCCTCACCGATCAGGGCTGGCGTGACCGCGCGTCGCCTCCGGCGAGACGCTCTTTCAGGAATTCGATGAAGCGCTGTGTCTTTGCCGGGAGCAAGCGTGTCTCCGTGAGCGCATACACCGGCACGGGCTTGCCGTGCCATTGCGGCAACACGCGAACCAACCGTCCCGCCGCCAGGTCATCCACCACCAGTTCGTCAGTGAGCATGACGACCCCCATGCCAAGCGTGGCAAGACGAGCAATCAAACCAACGTTGTTCAACGTGAAGCGACTGCGGATGGTGACCTCGGCGGACTCCTTTCCGCGATGCAATACCCAAGGCCGCTCCTTGAGGATGTTCAGACACTCGTGGCTTTCGAGGTCGGCGGGCTCAGCGGGTACGCCTGCGTGCTCGAGATAACGCGGCGACGCGTAGAGATGCGGAACAAACGACGCCAGCGGACGCGCGATCAATTGCGAACTCGGCGGCTCGCCGATACGAATTGCCACGTCGAACGGTTCGCTCACCAGATCCACCTGGCGTGGCGTCAGATCCAAGTCGAAAGTGATGCCGGGATAGCGCTGCGCAAACTCGGCAATCAACGGCGCTATGTAGACAGTGGCGAAATCGACCGGCAGCGAGGCGCGAAGCACACCGCTCGGCTGCGCCAGCATCTCGCCCAACTGTTCGTGGGCCAGCCGTGCCTCGTCAACGATGCGCTTGCAGCGCTCGAAATAGACCTGGCCGGCCTCAGTCAGCTCGACCTTGCGCGTCGTCCGGTGCAACAGGCGAAGTCCAATGGCCTTCTCCAGCCCACTGATTCGTCTGGAGAGCGTGGAGTTGGGAACGCCGGTTGCCTCGGATGCGCCCCGGAAACCCCGGGCTTTGACGACTTCAACGAACAGCGCCATGTCGTTGAGTAGTTCCATCCTATTGCTCCGTTAATGGATCAATGATCTCCACTATACCCGCTTTATCCCATGGATGATTTTCTCCAAGATGTGCTCGTACCCACCCAGGACATCGTCGTGAAACCAGACCGGCATGCGAGCGAGCCGTCATCCGGACCGACCGACGCGCACGCACACCCATTCTTGGCCGCTCGCGCTACGCATCGAAGCACGGCTTCATCCCTACGAAGCCATGCCCCCGGCACATCACTTTCGAGGACTGCATCATGAACACACTATTTTCATCCGTTCGCATCGGCGAACACGCTCTTCAAAACCGCCTCGTCATGGCCCCCATGACCCGTAGCCGTGCGCAGCTCGACGGCACGCCCGGCGATCTCGCCATCGAGTACTACGCACAACGCGCCGACCTCGGTTTGATCGTCACCGAAGGCACTCAACCCTCGGACGACGGCCAGGGCTATCTCACCACGCCTGGCATCTATACCGACGCGCATGTCGCCGGTTGGAAGAAGATCACCTCAGCCGTGCACGCCCAAGGCGGCCGTATCTTCATCCAGCTCATGCATGCGGGCCGCATGTCGCATCCCGACAACACGCCGCATCATCGCCAGGGCGTCGCGCCCTCCGCGATTGCGCCGGGAGCGCCCATGTTCACGGCCAAAGGCATGCAGGACATCCCCACTCCGCGTGCCCTGACCACGGAGGAGATCCGCCAGACCGTAGCCGACTTCTGCCATGCCGCGCGACGCGCGATCGATGCCGGCGCCGACGGTATCGAGATCCACGGCGCCAACGCCTATCTGGTCCATCAGTTCCTCGCCCCCAGCGCCAATACACGCACCGACGAGTACGGTGGCTCCATCGAGAACCGCGCGCGCTTCGCCATCGAAGTGGCCACAGCCATTGCTGAAGAGATCGGCCCGGAGCGCACGGCTATCCGCCTGTCGCCAAACACCACCATGTGGGGCATCGACGAGGGTGTGGATGGCCCGGAGCTCTATCGCTACCTGGTGACGGAACTCGACAAACTGGGCCTCGCCTACCTGCACATCATGCATTTGGGCAACGATGCCCTGCTCGCCGACCTTCGCCAGCGCTGGAAGACATCGCTGATTCTCAACCGGCCGGGGCGTGCACGCGAGCAGATCGGCAGCGACCTGACATCAGGATTGGCGGACCTGGAATCCTACGGACAGATGGTCCTGGCCAATCCGGATTTCATCGCCCGACTGAAGACACACGCACCGTTGAACGACGCCGACCGCAACACCTTCTTCGGCGGTGGCTCGCAAGGTTACGTCGACTATCCCGCGTTGAGCGAAGCCATCACCGCATAAACAGCACTGCCATCGACGACGCCGGGTACGCATGCACGCACCCGGCACGCGCCAGCGCCGTAAGCATGAGAGACAATCTCAAATTCTCCCCTTGTTTGACGGTTGGATATGGACATCGATGGCGCCCCTCTTCTAACCACACCCATCACGGAAGCCATCCTGAAGGGTGCTGTAGAGCTGGAAATCACACCGCACGGATGGCTGCCACATCGCCTGCCCGCCTGGGCACGCCGCCAGTCTGGTGATCCGCAGCTGCTCATGGCGGAATCGCAACCGTCCGGTATCCGCTTGGTGTTTCAGAGCGAGGCGACAGTCATCGAACTCGATGTCGTGCCTACGCGACGCATCTACGTCGGTTTTCCGGAGAGACCGCCAGGCATCTACGACCTGATGGTGGATGGCCAGCCGTTCGGGCAGGCCAGCGCGAACGGCGGCAACACGATCAGCATCGATATTGCCAGCGGCACCGTCACGAAGATCGGCGGTCCCGTCGCCACCGTGCGCTTCGACGGATTAACGGCTCAGCGCAAAATGCTGGAAATCTGGCTGCCTTTCAACGAAACATCCGAACTTGTCGGCTTACGCACGAACGCGCCCATCGAGCCCACGACGGAAAGAAAGCCGGTATGGCTGCACCACGGAAGCTCGATCAGCCAGGGTTCCAACGCGGATCGTCCATCAGCTATCTGGCCAGCTCTCGTTGCACGCCATGGCGGCCTCGACCTCGTCAATCTCGGCTTCGGTGGCAGCGCACTGCTCGACCCGTTCACCGCGCGAACCATGCGCGATATTCCGGCTGACTTCATCAGCTTGAAGTTGGGCATCAACCTGGTCAACACGGATGTCATGCGGCTTCGCGCCTTTGGCCCCGCCGTGCATGGCTTTCTCGACACCCTTCGGGACGGCCACCCAGACACGCCACTGCTAATCATTTCCCCGCTCTACTGCCCCATCCATGAAGATACGCCAGGTCCCGGCGCGTTCGATTTCGATGCGTTGTCAAAGGGCAACATCGCTTTCCGCGCCACGGGCAAGGAAGAAGAGAAAGCACAAGGCAAGCTGACGCTGACGGTGATACGCAACGAGCTGTCCCGCATCGTGCGGGAACGCTCGCTTACGGACCCTAACATCCACTACCTCGATGGCTTGGCGCTTTATGGCCCAGCCGACTTTGAGGAGCTTCCACTGCCTGATCGGCTTCATCCGGATGCAGCGACCCATCGTCGCATCGCCGAACGTTTCACGCGCAGCGCCTGGGGCGACGGTGGCGCGTTCGCCAGCACAAAGAACACGCAGGTCTCCACCTAGTGCGTTAGATCACCACGAAACCTGGGCGCAGGCTTCCAGGCGCAACGTACGGCGCCGATGATCGCAACCGCTTAAGATAAGCACATGCACAACCCCGCCGACGTATTCGCTTCACCGCTGCTTGACCAGCTGAAATCGCCTGGATTCGCCTTCGTGGAAGGCAACGCCATGCGGCCGCTCCTCGCTTCGATGGGCGAGTTGGCCGATTGGACGGAATTCGTGGAGAGCTGGAACCACTTGGAGCCCGATCAGTATCTGGCTGCCAAGGGACGGTTTCGCCGGCGACGTCACGCGACATTTTCCGCAGAAGCGGATGGCGTCGTGATGCCCGAGCCTCATCAGGCCCATTTCCAGAGCCTGCAGTACAACACCCTTCAAGGTGATATCGAGCGCTGGTTCGACCCCATCGCCACACCCGTCGCCAACGGCACCACACTGCGCACCATTCTCCAGTTCTGCCACGATCTGTTTGGCAAAGCCGCGCCATCCATACGTCGCTGGCATATCGAAGTTCACCAGTTCCGCATCGAGGCCTCCGCCGACACGGCTGGCGAGCCGACACCCGAAGGCAGCCATCGCGATGGCGTGGACTACGTGCTTGTATTGCTCGTCAATCGCCAGAACATCGCCAGCGGCACCACCACCATCCATGCACCCGATGGCCGGTTACTCGGCGATTTCACGCTGACCCATCCCCTGGATGCGGCGCTAATCGACGATCACAACGTCTATCACGGCGTGACACCGGTGAAGCCTTTCGATGCTGGCCAGCCTGCATGTCGCGATGTATTGGTCGTGACGTTCAAGGCGTCGGCCAACCAACCCGAATAGCTGGAAGTATCAGCGCCAGATCGGTATATCGAGGTAGCTGCTTCCCATCCAGCGGATGTCGAGTGGATCACCTGCGTCGGCGACGGTCTCGTCGGTGACGTCTTTATCTACTTTGAGCGTTGCCGTCGCGACGTTCGTTGGCTCCTGCTCGCTTAGCCCGTAATCGCCACTGTCCTGACGCTTCCCATCGCGCCAGCGACATTCGAGGCAACCTGTCCACCGTCGTTTGAACGTCCCCTGGATGCACCTGCCCTCGAATGCGAGGAGCGTTCCCGGAAGCCGGGCAAGAATAGCGTGATCAACGGCCGTCCATGAGCGCGTTCTCAACTTTCCCCTTTCCACGCCGATAAAACGTGAGCGCGGAGTCATCGGCTCCGGATCCCGGAGCAAGTATGTTGGTCCTCATCGGTGCGGTGGTCGTCCTCGTGTGCGTGCTCGGCGGCTTTGTGCTGTCGCATGGACAGATCATGGCGTTATGGCAACCCTATGAGCTGCTGATCATCGGCGGCGGCGCGGTGGGTGCCTTTCTTTCGGCCAACCCACCCAAGGTCGTCAAGGCCGCGCTCAGCGATGCCATCGGCCTGCTGAAGGGGCCCAAGTACAACAAGCAGGATTATGTCGACCTGCTGTCGATGCTCTACGACCTGTTCAGCCTGATCCGCAAGGAGGGCTTGCTTGGTGTGGAGGAGCATATCGAGGATCCGCAATCCAGCATGGTGTTCTCCGCCTATCCGCGCCTGCTGCGCGAGCACCACCTGATCGAGTTCACCACCGACTGCCTGCGCCTGATGGTGGGTGGCAGCATGAATCCGCACGAGCTGGAACAGCTGATGGATGTGGAATTGGAAACCCACCATCACGAAGCCATCGTCCCGGCACTGGCCATGACCAAGCTGGCTGACGCCCTGCCCGGCTTCGGCATCGTGGCGGCGGTGCTCGGCATCGTCACCACCATGTCGCAGCTCGACGGCGATACCTCGCGCATCGGCATGCACATTGCTGGCGCGCTGGTCGGCACCTTCCTGGGCATCCTGCTCTGCTACGGCTTCATCGGCCCGCTGGGCGCCGCCATGGAGAATCGGGTGCAGGAGGATGGCAAGGCCTTCGAGTGCGTGAAGATCGGCCTGTTGGCCAACCTGCGCGGCTACAACCCCAAGGTGTCGGTGGAGTTCGCGCGCAAGGTGCTCGCTTCGCAGTCACGTCCACGCTTCCAGGATCTGGAGGAGCACCTGAAGGCGCCGCGAGCCAAGGCCGCCACGTGAGCGAGCAAGGCGAACTGCCACCCATCATCATTCGCAAGGTCAAGCGGAAGGGCCACGGCCATCACGGCGGCGCCTGGAAGGTGGCTTACGCGGATTTCGTCACCGCAATGATGGCCTTCTTCCTGGTCATGTGGCTGATCGGCGTGGGTACGCGCCAGCAGCGCGCGGCGATCTCGGAGTACTTCAAAAACCCGAGCATGACGCAAGGCAACGCCACCATGGCGCCACCGGGCCGCACGGGCCCAGGTGGCGCCAGCAACAGCATGATCAAGCTCGGTGGTGCGATGGACTTGCCGCACGGCCCAGGACACGACAGCAAGGGTGCCGCGGCAGCCAGCGTCGACCCGAAGGAGATCGAGAAAGAAGCGCGCAAGCAGGAACGCGCGCGGCTCGAAGAACTGATGCAGCAACTCCAGGCGGCGATTCAGAGCAGCCAGGCGCTTGCTCCGTTCAAGGACCAGTTGTTGCTTGATATCACACCGGAGGGCCTGCGCATCCAGATCGTGGATAAGCAGAACCGCCCCATGTTCGACCTGGGCAGCGCACAGCTGAGGACGTACACCACGGCGATCCTCCAGGAGCTCGCCAGCTTCATCAACCGCGTGCCCAACCGCATCAGCCTTTCCGGCCATACCGACGACGCGCAGTACACCAGCGACCATCACTACAGCAATTGGGAGCTGTCTGCGGATCGCGCCAATGCAGCGCGCCGTGCGCTGCTCTCCGGTGGATTGGCGGAAGACAAGATCGCGCGCGTCGTGGGGCTCGCCGCCTCGGTGCCGTTTGATCGCACCAATCCAGGCGACGCGATTAACCGTCGCATCAGCATCATCGTGATGAACCGGCAGGCCGAGGAAGCCTCGCTGTCACAGGAAGCGGGTCCGGTCGGGGACAAGACCGTGGCCGCCTCACTACCCGCCGTCACACAGGTCGTGGCCGCTGCACCTGCGGCTGCCGCCGTAAGCACGGTCGAACCCGTCACCGATGCCGCCGCGCGACCGCACCCCAGGTCACCCTGAGGCACCACCTTCAGCCCGAATTTCCCGCAAAACGCTCGGCGTATTGATGCTGCTGGAAGTCCTCGACGACGTGGTCAATAAACACGCGCGTCTTGGCGGATAGCGACAAGCGCGTCGAGTAGTAGATCGAAATCGATCCGGCATCGACGTACCAACGCGGCAACAGACGCACCAGCGAACCACTCTCCAGGTGAGGCAACACATCGGGCATCGCCAGCAAGGCAACGCCCAGCCCCTGCGCCGCGGCCTCAGTCATCGGCCCGGGATCGTTGAACGCCACACGCGCCTTGAGCGGCACCACTGCTTCGTCGCCGCCCACATGGTGCATCACCCAACTGCGCAGCCGACCGGACGTGCCAGACCGCATCACGATGGCATCCCAATCGGCAAGATCGTCGGGCGACTTGGGCAGCTTTTTTCCCTTCAGATAAGACGGCGATGCCACCGCAACGATATGAGCCGGCGCTAGCGGTCGAGCCACAACGCCGGGCGAGAGTTCGAAGCCACCGCCGATAGCCGCATCGAATCCGTCGGCAACCAGATCCACTTGCCGACTGTCGAACTGCCAGTCGACACGCACGTCTGGATAGCTCTGCAGGAAAGCCGGCAAGGTCGGGATCAGATAACGCATGCCGAGCGACATGGGAACGCTGACCTTCAGCACGCCTGCCGGCTTTCCCTGATCGGCATTCGCATCGCTGATGGCGGACTGCAACGCGTCCAGATTGCCGCGCACGGAGAGCAGGAAACGCTCACCCGCCTCGGTCAAGGCCAGCTTGCGGGTGTTGCGATGAAACAGGCGCACGCCGAGGTTGCGCTCCAACTGCGCCACATTGCGACTGATCGCGGCCGGCGTCAGACCCATGTAGCGGGCTGCGGAGGAAAAGCCCCCGAGTTCGGCGCTACGGACAAAGGCTTCCAGGTTGGCGAGCGTCTCCATGACCACCTTCAAATATTCGTTGAAAATGATTCCACCGATTTGAGGCTACTCGCGAGGTAATCGAAATTCCATAGTGACGTCCAGGTCATAACCCCCTGGAGACTTCGTCATGAACACCCCTGTTTCCCCGTCACAGCCGGCGCCGGCCGACAACGCCCCTCGCGTCGGCATCATCGGCGCGGGTCAGATCGGCTCCGCCTTCGCCCGGGCACTCGCCCGCCGCCATATCCCTGCCGTCATCGCCAACAGCCAGGGCCCGGCATCCCTGCTGCCACTAACCAGTGAGCTTGGGCCGTCCCTTCGTGCCGGTTCCCGCGAGGAAGCCGCCAAGGCCGACATCATCCTGGTCGCGGTGAACTGGTCGAAGCTGCCCGATGCATTGGCCGGACTCGATCTGCGCGGCCGCATCGTCATCGACGCCAACAACCCCATCGAACCGCCCACGTTCCAACCGCTCGACCTCAAGGGGCGCACATCGAGCGAGGTCTTCTCCGATCTCGTTCCCGGTGCACGCGTGGTCAAGGCCTTCAATCACCTCCCTGCGCACCTGCTGGCCGAAGAAGCACAAACGGAAGGCGGTCGCCGCGTACTCTTCTTCTCCGGCGACGATGCACAAGCCAAACAAGCGGTCGCGCAGCTGATCGATTCGCTGGGCTTCTTTGGCGTAGATCTGGGCAAACTCGTCGCAGACGGGCGACTGGCGGGCATCCCTGGCGGCCCCCTTGTTTTGCATGACCTCATCAAACGGGGTTAAGCCCTCAACTGGCAGACGATCTTCGTTGTCTGGACAATGGCACGCGTTTCCACTGGAAGGCGTGCCAACCCATGGTCGACTTCACCAAACAAGTCGCGTTGTTTGCACTCACCGCGCTGGCAGAGATCGTTGGCTGCTACCTGCCGTGGCTTGTGCTGAAACAGGCGAAGAGTGCGTGGCTGCTGCTGCCCGCCCTGCTCTCGCTTAGCTTGTTCGCGTGGTTGTTGACCCTGCACCCCACCGCCGCCGGTCGTACCTATGCAGCCTACGGCGGCATCTACATCGCCGTCGCGTTGCTCTGGTTGAGAGTCGTGGACGGCGTGAAGCTCACGAGCTGGGACATCGGCGGCGCATGCATTGCGCTTCTGGGCATGGCGATCATCGTGGTGCAGCCGCAAGCCTGAAAGCCGCGCTTGGGAGCGCGAGACCTGTCAGCTATCCGCTCGAGCACCCAACCGACGGAGCTCCTTCGCCAGCGCAAGCGGTCTTCATAATTCTTTACAGACCGTACATACCGCAGCCAAACCGACGACCTAGCGTGATGTCCCGCACGTCCCGTGCGCTTGGACAACGCGAAAGGATCGCCATGACTACCCGCATCGAATCGTTGCCGTACCCCACCGAGCATCAGGCAGCAACCATCCCAGCGGGCGGCGATGCCCGCCTCGCCGGGCTCGCCATCCTGGCAAGCGCCATCGTATCCACCGCCACGGTGGCGCTGGATCGGGGGGCGAGTGGCAATAACACGCAAGAAATCCTGCAAAGCATGGTGCAGATTCAGTCGTGGCATCAGAACGTACACGTGGTGGCGATGGCCTGCATATGCGGCCTGATGTACGGCTACACCGTGCTGTCTCAGCGACTGGATATGCGACGACCCTCTGTACTGATCGGGCTCACCACCTATGCCCTAGGCAGCATGTTGATGTTGTTGGGCACCATTCTCGACGGTTTTATCAGCACGGGCATCGCAGCGGATTTCGTTAACGGCGCACCAGAAGCGCAACAGGCCGCGCGCTGGATGATCCACGTGGTCGAATCCATCGCCTTGACCGACATCGCCCGAGTGGCATGGGTGCTGCAATCAGTGGCAGCCATCGCATGGTCCGTCGCCCTGTTTCGCGATGCCGGCATGCGACGCGTGGTGGGTTGCATCGGCCTGATCGCGGGAGGTCTGCCAGCAGTACTGGTGATCGCCGCCGGCTCGAAGATGGACCTGAGCGTGGTTGTCGGCACCCTGTTGCTGCAGGCCATTTGGAACGTTGCCGTGGGCGTGCTGATGCTGCGCGAGCGGTCGTCGACCTGACGCAATTTCCGCTACTTCATATTTCTTTACCTGTGCTTCGTAAAGCGCTCACGCACCGGGCTCAAGCTTGGCCCGGTCAACACAACTGACCCCACTCGGGAGGAAAACCATGGCTATCACGTCAACCACCTCAAAAAACCACACTCTGCGCACGGCACTGCTGGGCTTTATTGGCGGCGTCTCGCTGGCGGCCGGTATCGCCGTTCTCGCGAACGATGGCGGCGTCGCAGCCATGCACCACATGGCAGGACCTGTGTCCCAGGCCGACATGGCCGCGCATATCGACAAGGTATGCCAGCACCTGTATATCGAGCTCGATGCAACGGACGTCCAGAAGTCCGCCCTGGATCCGATCTTCAAGCAAGCAGCCGCCGATCTGCTGCCCATGTTCCAGCAGCTGCACACCGGCCATGCGCAAGTGCTAAGTCTACTGATGGCCCCCACTATCGATCGCACCGCGTTAGAACAGGCGAGTGCTGCGCAAATCACCGTGCAGGGCCAGATAACACAGCGCATGACCAGGCTGGTGGAAGACAGCAGCAACGTATTGACGCCCGATCAGCGGCAGAAGCTTGTCGCGCACTTGACCCAGCATATGGCGACGAACGGGGCGATTCATGGTTGAAAACATTCGCCGGCGGCTATGATGCGGCTTTCGTCCTAGAGCGGTAACCATGAGCGAACGCATCCTGGTTGTAGAGGACGATCCGCGTCTGGCCGGCATGCTGGACGAATACCTGCGCAACCAAGGGTATGTGGTGTCACAGGCGGCAACCGGGGCGCAGGCGCTGGAAAGACTCGGCGCAGACGCCCTGGATGCCGCTATCCTCGACCTGATGTTGCCTGACATGGATGGGCTCGATGTTTGCCGCAAACTGCGCGAGCGATCCGACTTGCCCGTGCTGATGCTCACGGCACGCGGCGATGCGATTGACCGCATCGTTGGCCTGGAGATCGGCGCCGATGATTACCTGCCCAAGCCCTTCGAGCCCCGCGAATTGCTCGCACGGCTACGCGCCATTCTGCGTCGGCGCACAGCGCCAGCCACCGGGGCGACCAAGGTGCTGGTGTTTGGCCAGTTGGAGATCGACGCCGATGCGCACGCGGTGAAGGTCGCCGGACGCGAAGCCGATCTGACCACCTATCAGTTCGAGCTACTGCTCGCACTGGCACAACACGCTGGGCGCGTGTTGTCACGCGAGCTATTGATGGACTTGGTGCGCGGCGAGCAGCCCGACGCGTTCGATCGCTCCATCGACGTGCATGTCTCGCGCATTCGCGCAGCCATAGAAGACGACCCCAAGTCGCCCAAGCGCATCATCACCGTGCGCGGCGCCGGTTACCTGTTCGCACGCAAGCAGGATTGAGCCCATGACGCGCCTCTACCTGCGCATCTACCTCACCGTCGTCGCCAGCCTGCTGGCCTACGCAGCCGCTTTTGCCTGGGTCTGGCACAGCAAGGGCGGTCCGTACGAGACGGCGATGCATTCTCAGGCACAGGTCATCCTCAATGCCCTGCCACCTGCACAAGCGCCCGCGATAGAGCAACAGCGATCCCTTGATCAGTTGGCGAAGGGGCAGCCGGGACGCCTGGCATTGCTGGATGATTCCCGACGACTGATTGTCGAATCAGATGGAAGACCGGGCACCGACGACCAGCATGCTCTGCCCCGCTCGGGCGAGTCACTATGGACACTGCATTTGCCCGATGGTCGCTGGCTGCAGGCAAGCCCGCCGCGAGATGGACATCAACCGCTGCACGTATTGCTGCTGAGCCTTTTGACGCTGGCGGTCATCATCGGTGTCCTAGTGTTGCCGGTCGTGCGGCGGATCACTGGTCGCCTAGAGCGACTGCAGCGGGCGGTAGAGTCGCTGGGCGCCGGCGATCTGCATGCCAGGGTTGCGGTGGAAGGTCGCGACGAGGTGGCGCGTCTGGCGGGCAGTTTCAATCAGGCCGCCGATCGAATCGAGGCGCTCGTCGGCCATCAGAAGTCATTGTTGGCCAACGCCTCACATGAATTACGCACGCCACTCACGCGTATTCGACTGGCGCTGGAACTTATCGGGCCCGCCGTCGATGAGGGTCGCCGAGAAGGCTTGCAGCAGGACATCGGCGAGCTGGATGCCTTGATTGACGAAATTCTGCTGGCCAGCCGCCTGGAAGCGTTGCCACATCTGGAGGCGATCGAACCGATCGATCTACTGGCACTCGCTGCGGAAGAATGCGCGCGCCACGACGGCGTCGACCTGGAAGGAACACCGGTGACCGTAAAGGGCGATCCGCGGCTGTTGCTTCGGCTATTGCGCAACTTGCTGGACAACGCCACTCGCCATGGATTGCCGCCCGTCCAAGTGCGACTGCGGCTGGCGGAAGGCCGCGCCGAACTCGTGGTGCGTGATCATGGCCCCGGGTTGACGGAAGAGGAATCTCACCGGGTGTTCGAGCCGTTCTACCGAGGTAGCGCAGCACGCGACCGCGCCGGTACCGGGTTGGGACTCGCGCTGGCGCGGCAGATCGCGCGCCACCACGGCGGCGAGCTTGGCTGCCGATACGAATCCGATGGTGCTTTTGCCTTGGTAATGTCCATGCCCGCTGAGATGTGACGCGGCTTTAGACGGCAAGGCGAGCGGCAAGCTTGAAATCCGATCACCAGCCAGGCCACGCCACAACCCGTTCGAAAACAGCTTCGAGGCGTTTCCGCCTACGGCCCGGATCCGCTCTTGGTCGTTCTCGAAAGCGTCCGATTTGGGTTAGCGACACTAAACGCCATCACACCTGGGACTTTTAACATTAAGCATCCCAAGGAAGCGTAACGTGGATCGTCCAATTGTCGTCAGGTGCCCCTATGGAAAAGGTCGATAAGCCGCTTTCGACGGTTTACATTCACTCGGTCTACTCGGGAAGCAAAACCACCCGTTTAGTGGACCAAAAGAAGTCCTTTCAATCGACCAGCCAGTTTGATCGTGATCCGGCCCATTCCGGCCAGGCACCAGAGCACCCGACCCCGGGTAGAAAGCCCTATCGCAAATAGTTGGCTCTGGACCGCGGCCACGGCTTGACTCTGGCCTGCTACCTGGGGGAAACGGCGCTTTACACCTGCTGGGGTACACTGCCTTATGAATAACCCCCAACGCCCTTCCCTACCGCAACAACACGTAGGGCCAGACTCAGAGCCGGGCGACCCTTCTGCGCATGCTCCCGCGAACAAGCTCCGCCTTGGGCGGGCGCATTGTTCCACCTGCCAAGCGGGGTGCTGCCGCCTCACGGTCGTCTTGCAGCCGGACGACCACGTCCCTGATCACATCACCACGTATTCACCCGAAGGCCTGCACGTTATGAAACGTAGCGAGGACGGCTGGTGCGTGGCCCTGGATCGGGAACACATGAACTGTGGCATCTATGAGACGAGACCCTCGGTGTGCCGTCGCTTCGTCATGAATGGCCCCTACTGCAGAACCATTTATGCTGATTGGAGCAATTCCGTCGCCGTCAGTGCGCGGCCCAAGCCGGTCGCATAGCTTCTGCCCTTTCTTCCGCAACACCGGTGGATGCACCGCACGAGCCCGGCCACACATCACTACACACGAGGACGTTCCATTGGCAAAACCAAACTATTCCTTCGAAAAGCGCCAGCGCGAAATCGCAAAGAAGAAGAAACAGGACAACAAGCAGGCGAAGAAAGAGGCATCACGCGATGGTGCTGGTGCCAAGACGCCGACCAGCGCGAACGCATCAACCGCCGAGGGCTCCTGAGCCCCACCGGCGATGGAGCACGCGCTGGCCCAATGCATTACGGGCGCGCGTTTGCGGTAAAAAAAAACCCGGCACATGGCCGGGTTCTTTTAGGTAGAGCCGGGGGTCGTTAGACCACCTGAACCTGCTCTGCCTGCAGGCCCTTCTGGCCCTGGGTCACAACGAAGGACACCTTCTGGCCGTCGACCAGGCTCTTGAAGCCCGACGACTGGATGGCGCGGAAGTGCACGAACACGTCGTCACCGCCCTTGTCACGGCTGATGAAGCCGAAGCCCTTAGCATCGTTGAACCACTTAACCGTACCGGTTTCTGTCTGAGACATGTCTATTTTCCTTGGAGCAAGTAAAGCCGCAAAGCGGCGGAAAGGCTGGTCGCAAGGAGGAAGGCGGTACAACGGTGTAGTGGAACTGCGACCTACAGCATCGGGCCACGATTCATGGTGACCCCTGAAACTCAGCCCGTGAAAGATAGGGCTCCTGGCGCCAAAGTGCAAACACCAACTAGTTTAGGGTACCCCTCGCACCGGGGATTCTACTGCCAGCACAGCCACTTACCCAAGAGTCGATCGATTCCGTCCGAGTGTGCTTTGAGGGCCAAAACGCAGGTTCCCGCTCTGCATCAAGCGCTCCGCCAATCATCCGCAGCGCTCTGGAGCGCTCCCAATGCTTTACGCCGGCAAGTTCGAAAAGGCTCCAAAGCAGACAACCAAGACGCCTTGGAACGATCTAACGAACGGAAAACGAGACCAAAGAACACCACAGCCCAAACAAGGACGAAGGCAAACGGGTAACGGCTGATCGTGGCCATGCCCCCACTTCCGCAAATACCGTACTAACTTGCGATCGCCAGCCTGACATCAAAACCCTGTGTCCGGAATGGTCGCAGCGGCGAAAGGTGCGATCACCGTCCAGCCAAGGCGCGTATAGAGACCGCGACCATCTTCGGTCGCAACCAGGAGCTGGGGGCCGGTGAAGCACCTCCTCGCGGATCCGAGAGCATTCATGACAGCGACGCCCAGCCCCTTTCGTCGGTGATCCGGCGCGGTCTCGATGCGATCGTAAATGAAGACATCCATCGTCTCCGCCGCACAGCCGCTGGCGGCCAGATCTCCATCCGGTGCGATGACGTGAACTTGGGTAACCGGCCCATCCCGATGAAACTCCATCTCGTATCCGTCGGGCAAAGAGCTTGCTTCAAGGGCGGTCGCGGTCGCCTTCATGAAGTAATTCGCTGGCTGAATCTCCCAACGTTCGGGCAGCGCGCTTCGCAGTTCGTCGTTGGTGCCACACAACTTCAGATAGTGCTTTGGGGCCGTAATCTCAGATGCGATGTCGTGTAACCCTTCGCATAGCTGCGGAAAAACCCAGCGTTTCACTTCCTTCTCCGAATGGGTATCCACCCTAAAGCCCCCACGATCGTGGACAGGAAGCGGGGATTTTCTAGCCATCGAATGCGCTGTTTGCCACGCGAGAACAAGTTCCGGATCGAGATAAGGATTGGCCATCGTTGGTTCCATGCAATAGCTAGCTTGAGTGGTGCCGTGCGTTGCCTGATATTCCCTCGTAGTTACCAGAGCTTCGACGGTTCAATCGTCGTATATCCGCCAGTCCAATGATTCATGCTTGTGCGACCCTCGCATTCTGCGTTGCGTCGAAAACGGGCGCTGCCCCGGCTCATCTTGGCTGAATCGAAATCAGGTCCCTACGTAGACCTCGTGCCAAAGTGTGACCAGCCCTTGTGGATCAAAAGAAAGCAGCAGCATGGCCTCAAACCTATCCACTGCGCCATCCAATCGCGTAACGCGTGCTGTCATGGCCACCACGATGCTTGAGCCTTCAGCAACGTCCTCGTGGAGGTCGTAGTCAATGGCTTGAATGTTTCGGCGAAAGCCGTTTAGAAAATCCAGGTAATTCGAGTGGTTCGCGGGGTGAATGCGGCCGTTCGCCTTGACCACGAACTGTGCCGCAAAGACCTCCGCAATGTCGGATTCGCTAAGCGAGCTGGTTGAGGTCAAATGGCGCCGGTTCCAATCAAGCAATCGGCGAAGATTTTCTCTACTTTGGTTTTGCATCTTGCTTGTGTGCCTTTCGGATATCAGTAGATATTCGCGTGCGGTCCAGCGCGGACAGCCACGGTCTCTTCCAATCTCATTGCTCGGCGGCACGCCTGTATAGGCCATGACGCTCTCAAAGACGATTTACGGCTGGAGATTCCACTTGACGATGGCCCGAACTTCGCGCTCGAAGCCGAGCACACTGACCGCCGCCGTATCGAGCGCCAGATGCGCGCCCAGCGATGGCTCACTCGTTGCCCAAACAGCGGCGAGCGTGCGCAGGAAGTGTGCGTGCGAGAACAGAGCGATGCTGCTTACATCGCGGCTCAGCAAGCGATCGATGAGTGCCTGCGCACGTGCGCCGACCTGCGCAGCGTTCTCGCCTTCGGGAATGGGTGACGTCCACACGGACCAGTTGGGCGCTTGTTCGCGGATATCCGCCGTCTTACGCCCTTCATAGATGCCGTAGTTCCATTCGTGCAGTTCGGGCTCGATCTGCGCCTTATCGCCCAGGCCAGCGAGCCGACACGTTTCAATGGCGCGCTGCATCGGGCTGGTCAGCACAAGGTCGAACGTATGCCCCGCCAGCAGCGATGCGAGCCCGGAGGCCTGCCTGCGGCCTTGCTCGGTCAATGCGATGTCAGTAGTGCCTGTGTGCTGGCCGGACTTGCTCCATTCGGTTTCGCCGTGGCGAATCAGCCAGATGTGCGGGCCAGGCTTAGGGGTCATGTCGCTCATGAAGGTCCGATAGGAATACCAAGAGCGCTATTGTGCGCTGCTAGTCCCCGCTACGTCCTTAAAACCCCGGTGATGTCCAAACTTGCCGAACGCGACTAAAGCTCCGCCCCGCTCACCCCCGGTCAGCAACCGAAATTCCTCGGGTATCGACTTGGGTAATCGGTGACTAATCGTTGGCGAACAAAAGATAGTGAGCGCCGACGGAACGATCCACCGTCAAAGGCACAAACAGCTCGCCGTTCATCGCAAAGATGCCGCCCGGCGGCACAACATCACCACAGGCCAGCGCAATGCCAGGTTGTGCCTGGATTATGGCAATAAAGCTGTTGCCTTCGTCGGAGTAGCTACCCAAGCCAATCGCATCGCACATACCAGTCGATGGCGCGAAATAAGCGCGCACGGCTTCGACGGTCATGGGCATGTAGACCTCGACATGGTCCTGCCAAGCGTCCTCATCCTCCTCGTACATCCACATGCCATAGCCATCGTCCTGGCGGTCGATGAACACTTGCTGGTCCACGTGCGTACGGTAGCCGCCGATGAAGTGGTCGTAAGTGCTCAAGTCATCGGGTGGTGGGGAAACGAAAACGCTCACTAGCGGCCTTCCTTGGGCATGGAGATGGAACGGGTGTTGGCATGGCACCTTACGCTCGTGTTCACGCGCGAGTTCGAGCGACCCAAAGCGGCACCGAATTCATCGCCGTGAAATCTTCTGCTATGTGCCAATCTCGCCAGATACGTATTCGGCTAGCTCTCTGGTGTTTCTGACAAACTCCGCCTCTAAATCGATACCGCACTTGTTTGCAAGAACAATAATCGACCATAAACAATCCGACAATTCATGACCGAGTTTTGCTTTGCAGTCGTCAATGTCTCGGATACCAGCGTTTGCCTGAATCAGTTTTGCCAGGTCACCTACGTCCCCTACGAAACCAAGCGCAAGTTCTCCTGTGGTCCAGATGCGCCCATACCTTTTGATCTCAAGCTGTTCGTAGAGTTCGTTTAGCTGTAGCGCTGACTTCTCAAGATCACTGAATTTCATGTTGATGGCGCCTAACCCTGGTTATACGTCGCGGTGATGATGGCGCTCACTGACGTCCGCGTCGGGTCGAAATCAGGCCTTGTCACTGAGCCATGAATCAACCCATCCTGAAGTCCGCCTCGCTCTCGAAGCGGACTTTCTTTAAGGACACGACCGGTGCGATACACCTGTTCGCTGCGGGATGACTTAGCCCTGCGGCGGGATGGCGCTAGGATCCATCCACATTACTTCCCAGATATGGCCGTCCGGATCTTCAAAGCTGCGGCCATACATAAAGCCATAATCCTGCACGGGCGTGGGGTCGGCCTTGCCGCCTGCGCCGCTCGCCTTGTCGACCATGCCGGTCACCTCGTCACGACCATCGGCTGACAGACACAACAGAACCTGTGCGTCGACATGGGCATCGACGATGCGCTTGCTCGTGAACTGACGCCACTTGTCATGGGTGAGAAGCATCACGTGGATCGTATCGGAGAGCACCATGCATGCTGCGGTGTCGTCGCTGAAAGCGGGGTTGTTCGCCGCGCCCACGGCTTCGTAGAACGCCTTCGATCGCTTGAGGTCAGTCACCGGCAGGTTGACGAAGATCATCTTGCTCATTATTTGTTCCTTTGGACGTCAGCCGCGACAGGATTGCCGCAGCACATGACCGACGAGTGGGACGAGAGGAAATCGACAACACGTGCAAAATACAGATCCAGCGCGAGCAGGCCTATCCGTCTTTAGCAAACACACTTCGCCCTGCCTTGCACTTGGCTGACGACAGCGGTCTTTCGAGACTCCACATAAGCCAGCATGCACCGCTGGCGTAATGCCGCTCAGGCCGATGGCTCCAGCGGCACCAGCATGCCGCGCTTGAGCGTGCTCAGTGCCACCCGGGTCTGGAAACGACGAACATTCGCGTTGTCCGCGACGAGGCGTTGCATGAGGGCTTCGAAATCGTCAACGTCACGAGCAACGACAATCAGCACATAGTCGCCCGCACCGGTGACGTACCACGCCTCCTGAATGCAGGATTCGGCAACGATCCATTGCTTCAGGCTTGCCAGTAACTCCGGGCGCTCACGCTCCACTTCAACGTCGACGATCATCGTCAACGGGCGCCCCGCCCGCTTAGGATCCACCACCGCGACCTCGGCAAGGATGACGCCATCCTCCCGCAGGCGGACGATGCGTCGCTGCACCGCGGAGGCGGACAGGCCGACGTCCGCGCCAATCAGCTCGGCGGGCCGGCGCGCGTCCTTTTGCAGGACGCCCAGGATGCGTTGGTCAATCTTGTCCAGTTCACCGGTCACGTACGCGCGAACTCCATGCAAGACGCAGGAAACAGGCGTTGCCCCACCCTAAGTTGCGGGCTGGCCGCGCGGGCGGACTCTAGCATAGCCGGCACCCTCAAGATCCAGAGCGTCCGCTGCATGAAGCTTCACTATCAATCGCATTCGCCCTATGCACGAAAGGTGCTGGTGTTCGCTCACGAAGCTGGGCTGGCCGATCGCATCGACGTGATCCATCAGGAAACCAGCCCCGTGCAGCGCAACGATGAAGTGTTCGCCCTCAACCCGTTGGGCAAGGTTCCCGTGCTTGTCTGCGATGACGGCACGGTGCTGTTCGAGTCCAGTGTCATTTGCGAGTACCTGGATGATTTACACGATGGAAGCAGGCTCATTCCATCGACACCCTCGCGACGCTTTCCTGCCCTGCTCCATCAGGCCGTCGCCCAGGGTTTGGCCGATGCCGGCATTGCGGCACGCTGGGAATCGGAGCGACGTCCCGAAGCGCTGCGATGGCCGCCCTTGCTCGAAGGCCATCTGCAGAAGGTCATCGCTGCCTGTGATTATCTGGAGGACCACGTTCCCCACAACGAGCAGGTGGATATCGGCGATATCGCGCTCGCGACCGCGCTTAGCTGGATTGCTTTTCGGCGTGTCCACGACTTTCAACCGGGACGCCCGCGGCTATCCGCGTGGTACCAGCGGTTCTGCGCACGCCCATCCATGATCGCCACGCCACTCTTTGGCGACACCATCGACCAACCTTTGTCGACAAGCACGGGAGCCACGCATGTCGTCGCCATGGTTTGACCTGTTGTGCCTGCACGGCTACATCACCGAAGTGCGATGGCTGAGTCCGCGAATGAATCGTCCACCCGCCACGCCGCAACCCAAACCCGTACCGCGGAGCACGGGTGCCGCGCTCGCAAGGCGAGCCGTGACGTCCTTGCGGCTGTGCCTTGGCATTGGCGATGGAGCTTTGCGCTCGCAATAACGGAAGACGCGCTCAAGTCAGATTCACTTCGAACTCAAGGGAAGTAAACCTGACGCCAAGACTCAATCTGGCTCCCCGCGAAACGTCATCAGGTAACTAGTTCTTCGCTAGGACTTTTCCGATAGAAGCGCCATGGCGTTTCCTGCCCAATGCGATCTGGCCATGCCGGCCAGCATTCCAAAGAGCGGAGAGCGTGTTATGGGCATTCTGGATACCTTGGGCGAAGTAGTAGGCGCGGTAGCTGCCGTCGAAGCGGCTGAAAAGCTTGATCCGAACGCAGGCCTTCTGACCAAGGGCGTGGCGGCGATCGCTGGC
Organism: Dyella sp. AD56; assembly: GCF_002878475.1. NCBI lineage: Bacteria > Pseudomonadati > Pseudomonadota > Gammaproteobacteria > Lysobacterales > Rhodanobacteraceae > Dyella > Dyella sp. AD56. Next base: position 28,480 of record NZ_NRDP01000011.1, read on the forward strand.
TTCAAGGGTGCGGGGGCGCTGGAATCGACCCTGGCAAAGAAAGAGGGTGATGCCGATACCAACGAGGCCGAATCGCAAGAGCCAGACTCGCAAGCCTGATCAACAAACGTAACAAAAGGGACCGGCAGTGACGCTGCCGGTCCCTTTTGTTTGCGTCAAAAAAAAGCGGTGTCGCCAACCCCGGCGCAATCACCATCGGAAGATCGATGAACTCGCCCTTCCACGCGCGGGCTCTTAGGGTTGTCCGCCTGCGCGTATCGTCGCTTCGTTGATCGCGCGCACTTTCGCTTCGTCCACCTTTTCTATCTTGCGGTCATAGGTGAACAAGCCGTTGTGCTCACCCTCGACGTCGGTGATCTGTGTGTAGACGCTGCCAGACACACCCACGCCCGGCCCTTTATCACGCAGCACGGCGGTATTGGCCACGTAGCCGTCAGTCAGCGCGGCGCTGTCCTTCACTGATCCGTACGGGTTGATCGGTGTGTTGGGCCAGACATGGCCAGAAACGCCAAGGGTCAGGCCTCCGTGTTCGCCATCGATCGCGGCGCGTGTTGCGTCCGGGCTGGGTAAACCGGGCCCTTGATAGTCGTGCACGTCATAGACGTCACCAGCGTGTGGGTCGCCCTTGGTATCGCAGCAGTTGGCACCGCTACGCGCATCGACTAGACGCGAGGGATCGCGCTGCTTGATCAAGCCAGCCAGCTCCGCCGCGGCAGGAATACTCCACTGGCCCCAGCCCTCGTTGAACGGAATCCAGCCGATGATCGAGGCTTCACCCTTGAGCTGGTCGACGATGGCCGACACGTCAGCACGGAAGCCCGCCTTGTCGGCCGCACTGAGCGCGTCGTTGTGGCCGTTCGGCAGTGCTGGCATGTCCTGCCACACCATCAGACCGATGTGGTCGGCCCAGTAATACCAGCGCGCCGGCTCCACCTTGATGTGTTTGCGAATGGTGTTGAAGCCCAGGTCCTTGGTCTTCTGCACGTCGAACTTGAGCGCCGCATCGGTGGGTGCGGTGTAGATGCCATCCGGCCAGTAGCCCTGGTCCAGCGTAGCCAGCAGGAAGGTCGGCTTGCCGTTCAACACGATGCGGTTGCGCCCACCCACCTTCTCCACGGCGATGGAGCGCAAGCCGGCGTAGCTGGTCACCTCGTCACGTTGATCGCCCCGCGTGAGCGTGGCCTTGAAGGTGTACAGGAAGGGATCCTGTGGGCTCCATAGGCGCGGATGCGCGATGGCCAGATGCAACGGTTGGCAGGCCGACCCACTCGTTTCGCTCACGATCCCGCCATCCGTGTAGGCGGTCACATTGAGCGTCGCGCCTTTGCAGCCACCATTCAGCGTCGAGGTGACGGTGAAGGCGTCCATGCTGCGCGTTGGCGTGAAGCTCAGCTGCGAGAGACTGGTAGCCGGCACCGGTTCCAGCCACACCGATTGCCAGATACCCGAGGCCGCGGTGTAGAAGATGCCTTCAGGCTTCAGCCGCTGCTTGCCGACCATCACGTTGGCACCATCCACCGGCGCATGCACGGCGACGATGATCTCCTGTGGCCCGCTCGATCGAAGCGCCTGAGTGATGTCCGCGCTGAACGACGTATAGCCACCGGCATGCTTCGCCACCTGTGTACCGTTGACGTACACCGTGGCCTCCTGCGCCACCGCACCAAAGTTCAGCCGTACGTGCTGACCATGCGCAGTGAATCCGGTCGGGATGTCCACCAGTCGACGGTAGGTCATGAAGTCCGAATGCTTTTGCACGCCCGAGAGCACCGATTCGATCGGGTACGGCACCAGCACTTTGTCCTTCAGCGCCTGACCGAACGGCGGCGTGCCTTGCACATCGCTCGACGCGTATTGCCACAGCCCGTTGAGGCTCATCCATTGCGGATGCTCCAGCGATGGGCGTGCGAGCTGTGGGCGTGGATACTCAGGCAACGCATTGTCAGGTGACACCTCGGCAGTCCACGGTGTCGCCAACGGCGCCGCCTTGCCGTTCCAGACCATCGACTGATCCGGCGACGCGACGGCCATTGGTGCAAAGCCCATCGCCACGATCATGCAAGCGCATGCTCCCCGTACTTTGATACGGTCCATGATCCGTTCGTTCCTCTTTGCGCCCGTGATCATTTCCGCTCCCCTGACATCGAGGACGGTGCATCGTGCGGATCGGCGCCCCACGCCTTGTTCGGCTCCGGCCCCATCGTCAACACCAACGTAGCGCCGTTCGCGATGTCCGCATGGCTGAACCATGGCTTGGTCCACGGCTTACCGTTGAGCGTGGCTGACTGGATGTACATGTTCCTGGCCGAGTTGTTGCGCGCGACGATCTCCAACACCTTGCCGTTGCCCATGTGCAGGCGAACCTTGTCAAAGATCGGGCTGCCGAGGATGTAATCGGGGCTGGCAGGATCAACCGGGTAGAAACCCATCGCACTAAGCACATACCAAGACGAGGTCGAGCCCTGATCGTCCATGCCGGGGAAAGCGTAGCCACTGGCATCACTGCCATACATCTCGTCAAGAATGCGGCGTGTCAGCGCCTGCGTCTTCCAAGGTTGGCCGCTCCATGCATAAAGGTAGGCCGCCTGCTGGTCCGGCTGGTTGCCTTGCACGTACTGCCCGATCAGGCCTGTGCAATCTCGGCAGATACCCTTGGGTTGGTAAGGCGTGGAGAAGAACGCGTCGAGCTTGGCGTTAAATGCGTCGCGCCCGCCGAGCAGATCGATCAACCCCTGCACGTCGTGCGGCACCAGCCACAGCGTGGACCAGCCCGAGGCTTCTTTCATCATGAAGTTGTAGTACGGCTCGCCCGGATCGAATGGTGAAATCCACTTGCCATCCGCCGTGCGGCCGCGGATGAAGCCCACCGCAGGATCGAACACGTTGCGGTAATTCGCGGCGCGACCCAGGAACATCTTCGCGTCGTCCGCCTTGCCGAGCCGGCTGGCGACATCAGCTAGCGCGTGGTCATCCCAAGCGTATTCGAGCGTGGTCGCGGCACCGGCCTTGCCATCCGCATAGGGTGGGCTGGCATTGGCCGGCGGGAGGATGTCGGAGATCCAGCCGTTTTTCATGTACTCGGCAAGATAACCGCGTGGGCCCTTGGGATCGGTGGCGTTCTTGCGCAGGTACTCGTAAGCCGCCGCGTAATCGAACGGAATACCGCGCTGCCAGGCACCGTCGTAAAGGAACACGGCGTGGTCGCCGTGGAACGAGGTGTCCATGTAACCGCGTTCGCGTGCGCGATCCAGCTCAGAGCGCATGATGTCCTGCACGACATCCGGCTCGAGCAGCATCAGCAAGGTGATCTGGTTGCGACCCGTATCCCAGAACGGCACCGGGCCATAGCGGTCGTAGCTGGCGACCTGCACGCGGCCATCCTCGCCGGTGAAGTGGTCGCCTTTGCGCGCGATCAACCGTGGGCTGGCGAAGGAGTGATACAGCGTCGAATAGAACAGCATGCGCTGCTTGGGCGTGCCACCGGTGACTTCGACACGGTCGAACAGCTTCGCCCAGGCTGCGCGCGCCTGAGCGTGCACGCGGTCAAAATTCGCATCAGGGTCTTCGTCGTGCAGCCGCTGTTCGGCCTCATCGGCACTGTGCCCATGAGCGACTCTCACCAGCACCTGCTCGCCGCCTTTCGTATCAAAAGTGACATAGGCGCCTGCGTAACTGCCGGATACGGTACGTCGATCGGTTTGCACGTCCTGGTCCCCGATCCCATAGCCCTGGTGTTCATGGTCCGCGCGGAACGTGCCGAAGCGGACGAATGGTCGCGAGAATTCAGCGACAAACCACGGGCCGTCCGCATCGTTGTCCACGCGGCCACCCGTGGTGACGCCGCGAATCGTGCGGTCGCCGACGACTTCCACGTCGCCACCCGGGCGACGCAGATTAATGATGACGTTCGAACGATGGCTTTCCGGAAAGGTGAAACGCATCAGACTGGTGCGCTGCGTCGCCGTCAGTTCGACCCGAGTGTGGAACGTGGCGAGATCCACCGCGTAATAACCGGGCGAGGCTTTTTCACTCGCCTTGTCGTAATACGACTGCGCATAGTTCGGTGGCATGGTCCAATCGCCGACCACCGGCATGATCATCGGCGCAGCACGACCACCGTAGGTCGAGCCGCCACCGGTGAAGCCGATCATCGTCGGGTTGGCGTAGTAGTAAGACATGGCTACGCCGGTGGGATAGCTCAGGTCGACATTCACGTTGACCGGTGTCGCCTCCGTCGCGCTTTGCGGCAGGCTGGCGCCCGGCGATGTCATGCCTGAGTACAACGGCTCGCCCGGCGGCGGCGCATTACCGATCAGCTCCTGCCGATCCAGTGGAGCGGTGCCGACCAGCGGGTTGGCTTCATCGACGGCCGACGACGCAGATGGCGACGTATGGTCGTTCTTGGCGTATCCCACGCCGATGCTTCCGAGTGCGAATACCGCCAGCGCGAGAGGCCACGCCGTGCGCTGGCTGCGGGTCCACGAAACACTTCGGCGAAGTCGTGCAAGAGACGGAATCATGATCGCTTCCTGTCGGAAAGTAGGCGTATCCGCTGCGATGCGGACAGCGACCTTTCACCTCCCCCGCCAGGAGGAAGGTGAAAGGCGTAAAGGCCGATCGCTGCGGGGTCAGGCAGAACGCCTGACCCCGCACGCGGTTTCTCAACCGCCATCTCCGAACTTGTAGGTCAGGCCCACGTAGTACTGACGTCCGGCATATTCGAGCTGATACAGGCGTGCAGTCGTATCGTCGCCAAGGTACTGGCGAGGCGTGGAACGCGTCAGGTTGATGACCGATGCGGTCACCATCAGGTGCTTGGTGAACTCGTAATCGCCGTTCAAGTCGATCTGGTTGTAAGGCTCCGTATAGATGGGAAGACCGGAAGAAAGGCCTTGCATGGTGCGGCCCGTCCAGTTGCTGGTGGCACGCAGCAGCAACCCGTTCTTTTCATAGAACAACGAAATGTTGCCCACGTACTTGGCGCTGCCGATCAATTCCGATTTGCCGACCGCCGTGTCGCCGAGCGTCACCGCAGTTTCGTTGGTCTTGTTGAGCGTGTAGTTGACGGTGTAGCCAAAGCCCACGTCGAAGGTGTGCTGCGTGTAGAGTTCCACGCCCTTGGATGTGCCCGAGCGACCGTTAGCATTGGTGCTGTACTGCATGAAGTTCTGTTCGGTGCCGCCGACGTTCACCGTGACGTTGTTGACGGTGACCGGTACGACGAAGTTCTTCACGGTCTTCTGGAACACATCCACGCCCACAACTGATTCCGGCGCGTAGTACCACTCGCCCGCCAAGTCGAACTGGGTGGCGGTGAACGGCTTCAGGTCAGCGTTGGCGCCACTGCCGTACCAACCCGGCAACGGCGCACCGAACTGCTTGCGGTCGTTGTAGTAAGCCTGCGTGTTGTTCGTGAGGCTACCCAACTGGGCCAGGTCGGTGTAGTTGGCACGGGCCATCGCCTGCGAACCAGCAGCGCGCAGCACGAAATCATCCGCGAAAGTCCACGCGATGTTGAAGCTCGGCAAGAGCTTGTTGTACCGCTTGGAGGTGGAGGCGTTGGAGAACGTCTGGACCACTGCCTGCTCGCGCGGCAGATACTGGAAATCGCCCGCCGCGCACGCACCACCGCCCGCGTTCACACCGCTGGCCGGACAGATCAGGATGTTGCCGTTCGCGTCGTGGTAGTACACGGCGTTGTTGGTGGTGATCTCGTCGGCGACGGTCAGGTCCTGCTTCGTGCTGACGAAGCGCAAGCCAAAGTTGCCGCGCAGCGAGCCCGTATCGAAATTCGCCTGGGCGTAGAGGGCCGAGATCTGCTCCTGCACTGTCGACTTGTCTTCGGGGTGGTTGTAGAGCACCCGGTCGTAGGTGGAGTTGAGGTAGTTGTAGTACGCCGGGAAATTGATCGCCGGGAACACATTGTCGTGGTACGCCTGCGTGTTTCCATCCAGATAATTCGGCTCGAGGAAGCCCGACGGCAGCTGGCCTGCATTTGGATCGCAGGTCTGGAACTGCAACTGGGTGCCCTTGCAGTACCAGCGCAGTTCGTTGTTCTGCTGCTCAGCGTGGTTGTCGCGGTACTTGGCACCGAACTGCAGCGACTTCAGCCAGGTGCTGTCCTCGAAGGCCCACGTGAAATCGGCCTGGGCGAAGTTCTGCGAGGTGCTGGTGTTGACCATGTTGGAACCGGTCGAGCCAAGATCCACCTGGCCCTGACCAGCAAGCATGTTCTGCAGCAGATTCGGCGATGCCGTAAGCGTCGGCGTACCGCTCAGGTTCCACGCGGCGCCGTTGCTGCCGTCCACCCATTGGCCGTTGACGAAGTTACGCGGCTTGGCGGCCATGCTCAGTTCCACCGACGGACCACCCGTCGCCCACGTACGACCGACGTTGAACGTTCCGCTGAGGGCGCCGCCGTTATCCCACTCGCCTTCAAGGTTGATGGTCTGCGAGGTGGCCTTCTCGACGGAGTAATTGCCCGTGACCCACGGGATCTCCGTGGAGCAGACATCCACTGGCTGCCGCTGTGCACCGGTGACCGGATTGGTCAGCGAATTACAGCCTGTGCCTGCAGGCGGAAGGACGTAGTTCGCACCGGTGACGACGGTATGCGACGGGTCGAACGTCAGGCCATTGGGCGCAAGCAGCCTGCCCTGCTGGTTCGCGTAAGTGTCGGTCGGCAAGCCCCATTCCGGAACCTCCAACGTGTTGGTGATCTGGGTCTGCTGCCGCTGGAAGCGGAAGTAGTTGCCCGTCAGCAGCAAATGATCGATGGGCTTGAACTGCAGCGTCACCTGGGCGCTCTTGTTCTTCAGATCCAACTGGTTCTGGCTGGTGGCGAACTGCTGCGGCATCCAGTAACCGGAATAGCTCTTGCCGGACTGATCCGTCACGCCGCCACCGGGCCACAACGCAAGGTTGGGCGCCACAGCGGGGCCGTACTGTTGGCCATGCACATTGGTGGGCTGGGCGGTACACGTCGTGTAGTCGGTACAGTCGTTGGACCACCAGTGCCAGCTCGATGCATTGGACTGGTAATCGATGTCACGGCGCTTCTGGTACGAGCCGGCGACGAGGACGCCAAAGGTCTGGTCCTTGTTCTTCCATGACCACAGGGCCGAGCCCTGCGGCGTGACCTTGCCGCTGTTGTCGGAACCCGCGGCGTTGACGGAGACGAATCCGTCGTTCACTCCCATTTCCAGCGGGCGACGCGTGCGCAGGTCCACGTTGCCGCCGATGCCGCCTTCGTCCAGGCGGGCTTCCAGGCTCTTGTAGAGTTGGACGTCCGAGAACATGTTGGCGGGCATCAGCGTGTAGTTGAACGAGCGCGACAGGCCAGCCGACGTATCCGCCGAGGCCACGTAGTTGCCGTTCAATTCAGTGAGCGTCAGCTCGGGCGCAAGGCCACGGATGCTGACCGTTTTGCCTTCGCCCGATTCACGCGTGATAACCACGCCAGGCACGTGCGCAAGCGCGTCGGCAATGTTCTTCGCGGGGAACTGCGCGATGTTCTGCGCGTTAATCACCTCGACGATGGAGTTGGCGTCGCGCTTGTCCTGCATGTTCTGATCGATCGACTGGCGATAGCTGGTGACAACCACCGCCGCGAGATCGGTGGGGTTGTTCGGGTCCGCCGTTTTGCTCTTGTCGTCTTTCTTGTCCTTGTCGGACTTCTTTGCGTCTGCGCTGTCGGACGCTTGCGCGGTCGGCGGTGTGGCCGGTGTTGCAGCGGGCGCAGCGGACTGCGCAAAGGCATTGGCAGGTATTCCCAGGCAGCCACCAAAGGAAAGCGTCGCCAGGGCGAGCGCGACGTACAACGGATGGCGCTTAGACACGTACGGCTGATTAGTCATTTTTCTAAAGTCCCCTACTCGGTAAGCGCCCTTGTGAAGTTGGCGCGGCGATCCCCCGTTCGATCACGTGCTGCAGATGCGCGAGCTATGACTGCACGACGTTCTCCTTATCCTTTTTTATTAGATCGATCCAAAAAATCGGCGCAAAACGAGTGCCCGATGCTTCAGTGACGAATGCTTCAGGACGACAGATGAGCTAAGGCGAAGACCCAGGTCGGGCGTCGCCGCGTGTTCCGGTACAACGGAGGCCTGACACGTGACTGACGACAACGCCGCCGGTGTGGGCGTTGTGGTGCGGAAGGCTATTCAGTGCGGCCGGTACGGATAGTCGTACCAGGCGTACTTTCCGAACCCGGCTGCTTGCGGACAAACGAGGATAGCTATCGCCGCGTGCGCGGCGGCGGGCAACGGCGCCCACGAGTGAGGGCACGCAGGCGGCACGCGGGTGGATCGTCACTTCAATGCAAACAGCTTTTGGTTTCATACGGCGGCCTCCCAGTCCCTCAACCTGCCTAACGGGAAGACGCACTAACCCGAGCGCACGCTTGACGCATGCGTTCTCAGCTCTCCCCGCCCCGTCCAAGCCGTTCAGATACGCCGCACTCGCGCCGTGAACTGATTCACATAACTTGGATCGATCTAAACCCCTTAGGTAGATTAAGACGCCGAAGACGCAACAAGTCACGCTGCGGCGCAAAAACGCCGCGACTGATGGATGGGTTCGGGTGCAAACGGGATCGTTGAAGTGCAGACAGAACACGCGTGAGGTTCAGAGCGGCCCTATTCATGGCTCTCTGAAAACGATCGGACTCTTTGCGGCGGACTGCGCGCGTCAACCCGTCTCGAGTTGCGCCAATGCGACCCGAAATTGCTCCGTCGCCGCGGCGAAACCCGCAGCGCCCACATCGAACGCCCAGCGACGCAACGAAGGTGCGGGCGCCAAACCATAGGCCGCGATGCTCACTTGCGCATCGATGGCACGGGTAGCGGCCTTCATCATCACTGACGCAACACTCGACGTCGCTTGAGGCGCCAGCCCCGAATCGAGCAGGCTCGGTGCAAACGCCGCACTGCCCACGCCACGTTGCATAGCAGCGCTTATGGCAGTCGCTACTGCCCTGCCCGTCACCGCTGGCGTCCACGCGGATGGATCGCCCATGCCAATCACCATGACGGCCCGTGCAGCCATGCCCGCAGGCGGCTGGCTGATAAGCAGGGTTTCCATGGGCTCGCCGAGAAATACGCCTTCATCGCGCAGCCGCATCAGCATGCCCGATAGCGCTTGGTTCAAATGAAGCAGCCCGCCACGTGGGTTGCCATCCAGCTCGCGCGTGAACATGCAGGCAAACGAGAGATCCACATCCGCCATCACGCCATCCATGACGGCAACGTCGATGGATACCCCCTTCCAACGTCCTAGCGTCTGGTGCTCGGGCATGTGTCCTCCGGAGATCGTCGGAGCTTGATCATATCCCGCGCATACGCAAGCCCGATGTCATCGCCGCCACCGAAGGGCTCGAACATCATCGCAGGTGTCATGACGCATCCATCCGCGCGCCACTCTCTTGCGTGGGTCCGCCTTAATCAATTTAACAGTTTAACTTGCAAGTTAAACTTTCTATCTATACGCTGGACGCATGATCAAATCTCCGCCCAAAGCCTCGATGGAGGCGTCCGTCAACGAGCTGACGACCGCCATGGGCCAATTGCTACGCCGTTTGCGCTCGGAGACAGGCTCGGACGAACTCAATCTTTCGCAGCTTGGTGTGCTGGGCCGTCTAGATCAGCAAGGCCCCATGACCACGGCGGATCTGGCGCGCTCCGAATCGATGAAGCCCCAATCCATGGGAACCATTCTTGCCGGCCTGGAGCAGGAAGGCTTGGTGCAACGCAAGCCTCATCCTTCGGACGGACGACAGATTCTTTTTGCGATGACGGATAAAGCCATCGGTATTCGGCGCAAGCGCGGCAACGCCAAGCGCGAATGGTTGCTTGCAGCACTGGCAACGCTGAACCCCGCCGAGCAACGAACCCTTATGGACGCTATTCCACTTATCAAACGCCTGAGTGAGTCGTAACGACGAGCCACCGAGCCCGTCTCGTTGATCGTCAACCGCATGAACACGCATGACTGCATTCAACGCCTTCGTGCCCAACTCGATGAGGATCACACCGTGGTGAACTGGCTTCACGATCTTTCGTACTTCTTCGGCGGCGTGTTTCTCGCCAATGCCGTCCCCCACTTTGTCAGCGGCATGATGGGCCGCGCGTTCCAGTCACCCTTCGCCCATCCTTCTGGCGAAGGCCTGTCTTCTTCGACGGTCAACGTCCTCTGGAGCTTCGTGAATTTCGTGCTCGCGTACGTGCTACTTGTGCGCGTCGGCAACGTCGATCTGCACGATATGCAATCGACGATCGCGTTAGGCCTGGGCGCGCTAGTGATCAGCCTGGCGATGGCAAGGCATTTCGGTCGCTTCAACGGCGGCAATCTTCACGGCTGAGTGCATATGCGCTCGAGCACAGCCCACGATCCTGCGAGGATCGTGGGCCTGCCGCACTACTCCGTCACGGGCAACGGCGTGCCTACCGAGTCGTCCAGGACACTTCGGCTTTTCATCAACATCACGCTGATGACAGCAAGCCACAGGCACCATATGAAAAACAGCGAGCGCTGGACGACGCCATAGAAAGGCCGTTCATGCAGCCAAAGCCAACTGTGTAGATCCAGCACGCTCAGATTGGCAAGAATGGCCATCCACAAGAGCGCGCCCATCACCCACGAGAACGGCACAAGTCCGCGGACCGTCGTTTCGCGACGCCAGGTGAGCGCAAGAACCCAAGGCGCCTGATAGCCAACAAACTCCGATAGCCCGAAAACACCATGCAGCGGATGCGGGTACGCGAAGATCCCCACACCCACCGACGAAACCGCCATGAACCCCGCTAGATAAGCTGCCACCGATGGCCGGCCGAGTTTGACTGAGGCGTCCCGAAGCCCCCAGGCAAACAGCAACACGCAGACCGCAACCACGCAGAGCATGGCCGCGAACGGAACCCTGGCCGGCGAATCCATCTCTCCGATTTCACTCACGGTTTGCCTGATCGAGTCGTATCCCGGAACCAGCAACGGGAGCAACACGAAGCCACCCCAAAGCACGAGCGCCGCCACCACGCCGAACGAAAGCCGGAGGTGAAGCAGGCGGTATGGGTCATTCGTCGAACGAGACATCGATGCAAGCCTCCTCATGGTGAGAGAAAGGGATGTCCGCCGTGCATCGGATCGGACACCTTGAGCCTACGAGTCACACGCCGGTGGATGTTCCGTATCCTTCGCGTGCCTCACCTCCTTATGAAGGATGCGCGGCTCGCTGCGTACACTCGGCTGAGTATGCGCTCTTGGTCAGATGCTATATCGATCATCGCGATAGGCGTCGCGCCTTAAGCTTCCGCCTCCTTCTGACGACGCCTATGGGCGGCCTGTTTTGCGCGATTGCCGCAGAACGCCATGCTGCACCAGCGACGGGCGTGTCCCCGCGTGTGGTCGGCAAAGAGCAAGGTACAGGCAGGCCCTTCGCAGGCTTTCACGTGCGAGAAGTCTTCGTCGCAGATCAAGCGGGCCATCGCCTCGGCGATCGGCAGCAGCAATGCCTCGGGTGAATGCCAGCGGCGCTTCGCGACCAACGTAAACGCTTGCGCGACCTCCGACGGCTGCGCAACGATCTCGCTGAAGCGCTCGTCACGCCGGAGCAGCTCATTCAAGGGTTCGAGTTCAACCAGATCTTCCGGCGTGAGTGGCCGCCCTTTCCGATCGCGAACGAAGATACGGAACCACTCCCTCAACGCCCTCACCTGTCCGGCCAGCCGATCCATCTCGCCCGGAATTGCCCGCTCCCGAATAGCGCGAAGCACCTCGTCGGGCACGAGCTGCGCCTGCTGAAGCCAGCTCAACAGTCCCTCGCCATCGGCGAGCCAGTCGACAGGCGTATCGACGGGCGTCGCCACGGAGTTGAGGAAGTCCAGTCCGGTGGCATCGGCCAGGAAAAGGGCGGGCATGGTCGTGGTCATGGAATTCTCCTGGCATCAGCGTAACCACCTCAGAAGCACTTGACAAGTTACTTTTCACAAGAATAACCTCTCAATCGACATTTATCAGGTTACTCGGTCTGGTGCGGGCAGCCTGACGAGAGAACCACTTCATTCATCCCTGGGAGGGCGAAACCATGAAAGATCTATCGGCGGCGGTGGTAATGGCCCACGGTGCCTGGGCCGATGAATCGAGCTGGAAGAAGGTGGTTGATCTCATCCACCAAAAGTCCATCAATGCGGTTACTTTCGAACTACCCCTGTCTTCCTTGGCCGACGATGTAAAGGCGCTCGATGGCGTGCTGGCGACGATCAACGGCCCCGTGGTGCTGGTGGCACACGCATACGCCGGTGCGGTGATCGCAGCCACGCAGAGTCCGAAGGTGAAAGCCCTGGTCTATATCGCCGGCCTTGCGCCGGATGAGGGCGAAACCGTCGCCGACGTGTTCAATCGCTTTGGACACGACGACAAAGCACCGGCGTTGGTGCCAGCAAGTGACGGACGGATCTGGTTGCCGCCGGAGGCATTCGGAACAGCTTTCGCGCAACACGCCACCGCGCAAGAACAAAAAGCACTCGCCGCTGCTCAGCGCCCCATTTCACCAGCGTGCATCACGGTTCCCGTTGGCGCCCCTCTGTGGAAGCACGTACCAGCCTGGTACCTCGTGGCCCAACACGATCACATGATTCCTGAAAGAACACAGCGCTTCATGGCCGAACGGATGAAGGCGCATACGCGTGCCTATCCCGTCGACCACTTGCCAAGCGTGACGGCGCCATCACTGGTTGCCGACCTGATCATCGACGCCCTGCGCAACACCACCACCTGATTCCCACTCGATGCAAATCAACGTAACGGAGATTGCCATGTCGACCATTCACTATCGCAGCGCTGCTATCCAAGGCCTTGACGTTTTCTACCGTGAAGCGGGCACACCCGGTAAACCGAAGTTGCTTCTGCTCCACGGCTTTCCAAGTTCTAGCCACATGTTTCGCGATTTGATCCCGCTGCTCAGCAACCACTTTCACATCGTCGCGCCCGACCTGCCGGGCTTCGGGAAAACGGACATGCCATCGCGCGATGCATTCAAGTACACCTTCGACCATCTGGCCGACATCATCGACGGCCTCACCGATGCCATCGGTTTTGATCGCTACATCGTTTACGTGTTCGATTACGGTGCACCGACAGGTTTTCGCCTGGCCGTGAGGCATCCGGAACGGATCCAGGGCATCGTTACGCAAAACGGCAATGCCTACGTGGAAGGGCTGAGCGAAGACGGCTGGAACCCCATTCGTACGTATTGGGAGAAACCCACTGACGCCAATCGCAATGCGCTGCGCGCTTTTCTGACGCCGGAGTCGACGCGCTGGCAATACGTTCACGGCACCACTGACGAGTCACAGGTATCACCGGACGGCATCGCGTTGGACAACTACTACCTCGCTCGCGAAGGCGCGCATGACGTGCAGTTGGATCTGTTCTTCGACTACCAGAGCAATGTCGCCCTCTACCCCACGTTCCAGGCGTACTTCCGCAAACACCAGCCACGCTTGCTGGCCGTGTGGGGCAAGAACGATCCGTTCTTCCTGCCACCGGGCGCGGAAGCGTTCAAACGCGATATTCCCAGCGCAGAGGTGAGGTTCCTCGATACCGGTCACTTTGCACTGGAGACGCATGCCGGCGAGATCGCGGAGGCCATCCGCGCTTTCTTCAAACCGTAAGCCCGTCAAAAACAGGTGTTAAGCGCTGTATCAAGCACATCCGCGTTGTCCCGCACCTTTCGAGGATGCTGACATTCCACCCGGGCCCACTACGGGCTCGGGATGGAGATCTATACGCTGTGGATGTCTCCAAGCTTGAACTCGAAGCCCGCGCCAGCATCCGTGACACGAGCTCTAACCGCGCATTCCGAAACAAAGCCGGGCGCTTCCTTCAGATAACCCGCGGCAACTGCCAGTTGAACCGAACCGCCGCGACTCGCAACACGAAGCACACGACACCACCAAGCACCGCCGCTACGGCCGGAGGACACCCTAAGCGTCGACCGATAACGAGCACCGCCGCACCCAGCAGGGCCGCGCTGGCATAGATATTCGCCACCAGCACCATCGGCACCCGTGTAAGCAGCATGTCGCGCATAACGCCCCCGCCACACCCCGTTATCGTACCCATCAGCGTCGCGATGAACGGGTTGATCTCAAAATCGAGCGCCTTCTCCGCACCGGCTACCGCGAACAACGCGAGGCCAGCCGCATCCAGCGTGGTCAGCACCATAACAGGCACCGCCTCCACCTGCGTATGAAGCAGAAACGTGAATAGTCCCGCCGCAAACGCCAGCACGGGATAACGCCAGTCGCGTATGGCGCTGGGTGGTGCTGCACCAATCAACAGATCGCGAATCACGCCACCACCCAGCGCGACCATGAATGACAGCACCAACACGCCGAGCAAATCCAATCCGGCATGGATGGCGGCACTGGCACCCTCGATAGCAAATACCACCGTACCGGCCAGATCCGCCCAGAGCACGACCTGCTTGCGAAGCATCACCACCCCCTCAATCACGTTGATTTGGCTCTGTTCTGAACACCCAAGCGCGATTGACAAGCACTCGGCTGCATATCCTCATGGTTGCGCTGTGTACGCCAGTTCCGGGTCGACAGAGGACATTAGGCTCACGCTTTTGGAAGATTGCGTAGCATCATCCTAGTCCGCCATGAGTCGGGAGCGGATATGCGCATCATGAAAACTACTGATTGAACAAGTCCGCGGTCCTGTGCAGTTCACTGATCGGAGCGGCGGTGCTTCAAGCCTTCCGCAAGCGATTCAACATTGCGAATCCAGGCAGTAAACAAACCCTCATCGTCTTCCCAAAGCTCCCTGAGTTCACTGGACTCGCCACATACCCGCAGACAGGCCTTTGAACCAAGTTCGACTAGCGAGGAAAAGTCGAGTTTGGCTAATCTCTCGCGCCAAGCTATCCGGGCCTCGGTTTCGTCATCGTCCAACGGCTGACCGCCTTTCGCAGCGACGATGACCGCCGCAGAAGCAAGAACCGCTTGGCCGGCGTCATACTCCAAATAGTCCGCAGCAAGTGCGGTCTCGAACGCCTCTCGCATGACAACCCGTGGGTCGGCCTGCGGAATTAGCTGCTCTTCAAGGAAATCCAAAGCGGAGTCGTCCTCGAAGACTTTCGCACTCCATGAGCCCATGCGCTCCTCCATAGGTAGTTAGCTTAAACACTAAAATAGGCCGATCGCGGCAACCCCGAAAGTCGGCTCTGGTAGCCCCATTACACAGGTCCATTTTGGGCCGTAAACGGACCTGACGGTGAACCGACTTTTCCTAGGCTTCCAATGTTTTATCCGCTCTGCGTCGAAAGCGAACACTCAACGCGTCAGATAGACGACCCACTGGAACACATACCCGGAATAGAAAAGCAGCGCGAAGCCTAGAAGCCACAGCAAGCCCCAGGCTTTCCGTGTTCGCAGCAAGTAGTACGGCAGGTAGGGCAACCAGAACAAGAACACCAAAAAACCGAACTCAAAGGGTCGGTAGATGTTCTTTCGTTCGCGGCAATCTTGATCTACCCAAAGCACGAGAAGCACTAAAAACACCAGCGACCAGATCGCCTGAAAGGACGACCCAACGAAGTGGCCCTTGCTGAACAACACGGCTTGGTAGCCGCCGACCGCGAGAGACAGCACCGCCAGGATCAGAAGCAATGCCTTGCTATTGAGTGCCACCGCGCCCCCTTTTGCGCCTGCGGTTCTGAACGACGCAGCCGCATCCCTATGGCGTCAGCCATGTCCGTCAATATGAACGGCAAAGGCTTGGCTGGCAATGTCCGCCATGACAAGAGTGTCATGGGCAGCACGAATAACCTGCCTTAGCGCGTCTCTACCCGCAGCAGCCGCGCCCGGCTGACATTGCCGCGTGCGTTAGCGTGGAATTTCTGGCTCTGGCCCGGCCCCAGGTCGTGCACTTCGTCGGTAGCACGACCAATCGCGTGCCCTTTGGCGTCGAACAGCCGGAAGCTGACCTTGGCCGAGTGCACCGGCTTATGGCCCACGTTTGTCAGCGTGCCCACCACTTTGTTGCGACCGGGCGTGACGTCCCGCTCGACGCGATAGGAGCCCACCCGCACGCTGGGTTTCGCGGGCGTGGCGGCCCACGCTCCGGACGAAGCCAGACCCAAACTCACCAACAGCACCAGCGCGGTCGAACGAAAATTCATCGTGTACTTCAAGACGAAATGGAACGTAGGAAAAGGACCGCATAGCTTAGCCGTGTCTCGCCCTTCCGTATGCCACGTCCGTCACTCCCAGCGATTGGCATTCTTCGGGAATCCCGGGCGCTGTATCCGCACCACGCAGAATCGGTGCCCCGAGGGCGCTTGCATCACCACCCAGCGCTCCAACCGGCTCACGACTTGCGCGCCCAGTTTTTCCAGCCGGGCGACTTCGGCAGGAATATCGTCGGTTTCGATGTCCAGGTGAACTCGGCTCTCGTGTTCCACGCGCTGAAGCTGGACGATGGGCTCGTCTTCCGGCGTTTCCAGCATGCGGTAGTTGCCGCGCGTGCCGGGGTGGCTCATGTCGACCGGCCGCCCCAGGGCCTGTGCCCAGAAACGGGCGGCGGCGTCGATGTCGGGCACGTTGCAATCGATAAGCAGCGCGCAAAGGCGGGAGTGATGCATGGTGTATTTCTCCGAATGGGTACGTGATGCGCTTTGCGGCGACCGTACGCCAAAGGGCCGGGAGAGCGGCAGTGCCAGGCGTTACGTCCAGCCCATGCATCGACGCTAGCGTCGCGCGACTTTCGCTATGCTTCGCGGAACATGGCCGCGCGCCATTGGCACTTTCGTAGGATCCAGCATGACCTCTGTTCGTTTGACCGACCTTGCCCATGGTGGCGGTTGTGGCTGCAAGCTCGCGCCATCGGTGTTGCAGCAACTGTTGGCCGACAAGCCGACGGCGATGCCTTTTGCGCAACTGTTGGTAGGTACCGAAGCGAGTGACGATGCGGCGGTATGGCAGGTGGATGAGCACACCTGCGTCATCGCCACCACCGATTTCTTCATGCCGGTGGTGGATGACCCCTTCGATTTTGGCCGCATTGCCGCCGCCAATGCGCTGTCCGACATCTATGCGATGGGCGGCAAACCGATCATGGCGCTGGCGATCCTCGGCATGCCGCTCAACAAGCTGGACGTGGATACCGTGCGCGCCATTCTTGCCGGCGGCGAAGCGATCTGCGCGCAAGCGGGCATTCCCATTGCGGGCGGACACTCCATCGATTCGGCCGAACCGATCTACGGCCTTGCCGTTATCGGCCTTTGCGCGCCAGCCGATGTGCGTCGCAATGGTGGTGCGCAGGCGGGTGACGCCATCATCCTGACCAAGGGCCTGGGTGTGGGCATCTATTCGGCGGCCTTCAAGAAGCAGGCGCTGCCACCCGAGGCGTATGCGGAAATGGTTGCATCGACCACGCAGCTCAACAGCGTCGGTCACGCCCTGGCGAAGGATAAGGACGTCCACGCGATCACCGACGTCACCGGCTTCGGCCTGCTGGGTCACGGCCTGGAAATGGCGCGAGCCAGTGGTGTGCGTCTGCGCATCGAGGCGTCACGCCTGCCCTTCTTCACGCAAGCAGAGGCACTGGCGCAGGCTGGCTATATCACCGGTGCATCCCATCGCAACCGGGACAGCTACAGCGACAGCATCACCCTCCCCTATGGCATGCCGGAGTGGCAGCGCGCCCTGCTCACCGATCCGCAGACGTCGGGCGGCCTGCTGGTGGCCTGCAAGGCCGAACGCGCCGAGGCCATTCGGGCGATGATTGAGGACTCGGGCTATTCGCGCGCAAGCATCATCGGTACCGCCGTGTCGGGTGCGCCGGGTATCGAGATCACCTAAGAGCCTGTCCGCGCAAATGGCGGAAGAGAATGGGAGTCGAACCCACCCGAGGCAGTCTGGGCTGCCTCACCCGGATTTGAAGTCCGGACGCCCCACCGGGGACGATGCTCTTCCATGGATTGAGGTTACCGCAGACGCGGGGCCATACAAGTCCAGGTAGCCAGCCTGGATCCTGCGTACGGTACCCCGGTTGAGCGTCACGCCTTGCCGGTCGAAGAATTCCAGTATCTGGATGGCCACCTTGCGCCCGTTGTCCAACCGGTCGCGAAACTGCGCTGCGGTGAAGCGGCCGTCCGGTATCTGCGCAGCGATGTCGGCAGCGATCAACACCATTTCATGCATGGTCGTGCGTAGAAAGAAGTGATCATGCGCCACCTCATCGACCAGGCCCAAGCGCGCGGCAAACGCCATCAGCCGCCGGATTTCCTGTTCCGGACGTGCCAACTCCGCCGCGATGTCACGCACGCGCGGCGGGCGAAAGCGGGCCTCACCACCCAGCAACGGCGCGATGCTCTGCCATAGCGCCTCGCGCTCGGGGAGCCACTGCATGGAATGGCTGGCAAGGCGCACGAATGCACCATCGCGAACCACACTGCCGACCACATCGTCGTGTTGCAGCGCCTGCGCAAAGGCCGCCGGCGGCAACTTGGGTTGCGTTGCCAGCCGCAGCTTCTCCCGGCTGACGCCTTGCAGGTCAGGGTTGGCGGTGTGGAAATCCTGCAGGTATCCCGTGAGATTGGCGACAAAGGTTTGCCAATGTGCGGGATTCATCGCGATGCGCTGCTCGCCAGCATCGAACACGACGGGCGTCAGCGCGGCAACGATATCGTCGAGCGTCGTTTCGGCCAGCGCACGGTCGCGCGCAAAGCCGAGAAGATCCCAGGTAAACGGCGGCGCCTCCAGCAACGCAGCCAAAGTGCGTTGTGGATCATCGATGGCGAGTGCCTCGCGTACCGCGACGCGGCCGGCCGTGCGGCGCTGGCGCGACGGCGGCCGCAGGTCCAGAAAGCGGCCGCCACCGATGGTTCGCTGCGCCGAAACATCGCGCAGTACGAAGCGATCGAGCGCGGCGGCAGCGATGGGACGGTCCAGCACCAGTTGCACATTGGCTGTGTGACCGGCCAGCAGCGAACCGCCCTGCAGCAGTACGACGCGAACACCGACCTCCGCCGCGCCGTGGTGCAATCGCGCTGGAAACCATTGACCCATCGGCTTGGGTTCGCTGGGTAGCACATGCAGTTGCGCGTCGATGCGGTCGGTCGGTGCGTGCAAGAAAGGATCGACCACCATGTCGCCACGATGGATGGCGTCCTTGGTGATGTCCTCACCGGTCAGGTTGAGTGCGCAGCGGTCGCCGGCCTGCCCCCGTTCCTCCGGGCGATTCTGCGCATGCAGCGAACGCACGCGCGCGGTGAGCCCTGAGGGGCTTAGCATCACAGAGTCCTTCACGCGCACCACGCCGGACAACACGGTGCCGGTCACCACGACGCCAATACCCGCCAGCGTGAACACGCGATCCACGGCAAGTCGGAAACGACCGTCGCCAGCACGCTCACCCAAGCGGCGCGCCTCAGCGGCAAGTCGATCGCGCAATGCATCGATGCCTGCACTAGTTGTCGAGGACACCGGCAGGATGTCCGCGCCCTCAAGCACCGTGCCCGCCGTGGCCTCACGAATCTGCACGCTCACGTCGGCGAGTCGTTCGGGTGTCGCCAGGTCCGCCTTGGTGAGTGCGATCAGGCCACGGCGAACACCGAGCAGATCGAGGATGGCCAGATGCTCCAGCGTCTGCGGCATCACACCGTCGTCGGCCGCCACCACCAGCAACGCGAGATCGATACCACTGGCACCGGCCACCATGGTGTGCACGAAACGCTCGTGACCGGGTACGTCGACAAAACCAAGCACCGAACCATCATCGAGCGGCAGATAGGCAAAGCCGAGGTCAATGGTGATGCCGCGAGCTTTTTCTTCCTTCAGGCGATCCGCGTCCACGCCGGTCAGTGCTTTCACCAGCGACGTCTTGCCGTGATCGATGTGGCCTGCGGTGCCGACGATCATGGAGGGTGCGCGACTCCAGCGTCAGGATTCCACTGCGCCAGCGTCGAGGCGAACGTGGCTTCGTCCGCTTCCTCCAGGCAGCGCAGATCCAAATGCAATGCACCGTCGGTGATGCGTCCAACCACCGGACGCGACAATGCCCGCAGCGCGGCGGCCAGTTGTTCCACGTCACGCTGACTGCCACGCGCACGTATCCGCAGAGCGGCGCTGGCGAGCGTATCCAGCGGAAGCGCGCCAGAACCGACCTGGCTCAGGCAGTCGCCGACGTCGACGATGAAGGCAGCGCCAAGCCGCTCGGCCACCAACGGCTGCAGGCGTTGAGCCTGTACATCGATATCCGCCTTGCGGCGCGCGAGAAAGCGCAACGTAGGCAGGCGCTGCGCAAGGCGATCCGGATCGCGATACAGCTTCAGCGTCGCCTCGATGGCAGCAAGGCGCACCTTGTCCACGCGCAGTGCACGCTTGAGCGGGTTGCGGTTGATCTGACCGATCAGCGTGCGGTCGCCGACGATAAAGCCCGCCTGCGGACCGCCCAATAACTTGTCGCCGGAGAACGTGACCAACCGCGCGCCCTCTTCCACGGCGTCGCGCACGGTGGGTTCCCGCGCCAGCCCGTACGGTGACAAGTCCACCAGACTGCCCGAACCCAGATCGTTCAGCAGCGGCACGCCAGCCGCGTCCGCCATCACTGCCAGCTCACGCGCGCTGACCTCGGCGGTGAAGCCCTGGATGCGGTAGTTCGATGTGTGCACCTTGAGCACGATACCGGTGCGCTCGTTGAAGGCGTTGCGATAGTCGGCGGGATGCGTGCGATTGGTCGTGCCCACTTCGACCATGTGCGCGCCGGCCCGCGCCATGATGTCGGGCATGCGGAACGCGCCGCCGATCTCGATCAACTCGCCGCGCGACACCACCGCCTCGCGCCCTAGCGCAAAGGTGTTCAGGCCAAGCAGTACGGCGGCGGCATTGTTGTTGACCACGGTGGCGTCTTCCGCGCCGGTCAGTTCGCACAGCAGCGCACGCACGTGATCGTCGCGCTCGCCGCGTGTGCCGTCGTCCAGGTCGTACTCCAACGCTACGGCGTGACGCATCGCCTCGGTCGCCGCCTCGATCGCCACCTCGGCCAGCACGGCACGACCCAGGTTGGTGTGCAGCACGACGCCGGTGAGGTTGAACAACGGGCGCAGGCCGAGTGCCGAGGCATCCAGCAAGCGTGCGGCGCGCTGCACCAGTTGGTTTGCGTCGGGAGGCGTGCTGGGGGTAACTCGCAAAGTCTGCCGCGCCTCGTCGATGACCTGGCGAATGGCATCTGTGGTGGCGACCCGGCCGTGGCGCTCCAGCAAACCGGCGGCCTCCTCCGTTGCCAACACCGTGGCCACCGCAGGGAGCTGACGCAGGAGAGACACCTCAGAGTCGGTCATAACGCTGATCGCCGCACAAGGAGACCCTATGCTGCGGTGCTGACCAAGCGGGGGTCAAGGTTCGCCACGGTCATGACTTCGGCTTCATGTGGTGGCGAGCAGGATGCGTGCGCGGTTTCGCCGCCGCTGAACAACCTGCCCCGACGCAGCGCATCAGGCCTGCGGCACACGGTGGGCAAGATCGTGCCCTGTCAGGGCCGCCACCACCTGTTGGGCCGCGGGGAATCCATGTCTGCCACTTTGCCGACTACGCGCTCCTGGCGCTTGCTCGTATTTGTTCTGCTGGCCGTTGCCGGCCTGTTCTACGTGAAATGGTTGCCGTATTACGGGCGTGCCTTTGTCGCCGCCAACCAGCATTCCATTGGCCATTCCATCCTGATGGGCGACGCGGCCAGCGCGCCAGCGCCCTCCTGGAACGCTGCGCTCGGTTACGCGCTGGCCTACGGCAAGGCGATCTGGCAGGCGATGCTGCTGGGGCTATTGCTGGGCTCGGGCATCCAGGCGCTGCTGCCGGTGGATTGGGTGCAGCGCATGCTGGGCCAGCGCCACTTCGGCAGCGTCCTTGCCGGTGGTCTGCTGGCGGTGCCCGGCATGATGTGCACCTGCTGCGCTGCGCCGGTGGTGGTGGGCCTGCGCGAACACCGCGCGTCGCCAGGCGCAGCGGTGGCGTTCTGGCTGGGTAATACCGTGCTGAACCCGGCCACTTTGGTGTTCACCGGTTTCGTGCTGGGTTGGCATTGGACGGCGTTGCGCCTGTTGCTGGGCATACCGATGGTGTTCGGATTGGGCTACGTGGCCAACCGCATGGCCGGGCCCGGCGAGCCGGCTGCACCCGTTGCCTGGTCGCCCACCGCAGCGGAGCCGCGCTCACCCGCCGAGGTGGGACGGCGCTGGGCCCGGATCTTCGGCAGGATGACCCTGCGACTGATCCCCGAGTACATCGTGATCGTCTTGCTGCTGGGTGCGGTGCGCGCGTGGATGTTTCCGCACGTCAGCCCGGCGATGGGCGATCAGTGGTTCTGGATCGTCGCGTTGGCGCTGGCCGGCATGTTGTTCGTCATTCCCACGGCGGGCGAAGTGCCCATCGTGCAGGCCATGCTGGCACTAGGCCTGGGTGGTGGACCGGCCGCCGCCTTGCTGTTGACCCTGCCGCCGGTAAGCCTACCGTCGCTGGCCATGCTTGGGCGCTCTTTCCCGTGGCGAATGCTGGTGGTGATTGCATTCGCCGTGGTCGGTTTCGGGATACTGGGCGGCGCGCTTGCCGTGCTACTGGGCTTGCACTGAAAACCCACTAGTCCGCGATGGCTTCGCTTTCGCCCACCAGCAACAGCGGGTTGGGTGCATGCCGCGCGTAGCCGGCTTCGGTGACCAGCATGTCCAAACCCAGCGAGGCCAGATCGTCCGCGTATGGGTCGACCTGTGTGTCCTTCAATTGGTAGAGCAGCTTGGCGTAGGTGTGGCAGTCATCGCAGGTTTCGGCCTGCACCACACCCGGATCACCCTCGATGCTACGCAGGGACAGGTGGCGCGTGCCGCCACAGGTAATGCATACGGCACGCACGTGATTCCACGCCGCGGAGCACAGCGAGCAATACAAGTAGCGCGTGCCCGGCGTGATGCCGGTGGCTGTGATCAGGCCCGCAACGGAAGGCGAGCCGCAGCAGGGACACAGCGCGCGTTCTTCCAGTAGTCGCAACGTGTCGACCTTCAGGCGTGCCGCCGAGCAGGTGAAATAGACCTGCAGCGCCGCGGCGACGAACACCGCCGCGCCTGTATCTGCAGCGGTCAATCCGCCACGCAGGAATCGGTCCGCCAGTTTCTCCTGCGCCACTGCATCGCTATTACGCAATTGCTCGATCGCGTCTTGCGCAGCCTGTGGCAACTCGCTGTCGTCAATGCGCTCGAGCAGCAAGGCCAAGCCGTCGCGCCACTGGGCATCGCGATGATGTCCATCGGCCGCGAGTGGCGGCAGGCGTGCATCGACGCATCGCGTCACTATCTCCGCGCTCAGCGTGGCTGCGGGAGCGCTTTCCGCGGCGACAGCATGCTGCGCCTGTGCCAGCACCGCCATGAAACGTAGCCACGGCTCCAACGGATGCCCGGCGGATAGTTTCCCCAGACGTTGCGCAGTCGCAGCGAAGCGCCGTGATGGATCAGCGAGCAGGATGGGATCGGGTGCCTTGACGCCGGCATGCGCCGGGCCAGTCCATTTGCCTTCGGGCGGCGCGCCGGCTTGCTTCATGGGCGCTTCCTGATGACGTCTTTGCCGTGCTCACCATTCGCCACTTCGCGCAGCCACGTGCGGTGGTGACGCCACGCCCAACCTGGGGTGACGTAACCCTGCGTCATGGCGCGCACCGACTCGCGCACCCAGATCGCCGCGTACACATGGACCACCCATACGATGATCGCCGCGATGGCTGCCAGGCTGTGGATCAGCACGGCTGCACGCTGCATCGGAATGGAAGTGGCCTCACCAAAATAGACTTCCCAAATCACCAGCCCCGAGAAGAACAGCACCGGAATAAGCAAGGTCATCGACCAGAACACAAACTTCTGGCCGGCATTGTTGCGCCCCACCGGCGGCACATGCTCCTCGTCGTTGGCCACCACGAAACGCATCTGCTTCAGCCATTCCACGTCATTCTTGTGCACCAAGTTCTCGCGCCAGAACTGCACGATCAGGCCGAGATAGCTGAGCAGCAGCAGGCAACCAATCCACGGATGCGCCGCGCGCATCCATTGCCCGCCACCGAACAGGCCCGATAGCCAGAACAGCATCGGGTGGAACATCGCCAGCCCCGACAGCGTCAGCAACACAAAGCAGATGGCGGTGATCCAATGGTTGATGCGATTCACCTTGGTGTAGCGGATGATCACGGTCTTGGAGCTGCTCATGGCGTCTTCTCCGCTTCGTCGAGAACGCGCTTGCCTTCGGCCTCGTCCTCTTCGGTGACCTCGTTCGGGCCTTCGGTGATCCAGTGGAAGAAGCCGGCCAGCGCCGCCAGCGCGATGCCGACTACAGCGATGGGCTTGATGATGCCCTTCCACGCCATCACCATCGGGCTGATCCGTGGCTTGTCGGGCAGGCCCGAATACAGCGATGGCTTGTCCGCGTGGTGCAGCACGTACATCACGTGGGTGCCGCCGACTTCCTGCGGGTCATACAGGCCGGCTTGCTCGAAGCCGCGAGACTTCAGATCGACGATGCGCTCCTCCGCCCAGCTCTTCATGTCGGTCTTGGAGCCGAACATGATGGCGCCGGTAGGACACGCCTTGACGCATGCGGGCTCCAATCCGACCGATACGCGGTCGGAGCACAGCGTGCACTTGTACGACTTGTGGTCTTTCTTGCTGATGCGCGGAATGTCGAACGGGCAACCTTTCACGCAGTAGCCGCAGCCGATGCATTTGTCGCTGATGAAATCGACGATGCCATTGGCGTACTGCACGATGGCGCCCGGCGCCGGGCACGCTTTCAGGCAACCCGGATCTTCGCAGTGCATGCAGCCGTCCTTGCGGATCAGCCACTCCAGGTTGCCCTGCTCGTTCTCGTACTCCGCAAACTTCATCAGCGTCCACACGTCGGGGCTCAAGTCGTCCGGGTTCTGGTACGAGCCTTCGAAGTGGCCGATCTCCTGCCGCAGGTTGTTCCATTCCATGCACGCCGACTGGCAGGCTTTGCAACCGATGCAACGGCTGACGTCGATCAGCTTGGCCACTTGGTCTTCGTAACTGCGCGCCTTGGGTGGCGTCATGGTTGACGCGGAGCGGCGGACGTAGTCTTGCGATTGCAGGTCAGACATGGCGATTCCCTCAGGCCGCTACCGGTGCGCTGGTCTTTTCGACGTTGACGAGGAACGCCTTGAACTCCGGCGTCTGTGTGTTGGCATCGCCGACGGACGGCGTCAGCGTGTTGGCGCCGTAACCCTTCCTGGCCTGGCCGGTAAAGCCCCAGTGGATGGGGCAGCCGATCACATGCGTGGGTTTGCCATCCACCATCATCGGCTTGATGCGCTTGGTGATATACGCCTTGCATACCACCTCGCCCCGCTTGGACGACACCTTCACCCAGCCACCCTGCTCGATGCCCTTTTCCTTCGCCAACACTTCACCGATCTCGATGAACTCCTCCGGCTGAAGGATGGCGTTGATCAGCGCGTGCTTGGTCCAGTAGTGGAAATGCTCAGTGAGGCGATAGGTGGTGGCCACGTACGGAAACTTGTCTGGACTGCCAAACGCCGCGCGGTCGTCGGCAAACACGCGCACCGCTGGGTTGTTCTTTATCTTGGGATGAAGCACGTTCTCCACCGGCGATTCCAGCGGCTCGTAGTGCTCCGGGAAGGGACCCTCCGCCATCAGGTCGCGAGCAAACAGGCGCCCCATGCCCTCGGCATTCATGATGAAGGGACCAACGCCGTCGGACGGCTTCACCGTGGGCCCGTAATCGGGCACATCGATGCCCACCCAGCGCGTGCCATTCCATGAGATCACCGGCTTGGCTGGATTCCACGGCTTGCCATCGGGGTCTGCGCTGGCGCGGTTGTAGAGAATGCGTCGGTTGGCCGGCCACGCCCACGCCCAGTTCGGCGCAATGCCCTGCTCGCGTGGATCGGTGGCGTCACGGCGCGCCATCTGATTGCCTTTTTCGGTAAAGCAGCCGGCGAAAATCCAGCAACCAGATGCCGTCGTACCGTCATCGCGCAACTGCGCAAAGCCATCCAACAAAGTGCCGGCCTTGGTCGCCACCGTGTTGGTGGCTGGATCGGTGAGATCGGTCAACGCACGGCCATTCATTTCCTTGGCCAACTCTTCCGGATCCGGATTGATGGGATCGGTGTACTTCCACGTCACGTTGAGCAAGGGATCGGGGAAGGCACCGCCTTCCTTGCGGTACATCTCGCGCAGGCGATGGAAGATGCCGCTCATGATCCAGATGTCGGACTTCGCCTTGCCCGGCCCTTCCGCCGCCTTCCAATGCCATTGCAACCAACGCGCCGAATTGACCAGCGAGCCGTTCTCTTCCGCGAAACACGTGGTCGGCAGTTGGAACACCTCGGTCTGGATGTCCGCGGAATGTGCCGGGTTTTGCGGACCGAAGTCCTGCCAGAAACGCGAGGTTTCGGTGTCCAGCGGGTCCATGGTGACGAGAAACTTCAGCTTGCTCAGGCCGCGCCGGATCTTGCCTCGATCCGGAAACGCCTGCAGCGGGTTGAAGCCCTGGCAGATGTAGCCCGTCATCTGGCCGTTATTCATCATCTCGAATGCCCGGATGATGTCGTACAGCGGTACGTCCAGCTTCGGCAGCCAGTCGAAGGCCCATTGATTGTCCTGCGTGGCGGCGTCACCGAACATCGCCTTCTGGAAACTCACGAAGAACTTCTTGTAGTTCTGCCAGTAGCTGGTTTGCCCAGGGCGCAGCGGCTTGAACAGCTTGGTCTTCATGTAGACGTCGAGATCGGTTTCCTTGTCCTGGGGCAGATTCATGTAGCCCGGCATCTGGTTGGAAAGCAGGCCGACGTCGGTCAGCCCCTGGATGTTGGAATGCCCGCGCAAGGCGTTCATGCCGCCGCCGGCCACGCCGATATTGCCCAGCAGTAGTTGCACCATCGCCATGGAGCGGATGTTCTGCGCGCCCACCGAATGTTGCGTCCAGCCCAGTGCGAACAGGCTGGTCATGGCCTTGTCGGGCGCGGCGGTGCTGGCCATCAGCTCGCACACATGCAGGAACTTGTCCTGCGGCGTGCCGCAGATGCGCGACACCATCTCCGGCGTGTAACGCGCCACGTGCTGCTTGAGCAGGTTGATCACACAACGCGGGTTCTGCCACGTATCGTCGGACTTGGCGAAGCCCTGGTCGTCCAGCTCGTAATCCCAGCTCGACTTGTCGTAGGCGTGCGTTTCCTCGTTGTAGCCGCTGAACAAGCCATCGTTGAAAGCGAAGCCATCCTTCACGATCAGGCTGGCGTTGGTATAGGAGCGCACGTACTCATGCTGGATCGCATCCTTCTCCAGCAGGTAGCGCATCACGCCACTGAGGAAAGCGATGTCCGTACCGGGACGGATCGGTGCGTAGTAATCGGCTACCGACGCCGTGCGCGTGAAGCGCGGATCGACCACGACGAGCTTGGCGCCGTTCTCGATCTTCGCCTCGATCACCCACTTGAAGCCGCACGGATGCGCCTCGGCGGCATTGCCACCCATGACGATCACGACGTTAGCGTTCTTGATGTCCTGCCAGGTGTTGGTCATTGCACCGCGACCGAATGATGGGGCCAGACTGGCCACCGTCGGTCCGTGTCAGACGCGCGCCTGGTTGTCGAACACCACCATGCCGAGGGATCGCACCACCTTCCACGTGAGGTACGAGGTTTCACTGGACGACGCGGAGGCCGCCAGCATGCCCACACTGGTCCAGCGATTGACCGTGGTGCCGGCGGCGTTCTTGGCAATGAAGTTCTTGTCGCGGTCGTCCTTCATCAGGCGCGCGATGCGATCCAGCGCGAAATCCCAGGAGACTTCCTCGAACTCCGTGCCGCCCGGCTTGCGATAGCGCGGCGCTTTCAGCCGCGTGGGCGCGTGCACGATATCGAGCAGCGCCGAACCCTTGGGGCATAGCGTGCCGCGATTGACCGGGTGATCCGGATCGCCTTCGATATGGATGATGTTGGAGAGCGCGTTCTTCGCGCGATCACCCATGCTGTAGATGAGGATGCCGCAGGCCACCGAGCAGTACGTGCAGGTGTTGCGCGTCTCCGTGGCGTGGGCGAGCTTGAAAGGCCGGACGGCGGCGGCTTGCGCCTCCCCCGAGGCCCCGAAGCCGAGCATGCCGAGGCTCGATGCTGCTAAGCCCAGGCCGGTGAACTTGATGAACTCGCGGCGGGTGAGTGCCATCGCTTGCGCTCCGGAAAATCTGGCTGGACTTACCGCCCGGTGGATGGGCGGTGGACGTGGCTCGACAATCTCCGTGGAGACAACGGGTGTGACGCCGTTGTCTGGTCAAAAATGTAGCACAGATTCCCGGGTCGAGCCGGCCAGATTTTTGCGATTCCGGGCGGTGGAAACGCCGCTCGCCCATTCGTTTGCTACCCATCGACGCATCGTTCACGCGGCCTTTCCGCAGGGTCGGCGCCGCAGCTGCCAGACAGCCTTCAGCGGGTGCGCGAAGGCGGCGCGCTCGAACCTCGCACCACCAGATCCGCCGACAGCACGCGCTTGCGCGGCGGTACCCCGGTATCGTTCAACAGCTCAATAAGCATGGTCATGGCTTCGCGCCCCAGCGCGTTCTTCGGCTGGGCGACGGTGGTCAGCGCGGGGGTGGTGTAGCGCGCGAAGCGGATGTCATCGAAGCCGACAACGGAGACATCCTCCGGCACGCGCAGGCCATGCGCAGCGAGTGCGCGCATGGCGCCGATAGCCATTTCGTCATTGGCGCAGAACACCGCACTGAAGGATCGCCCCTGCGCCAGCAGCAGCTCAATGGCGCGCTCCCCTGCTTCGATGGAAAAGTCGCCCGCAACAGTGAGGTTGGCGCGGAACGCCATGTCCGCGCGCTTCAAGGCGAGCCGGTAGCCCTGCTCGCGATCCACACAGATCGGGCTCGACGGCGGGCCACCGACGAAGGCGATGTCCCGGTGACCAAGCATCACCAGATAATCGACCGCGACGCCCGCCGCAGCAACGTTGTCGACATAGACACTGGAGATCTGCGCGTCCTTGACGTACTCGCAGGCGTTGACCACCGGCAACCGCCCCTGCACCGGGATCGCCGGCACGCGTGGCGACATGGTGATGATGCCGTCGGCCTGTCGCGCCGCCACCATGTCCGCATACGCCTGCTCGCGCACCAGACTGCCCTGCGTTTCGCCCAGCAGCACGGAATAGCCACTCTCGTGCGCCACCTGCTCGATGCCGCGGATCACCTCCGAGAAGAACGGGTTGGCGATGTCGGGCAGCAGCGCGATGATCAGGCGCGTGCGTGCCGTGCGCAGGTTGCGTGCCAAAGCGTTGGGCGTGTAACCCAGCCGCTTCACCACTTCATGAATGTGCTGGCGCGTGGTCTCGCTGACGATCTCCGGCCGTTGCAGCGCACGCGATACGGTAGCGACCGATACGTTGGCGGCGGCGGCGATCTCCTTCACCGTCCGGACGCGCGCCGGCTGCGCCGCCGGGGTGGACGGTTTGCCCTTGGTACCCGGTCGTTTGCGCCTGGATCCGTCCCCACTCACGGGCTCACGCCTCCCTCTTTGCTGCATTGCTCACGACCATACCACTGGCCTTGGGGCCGGCAAGCACGCGAATAGCGCAGCCATCCCAGCGACCATTCCCTCGCGCATTGGTGCGATGCAATGTAATGGATTACATGAAATCGTTGCGCAGGCATTTGGGCATCTGTTACATATTTCGCCCAGTTTATAGCAGCAAGCCATCCGGAAGTGGCAACAACGCTCCCGGACTCGATGTGGATACCTAGTATCCATGAGGATGTAATCGAATACATTTTCGATTGCACCCATGCACCGGGAGGGGACATGGCAAGCCAGAGGACATCGACGGACATTCGAGCGCCATCGGGCGCTGCGCCCCTGCGTGCGCAGCGAGCTGATCGCGAATACGAACGGATAGGCGCTCCCGAATCACCCTCATGGTGGTGCGTCATGGGGGCGCCTTGATGAAGCGGCTTGGCATGGGCCTCGTCGGTCCCGGCTTTATCGCCACGCATCACATCGATGCCGTGCGCCGCCTGGGTGACGTGGACGTGATCGGCATCGCCGCTTCCAGCCATGACTCCGCCAAGAAGCGGGCCCGCGAACTGAACGTCGGGCGCGCCTATGCCAGCTACGTGGAACTGCTCGCCGACCCGGCCGTGCAGGTGGTGCACAACACCACGCCCAACCATCTGCATAGAGAAATCTCGCTGGCAGCCTTGCGCGCCGGCAAGCATGTGATCTCGGACAAGCCGCTCGCCAGCAGCGCGGAGGAGAGCCGCGAGCTCGTCGAAGCCGCGCGTACTGCCGGCGTGGCACACGTGGTTACCTTCAACTACCGCGGGCATGCACTGGTGCAACAGGCGCGCGCGATGATCGCCAAAGGCAAACTAGGCGCGCCCGTGTTTGTGCATGGCCGATACCTGCAGGATTGGCTGACCGACGAACGGGCTTACACCTGGCGACTCGATCCCAAGTTGGGCGGCGCAAGTTCTGCGCTCGGCGATATCGGATCGCACTGGTGTGACCTCGCCGAGCACGTCACCGGTTCGCGCATCACCGCGGTGCTCGCTGACCTGCATACCGTCGTGCCGATCCGTCAGGCGCCCGCTACGTCGGCAAAAGCATTCGCCAAGCGAGGCAAAGCCGCCGCGCAACGCGAAATCGCGATCACCAGCGAGGATCTTGCCAGCGTGCTGCTGCGCTTCGACAACGGCGCGCGCGGCTGCCTCATCGTTGGCCAGGTACTGCCCGGCCACAAGAACGACCTGCGGCTGGAAGTGAATGGCCGACTTGCCTCCGTGGCATGGCAACAGGAACAACCGAACGCGCTGTGGGTCGGCCACCACGCGCAGGCGAATACCCTGCTGGAACGGGACCCTGCCCTGCTGGATCCATCCGCTCGCAGCTACGCCCACCTGCCCGCCGGCCACCCGGAAGCGTGGGCCGACGCTTTCCGCAACCTGATCGCCGACGCCTACACGTGGATACGCCAGGGCGGATCGCCGGAAACGCGCCCACCAGCCCTGCCCACGTTCGAAGACGGCTACCGCAACAGCCTCGTGATCGACGCCATGCTCCGCAGCCATGCGGCGGGCGGCGTCTGGCAGAACGTCGATGACGATCACGAGCCACCACGCAAAAAGGGGAAACGGGGATGAAGTGGCGCCTTCGCTTGATGATGTTGTTCGAGTACGCCATCTGGGGCGCCTGGTACGTCACCGTCAGCACCTGGCTGGGTAAGACACTGCACTTCAGCGGCCAAGAGATCGGCGCGGTCGCAGGTACCACCGCCATCGGCGCGTTGATCTCGGCACTGTTCGTCGGCCTGCTGGCCGATCGCCTGTTCGATACACGCGGCGTGCTCGCCGTGCTGCACATCGTCGGTGCCGTGCTGCTGGTGGTCGCCGCACAGCAGCATACGTTTGCGGTGATCTATACGGTGCTGCTGGTCTACAGCCTCTGCTACATGCCGACACTGGCGCTGACCACCTCGCTTGCCATGCGGCACATCAGCGATCCGCGCGAGGAATTCGGCGCCATCCGCGTATTCGGCACGCTAGGCTGGATCGTGGTCGGCCTTGCCGTGGGCACCTGGGGCGTGGAAGCCACCGCGTCGCCGCTGCTGTTGGCCGCTGCTTTGTCGGTAGTCATGGCCGTGTACTGCCTCAGTCTGCCGGCAACGCCGCCGTTGGCGCGCAATCAGCGCTTTGAACTGCGCCATGCGCTTCCGCTGGAATCGCTGCACTTGCTGCGCGACCGGTCGATGGCGGTGTTCGCCCTCGCCTCGTTCCTGATCTGCATTCCGCTGCAGTTTTACTACGCATTCACCAACTTGTTCCTCAACGAGATCGGCGTCGTCAACGCCGCCGGCAAGATGACCGGCGGGCAGATGTCGGAGTTGTTCTGCATGCTGCTCATCCCGTGGTTCTTCCGTCGCCTGGGTGTGAAGTACATGCTGGCCGTCGGCATGCTGGCGTGGGTGGTGCGCTACGCCATGTTCGCTTTCGGTGGCACCGATCAGCTGATGTGGATGCTGTGGCTCGGCATCATTCTGCACGGCATCTGCTTCGACTTCTTCTTCGTCGTCGGCCAGATCTACATCGACCGCGAGGCACCGTCCGCGCTACGCGCCGCCACGCAAGGGCTGATCACCTTTCTCACCTACGGCCTGGGCATGTTCGTCGGCTCATGGCTGTCGGGCTGGGTGGTGGATGTGAATTCCAGCACCGTCGCGCAAGGCATCGTCGTGCACGACTGGCACGCCATCTGGTTGATCGCCGGCGGGTGCGCCGCCGTCGTCCTCGTTCTGTTTGTACTGCTGTTCAAGGATCGCCGGGCGGAGGCGAGCAGCCCCGTCGCCACCACCGCCTGATCCATCACCTTCAACGCCTCCACCTGGACACCCGGGAGAAATATTCATGTTGACCCGTAGGCAGTTCCTGGCTCGATCCGCCTTGCTTGGCGGCGCTGCGTGGCTTGCCGCCAACGCACCCGGCCGACTTCTTGCCGCCGCGGCGCAAAAGCCGCTCGGCATCCAGCTCTACATGGTGCTCAAGGCCTATCAGGATGACCCGATGGGCACGCTCAAGACGCTCAAGGCCATCGGCTATGCCGAGATCGAAGCCATCATCACCTCCACCGCACAAACGCTGCGTGACCAGCTGAAGGAGGCGGGCCTTGCTTGCCCCAGCCTGCACTTCGATAGCCTGGGTATCGATCCCGGCATCGAAGCTGCGCATGTGCTGGGCACGCAGTATTTCGTCAGCAGCATGTTGCCGTCCTTCATGGCGAAGATGAAAGGCGGCAAAGGTGAGGCCACCTACACGCTCGATGACGCCAAGCGCACCGCGGCATTCGCCAACCAGATCGGCGAGAAGGCGAAGCAAGCCGGCCTGCAGTACGCGTACCACAACCACCATAAGGAATTCACGGACGTCGGCCAGGGGCAAACGTTCTACGACGTGCTGCTCAAGGAAACCGACGCCAACCTTGTGAAGTTCGAACTCGACTGCGGTTGGGTTCACGCGGGCGGCAAGAACCCCGCCGACTATTTCAACGCAAACCCGGGCCGCATCCCGCTGATGCACGCCAAGGATTTCCTGCCCTCCCCTGCACCCAACGACTATCCCGGCGCAGAACTCGGCCGAGGCACGGTGGACTACAAGCCGATCATGGCGGCGGCGGAACGCGCTGGACTGAAGCACTGCTTCGTCGAGCAGGAAGGCCCCTTCAGCCGCGTGAGCCAGCTAGAGGCCGCGCGCATCGACTACGCCTATCTGCGTCCGCTGCGTTGAGCAGCGTCTCCCCCACTCACCGATAACCTTGCTTCAAGGGATCATGATGGAAAAGAACACATACGATGCCATTGTCGTCGGCACTGGCGTCAGCGGCGGATGGGCAGCCAAAGAGCTCACCGAAAAAGGACTCAAGACGCTAGTGCTCGACCGCGGCCGCATGGTCAAGCACGGCGACTACCCCACCGCCATGAAGGCACCGTGGGAGCTTCCC
Organism: Dyella sp. AD56; assembly: GCF_002878475.1. Classification (NCBI taxonomy): domain Bacteria; kingdom Pseudomonadati; phylum Pseudomonadota; class Gammaproteobacteria; order Lysobacterales; family Rhodanobacteraceae; genus Dyella; species Dyella sp. AD56. Next base: position 62,041 of record NZ_NRDP01000011.1, read on the forward strand.
TACGCAGATGAGCCGACGCGCGAAGATGTGGCGCGCCACCCGGTTCACACGCGCCCCTCGTTCTACGGCATCACGCAGTCGACCAAGCACTGGTTTGTCGATGATCTCGATAATCCGTATGTGGAAACCAAGCCGTTCGACTGGTTTCGCGGTTACCACGTCGGCGGCCGTTCGCTGATGTGGGGACGCCAGAGCTACCGGCTCAGCGAAATGGACCTGGAAGCGAACGGCAAGGAAGGTGTGGGTGTGGATTGGCCCATCCGTTACGCCGATCTCTCACCCTGGTACGACTACGTCGAAAATTTCATCGGCGTGAGCGGATCCATCGAACATATGGCGCAGCTTCCGGACGGCCAGTTTCTGCCGCCGATGGAACTCAACTGCGTGGAGACGGAATTCAGCGGTCGGCTGGCTGACAAGTTCAACCGCAAGCTCATCATCGGCCGCACCGCCAACCTTTCCGGGCCACTCAAGCACGACCAGAGCCCGCAGCGCGCCACCTGCCAATACCGCAACTTGTGCATGCGCGGCTGCCCGTTTGGCGCGTACTTCAGCAGCAACTCGTCCACGCTGCCCTCGGCTGAGCGCACAGGCAACATGACTATCGTGCCGAACGCGATCGTCTACGAAATGATCTATGACAACGCCAAAGGCAAAGCGACCGGCGTGCGCGTGCTCGACGCCGAAACCGGCAAGCAGACGGAATACTTCGCGCGCGTGATCTTCCTGTGCGCGTCGACTTTCGGCACCACGCACATCCTGCTGAACTCCATCTCCAGCCGCTTCCCCAACGGCTTTGGCAACGACAGCGGCGAAGTCGGCCACAACATCATGGATCACCTGTTCGGTGGTGGCGTGTCGGCTTCGGTCGAAGGCCACGAGGATCGCTACTACACCGGCCGGCGCCCCAACGGCTTCTACATCCCGCGCTACCGCAATATCGGCTCGAACACGCGCCCCTACCTGCGTGGCTTCGGCTATCAGGGCAGCGCCAGCCGCCGCAACTGGACGCGACTGGTCGACGAGCCGCTGCTCGGTGACGACCTGAAGCGTGCAGCGGAAGATCCCGGCCCGTGGCGACTGGGTATGTCGGGCTTCGGCGAGATGCTGCCCTCACACGAGAACTACGTGAAGCTGGATCGCGACCGCAAGGACATTCACGGCCTGCCGATACTCAACTTCAACGTAGAGCACAAGCAGAACGAAATCCTGATGCGCAAGGACATCATCGAGGACGCCGTCGAGATGATGACCGCCGCCGGCTACAGCGACGTGCAGTCGTACCAGATCGAGGCCAACGTGGGCGCCGCCATCCACGAGATGGGCACCGCCCGCATGGGCCGCGACTCCAAGACCTCGGTGCTCAACGGCTGGAACCAGATGCATGCCTGCAAGAACGTCTTCATCACCGACGGTTCGTGCATGACCTCATCCGCCTGCCAGAACCCGTCGCTCACCTACATGGCCCTGACCGCCCGCGCGGCCGACCACGCCGTGGACGAGCTCAAGCGCGGCAACATCTGAGGACATGCCATGAATCGTCGCGAATGGTTGAAATGCGTTTCTGCACTGGCCGTGGGCGTGGTGGCTGCGCCCTCGCTACTCGCCGCCTTCGATGCACACGCCGCCGCCCAGGCCGCTATTGGCTCCACGCCGCAGTTCTTCACATCGCCACAAGGTGATCTGCTGGCCGCCGTGGTCGACATCATCCTGCCCCGAGGCAAGACGCCGGGTGCGATCGACGCAGGCGTTCCCGCCTTCATCGACCAGATGTTCAAGGACGTCTATACGCCTGCGGAACAGCAGCGCTACCTGGGTTCGCTGGCCGCGTTCGACCGTGCCGGTGGCAAGCCCTTCCTGCAGTTGGACGATGCGCAACGCAAGGCGCTAGTGACGAAATTGCATCGCGAGGCATTGGCGCACCCCGGCGACAACGAGGCAACCTCGGCAGCCAACTTCGTCATGATGACCAAGAAGCTGACCATGATGGGCTTCTTCTTGTCCGAGCCCGGCTGCACGCAGGTGCTGCAGTATTCGGCCGTTCCGGGTGGTTACCAGGCGGATGTCCCGCTGTCGAAGGCAGGCAACGGCAAAGCCTGGGCCGTCGAAACTGTGTTGACGCTTTAATTCATGAGCCCAAGAGCCTTTTCAAAACCTGGCTTGAGCGCTCGCTGCCCTCACCGTCATTCCGGCGCAGGCCGGAATCCAGTGACAGACACAAACGGTTGTCGTGTGACGTCAAAGCGTATGGCTCTTCCGCGAAAGCCGAACTACGACGCTACTGGATTCCGGCCTGCGCCGGAATGACGGTGAGCATGAGACGTCCAGGCGAGATTTCGAACGAGGCCTAAAGCGAAGACAAGGACATTATCCATGAAGACCCTCAAGGGCCCCGGCATCTTCCTCGCCCAGTACGCGGGTGATGAAGCACCGTTCAATACACTGCCCGATATCGCCCGCTGGGCGTCGTCGCTGGGCTTCGTCGGCGTGCAGATTCCCTCGAACGATGCACGCCTGTTCGATCTCGCGCAGGCGGCGGCGAGCAAGACCTACTGCGACGATATCGCCGGCATGCTCGCCGAACACGGCCTCGCGGTGACGGAATTGTCCACACACCTGCAAGGACAACTGGTGGCGTCGCACCCTGCGTATGACCGCCTGTTCGATGGCTTCGCGCCACCCGCGCTTCGCGGCAACGTGGAAGCCCGACAGGCCTGGGCCGTGGAACAGCTCAAACTTGCGGCGACCGCCAGCAAGCACCTGGGACTCTCGGCGCATGCCACGTTCTCCGGCGCACTGGCGTGGCACCTGTTCTATCCATGGCCGCAGCGACCGGCAGGACTGATCGACGAGGCCTTCGCCGAACTGGGCCGTCGCTGGCGTCCTATCCTCGATGCCTTCGACGATGCCGGCGTGGACGTCTGTTTCGAACTGCATCCAGGCGAAGACCTGCACGATGGCGCCACCTTCGAACGCTTTCTGGATGCCGTCGACCACCACCCGCGCGCCAACATCCTGTACGACCCCAGCCACATGGTCCTGCAGCAAATGGACTATCTGGCTTTCATCGACATCTACCACGAGCGCATCCGCGCCTTCCACGTGAAGGACGCCGAGTTCCGCCCCAACGGACGCGCTGGTGTGTACGGCGGTTACCAGAGCTGGGTCGATCGCCCCGGGCGTTTCCGTTCGCTGGGTGATGGGCAGATCGATTTCGGCGCGGTGTTCAGCAAGTTCGCGCAGTACGACTACCCGGGTTGGGCCGTGCTCGAATGGGAGTGCGCCCTGAAAGACCCACAGGTGGGCGCGCAGGAAGGTGCCGCATTCATCCGCCAGCACATCATCAAGGTTACCGATCACGCGTTCGATGATTTCGTCGCCACCAAGACGGACCCGAACTTCAACCGCCAGCTACTGGGACTCAAATAGCCCCATGCATCACTACACGCTTGCCCAGGAGACGCCCAGGCCATGACCGATCACTCCCTCGGCCTCTCCCGCCGCGCCGCGCTTGGCCGTATCGCCGCACTGGCGGTGTTGGGTGCGGCGTCGCCGCTGGCCTTCGCCGGAACAACAGCCGGCAACGGTGTATCGCCAACATTGCCAGCAGGACGCCTCCGGCAATCCCTGAGCCGCTGGACCTCCGATGCGCCACTGCCCGACCTATGCAAGCGCCTCAAAACCATCGGCTTTGCTGGCGTTGACCTGCTGCACACGGATGAGTGGTCGGTGGTCAGCGACCACGGCCTGGCGGTATCGATGGGTTATCCGAGCCGCCGCGACAATTTCATCGCCATGGGCTTCAACGACCCGGCCAACCACGCAGTGCTGTTGAAGGAGTTGGAAACCACCATCCCGCTCGCGAAACAAGCCGGCGTGAACAACCTCATCACCATGTTCGGCAACCGCAAGAATGGCATCGACGAACAGCAGGCCATCGCAAACTGCGTGGCAGGCCTGTCGAAGATTGCGCCCTACGCTGCGGAGAATGGCATCACCCTCTGTGTGGAACTGCTCAACAGCAAGGTGGACCATCACGGCTACCAGGGCGACAGCACGGCATTCGGCGTCGCGGTCATGAAGGGCATCAACTCTCCGCAGGTGAAGCTGCTCTACGACATCTATCACATGCAAATCATGGAAGGTGATGTCATCCGCACCATCCGCGACAACATCGCCTGGATCGGCCACTTCCACACCGGCGGCGTGCCCGGCCGCCACGAGATCGACGGCACGCAGGAACTCAACTACCACGCCGTCGCCAAGGCCATCGCCGATCTGAACTACAACGGGTTCATCGCGCATGAATTCGAACCCGCGGGGCCCGATCCGTTCGCGTCCTTCGCGGATGCGGTGCGGATCTGCACGGTCTGAACTTCCAACGAGAACACCCATGACACAGCGACTCAATGCAGCCATCCTGTTTGCACTCGCCACGCTCGTTACGTCTGCCGCGTGGGCGCAGACGGCCGAACCCACCGATCCCAAGGCCACTGAGCAATGGGAACCCGTACCCAAAACGGTGACACCAGGAAAACAGGACGACGCACCGCCTTCGGATGCCATCGTGTTGTTCAACGGCCACGACCTCAGCCAGTGGGAAACCGCCAAGGACCGTTCACCGGCGCGCTGGAATGTGCACGACGGCGTGGTGACGGTGGACAAGGCCACGGGCAACATCCAGACCAAGCAGCATTTCAGGAACTATCAATTGCACCTGGAATGGCGCGTGCCCAAAGACATCACTGGCGAAGGTCAGGCGCGCGGCAACAGCGGCCTGTTTCTGGCATCCACCGGACCGGGCGACGAAGGCTACGAGATCCAGATCCTCGATTCGTACAACAACAAGACCTACGTCAACGGACAGGCCGCCAGCATCTACAAACAGTCAGCGCCACTGGTGAACGCCATGCGGCCTCCCGGCGAATGGCAGACCTACGACGTGGTGTGGACCGCACCGGTATTCGGCGCCGATGGCGCGCTCAAGTCACCGGGCTACGTCACCCTGTTCCACAACGGCCTGCTGGTACAGAACCACACCCAGCTCACCGGCGAGACGTTCTACATCGGCAAACCGAAGTACAAGGCGCATGCGGATGCAGCGATCAAGCTGCAGGCTCACGGCGACCCGTCGCCTGCGATCAGCTTCCGCAATATCTGGGTACGGCCGCTCGATTGAGCGGCCTTGCCTCAGCAATCAGGCCAGCAGTCGCCAGATCAGAATGCAGGCAATGAGAAATAGCCCGACGTATTGCGCCTTCCTGTTGCGCGTGGTTCCGGAAGCCGCCCCTAGCGTCATGACCAACGCCAGCCACATCGGTACGCAATGATCCACACCCACACTCCCTGATCCATTCTTCCATCATCGGAGATTCCACTCCGATCCGTGTGCCGCCGGTTAGATAAACCGGTGGCCCATCACACCGCTTTCAGTGCCCGCAACAAGAGCGCCCTTGCTGCTGGATCGGCGGGCACGGCACCGAGCCGTATGAGCAAAACACGCAGCAGTCGCCTTCCTTGGGCTTCAGCAATGCGCCACACGCGGCGCATTCATGGAAAAACACGCAGGCGTTGGTTGGCATGACTTCCATGCTCTGGTGGTCGCACTGGGGGCATGTGAGCCGCGACTCCAGCACCAGCGTCCTGACATCCGTACTCGCCATGTCCCCTGCCCTTTCCTGATCTTACGGCCAGCCGTGGCCCATCCAGCCACGGCAGTCACGGGACATCCCTACTGACGCCATCGCCCCGAAACGTAGGGATTTATACTAGGCCCAGGGCGGCAACGTCGCCACTGTCTGGTCGGGGAACACCGTGGAATGGATTGCAAGGCTGGCCCACGCCGGCACCCTGCTGATCGTCAACGCCTTGCTGGCAGGCCTTTCCTCGGCGATTTTCCTGACCCTCTACGCCACCGGCCAAAAGGGGCGGCGCCTGCATGGCGTGCTGCTCTGGGGTCTCAGCTATGCCGCCTTCGCCGTCGGCTTCGCGGTCCTGATCCTGCCCGGTTTCCAGATCGACTTCGCTTACCTCCAGCTGACGGGCAACCTGATCATCGACGTCGGCGCCGTGCTGACGTTGCTCGGCGTCACCGCCTACCTGGAGCTGCCCCGGCGCCGGCTATGGGTGCTGGTGCCCGTTGCCCTGCTCGCGATAGTGGAGATCGGCAGCGTCATCGCCGGGGGCGAGAACTTGCGACTCATGGTGATACTGGGCAACGCACTGACTGCCCTGCTCACCATCGCCACCGGCGATGCCTTGTGGCATTGCGTGGACAAACCGCGGCGCGCTGTAGCACGCGTCGCTGCCGCCTTCCATTTTCTGTGGGCCATCATGTTGCTCCTGCGCGGCGCGTGGTGGTGGTTTCATCCATTTGCCGATGTCACCGAAGATCCGACGTCGACCTTCGGCCTGCTCTCGCGCCTCATCTTGACCTGGGTTATTACGCCGAGTTTCCTGTGGATGCTCACCCGCGAACTCGATGCAGAACTGATCCGCCAGGCGCATCAGGATCCATTGACGGGTGTGCCCAACCGCCGCGTTATCTGGGAACAAGGCGAACGCATGGCCGCTCAGGTGGACCGACAAGAAACGAGCATGGCCGTGCTGATGATCGACGTGGATCACTTCAAGGCGATCAACGACCGCTGGGGACATGACGGCGGCGACCAGGTACTGGTAGCCATCGCGCAAACACTGCAACGATATGTGCGCGACGAAGATCTGCTGGCACGCGTCGGCGGCGAGGAGTTTATGGTGCTGATACGCCACGGCGATGAAGCCACCGTGGGCGAGATCGCGGAAAGACTGCGCAGGGCCATCGAAAGCCACCCCATCGCCCTGCCATCCGGCGAAGCGCTGAACTGCACGGCCAGCATCGGCTACTGCCTGTCGCCACGCGGACAGGGCCATTGGCGCGATATCGTAATTTCTGCCGATCAAGCGCTTTATGCCGCGAAGCGGCAAGGACGAAACCGCGTCGTCGGGTCACCTCGTCAGCCCACCTGATCCCGGCCGGCGCATTCCGTAAAACGGCGGCGATCGTTGCAACGGCGCGCTTTTGGACGTCCAACTCTATCCACCTATATAGAACTTTTTTCCGATGCCCGAGGACAGCTCGGTGCAAGCGTTGCGCTATGCAACGGGCAGATAATCGATCGAGTGCAAGACGCGAGATCGCATATAAGAACTTGCGTTTTCTCAGGGGCGTTGTTGAAGGAAATCGACCGGCGACCAGAACACGGGAGGCGCGCAGTCATGAGCCTTTGGTACGAAACAACCTTTCGACGGGTGTTGTTTCCCGCCTATGAATCCGGCCTGCGCCACCGCGACACGCTGTCGTGGCTGGATCGTTATGAGCACGATCAGTGGCTGTCGCCCGAGCAGATGGCGCAACTGCAATGGACGCGCCTCAAGCAGTTGCTGGAGCACTGCCATCGCGAGGTGCCCTACTACCAGAAGCAATGGCGCGAGCTTGGCGTCACGCCAAGCGACATTCGCACCATGGATGATTTCGCGCGACTGCCGCTGCTCACCAAAGCAGACATCCGCGCGAATCTGGATGATCTGAAGGCCGTTTCACTGCGCGATCAACTGCTTTACAAGGCCACCGGTGGCTCTACCGGCGAGCCCATGCGCTTTGGCTACACGCGCGAAAGCAACAACCGGCGCCATGCCGTGATGTGGCGCGGCTACGGCTGGGCGGGCGCACCGCTGGGGGCGCGCAGTCTGTTGCTATGGGGTGCTGGCGTCGGCAACCCGCCGTGGCGGCAGCGTGTAAAGGATCACCTCTATCACGCCGCATTCTCTCGTCGCGTCATCAATAGCTTCCACATGACCGAAGCGAACATGGCCGAGTTCGCCGATGCCATCGATGCATTCCGGCCGCGCGTGTTGCTCGGCTACACCGGCCCGCTGATTCGTCTCGCGCAATGGATGCTCGACACCGGGCGCCACGTGTATCGCCCACAGTCTTTCATTTCCTGCGGCGAGGCGCTTCACGAGTTCCAGCGCGAGATCATCGAGAAAGCATTCGGCTGTCCCGCGTTCAATACCTACGGGTGCCGCGAGTTCATGCTGGTAGCTTCCGAGTGCGAGCGACACGAAGGCTTGCACGTCAACAGCGATCACCTGCTGGTGGAATTGCCCAAGACGCCCGATGCGCCGCCGGATGGCGAGACGGGCGAAGTGGTGGTCACCGACCTGTCCAACTACGGCATGCCGTTCATCCGCTACGCCACCACCGACCTCGCCACGCCCGCGCACCACACGTGCAGTTGCGGCCGGGGATTGCCGCTGATCAAGCAGGTGGACGGTCGCGTGCTCGACGCCATCCACACGCCGGATGGTCGCGTGCTTCCAGGCATGTTCTTCCCGTTCCTGTTCAAGGAGACGAAGGGCGTGAGTCGCTATCAGGTCGTGCAGCGGCAGTTGGATCGTCTGGATATATCCATTGTGCGCGGCGCCGAATTCAATGACGATTCGCTGGCGTTCATCCGCAACGAGATCTACAAGGTGCTGGGTGACAGTCTGCAACTGCACTGCCATTTCGTAGACACGATTCCGCTGACCAGCAGCGGCAAGACGCGGCTGACCATCTCGGAACTGGCCAACCACATCACCCACTGAGGCGCGCAGCGAACCGCGCCCCTGCGGCAATCGGCCCGAGCCGATTTCACGGCGATTTTCCTGTGCGTCCGCGAAGCTCTTGGATTTGGCAACGTTCTGTTGCCATTGCGACCAAGGAGCCAGGCCGTGACCCACGACAACACCCCGACTGCCGACACCCAGAGCTTCGAGCATGAGCCCGATGCCTCCCACGGCTACTGGCACAACCGCCCGGAGAACGCCCTGCCGCCGCCGGACATGATGGGTGCCTACATGCGCAACAAGACGCTACCCGGGGCGGGTATTGAGCAGCGCAAGGCGATCATCATCGGTAGCGGCATCGCCGGCCTTGCCGCTGCGTTCTACCTGATCCGCGATGGCCGCATGCCTGCCGGCAACATCACCATCATCGAGAGCATGGACATCGAAGGTGGCTCGCTGGATGGCTCGGGCAACCCGCAGGACGGCTACATCGTCCGTGGCGGCCGCGAGATGAACTGGAACTACGACAACCTGTGGGACATGTTCCAGGACGTGCCCGCGCTGGAATTGCCCGAAGGCTACAGCGTGCTGGACGAGTACCGCCTGGTCAACGACAACGACCCGAACTACTCCAAGGCCCGCTTGATGCACAAGCAGGGCCAGATCAAGGATTTCTCCACCTTCGGCCTGAACCGTGCGCAGCAGTGGGAATTGATCCGGTTAATGCTCAAGCCCAAGGAAGAACTCGACGACATCACCATCGAGGACTATTTCAGCGAAGGTTTCCTGCAAAGCAACTTCTGGTTCTTCTGGCGTTCGATGTTCGCCTTCGAGAACTGGCAGAGCCTGCTGGAGATGAAGCTGTACATGCACCGCTTCCTGGATGCGATCGATGGCCTGAACGACATGTCGGCCCTGGTGTTTCCCAAGTACAACCAGTTCGACAGTTTCGTGCGCCCCCTCATCACCATGCTGCGCAAGCAGGGGGTGCAGGTGCAGTTCAACACACGCGTGCATGATCTCGACATGGCGGTCGACGGCGATCGCCGCACCGTTACGGGCATCCGCTGCACCATCGACGGCAAGGACACCACGCTTCCCGTCGCCGATGGTGACCTGGTGTTTGCGCTGACCGGCTCGATGACCGAAGGCACCGCCTACGGTGACATGGATACCGTACCCGTACTCGAACGCGGCCTCCACGATCCCGGCGCGGACAGCGACTGGGGTCTGTGGCTCAACCTCGCCAAGAAGTCACCGGTATTCGGTAAGCCGCTCAAGTTCTGCGGTGACGTCGAGCGCTCGATGTGGGAGTCGGCAACGCTGACGCTCAAGCCCTCGCCCCTGGCCGACAAGATCAAGGAGCTTTCGGTCAACGATCCCTACTCGGGCAAGACCGCCACGGGTGGCGTCATCACCTTCACCGATTCGAACTGGGTACTCAGCTTCACCGTGAACCGCCAGCCGCATTTCCCCGACCAGCCCAAGGACGTTCTGGTGGTCTGGGTCTATGCCCTGCTGATGGACAAGGAAGGCAACTACGTGAAAAAGCCGATGCCGGCGTGCACGGGACGCGAAGTGCTGGCCGAGCTTTGCTATCACCTGGGCATCATCGATCAGCTCGATGCGGTGGCCGCCAACTCCAAAGTGCGACTTGCGCTGATGCCTTACATCACCGCGCAGTTCATGCCGCGCGCAGCGGGCGACCGGCCTCACGTGGTGCCAGCGGGCTGCACCAATCTCGGCCTGCTGGGTCAGTTCGTCGAAACCCACAATGATGTGATCTTCACTATGGAGAGTTCGGTAAGAACGGCCCGAGTCGCCGTCTACACCCTGCTGAACCTGCGCAAGCAGGTGCCCGACCTCAGCCCCACGCAGTACGACATACGCAACCTGATCAAAGCGGCGCGCACGCTCAACAACAACGAGCCATTCATCGGCGAGCGACTGCTGCACCGGGTGCTCGGCAAGTCGTACTTCGCGCATGTGCTGCCGCCCTTGCCCAAGTCGGAAAAATCCAAGCAACGCGAACTGCTCGAAGACGAACTCGGCAACCTGTTCGGCAAGGGCAGTCAGGTGCTGCGCAACGCATCGGACTGGCTGGAACGCTTCGGCGACAACCTGCGCAAGAAGTCCGGCTGAGGCTCTGAGGGAAAACGCGGTCATGGTCGTGCGCTGACGTTATCGCCAGCGCACTACAGTCGTCGCATTCACTCTTTCGAAAGCAGAAACCTGCTGATGCGCCGCCGCAGTTCCCGATCATCGATCGCTCTGGCTTCATCGTCGGCCGACACCGCGTACTCGCGTGCCTGCGCATCATCGCCAAGACGCTTGTGACGTTCGGCCAGCGAGAATTGGATGGATGCGCGATAGGCCCGTGCCTCGTCTCCCACCGCCAGCTTTAACGCCCGTTGATACAGGGGAACCGCCGCACCGTCGTCCATGGTGAAATCGGCCAGCGTTTCCCACAGGAATGGATGGTCATACCCGCCAAGGCTCTGCTCCTCGCAATAGTCGTGGAGAGCCTTATAGGTGGTGGCATATCGGTCCGGTTCGCTTTCGTTCGCGAGTTGCTTCGCGAAGCCCATAACGTGATCCCAGACTTCCGGCTTGATGTCCATCGCTTTCGCTCCCTGCCTATCGTAAGTGCCTCGGCTCCAGGTGCAATGACCCAGGTCGAGCTGCACATCATCTCAGGAAACGAACACAGCCCCATAAAACGGTGGACTTTAAACCTTCTGTCCGCGAGCTACATCAGACGCCCAGGGTTGGCCCATCCACACGGATAGGGCCCTACGGGAGGAAAGACTATGGCGCGTTGCCGAGGGGTGATTCTCTTTGCGTGGCTGAGCGCGGCATCTGCCGTATTGCACGCCCAGCCACCACTTCACGTGGTGCAACCATCCGATATCGTGGCACTCGCGCAGGTGAGCAAAGCGCAGCCATCGCCGGATGGAAGCCAGATCGCTTACGAAGTGAACACCGATGCCGGTTCCACCATCTGGCTAGTGGGAAGCGATGGGGCGCAAGCCGCCCGATCTTTGGTATCCGGCGAAGGCTCACCGAACTCGCCGGCATGGTCACCGGACGGCGCATCACTGGCTTTCCTTTCTCGAGCACCCGTGGCTGCCGCGACGGCAGCCGATTCCCCCCAAGCCGGCTCCAACGGTTCTGCCGCAGCGACATCGGGGCAGCAGATCTGGCTGGCATCGCCTGCCAGCGGAAAGTTGGAACCGCTCACTCGCCTACCTCTGCGCATCAGCGGCTTTCGATGGTCGCACGACGGACGACGCATTGCGTTCCTGAGCAAAGGCGGCGACGTGCCGCAACCGTCACCAGAACACGACGAACACGTGCTTGACCGGCCGCAGCCCAACAGCCGCCTGTGGATCTATGACGTCGGCACTCGGCAAGCACATCCACTCACTCAACCAGACATGCATATCGTGGCTTTCGACTGGTCGCCGGATGATGCGCACCTCGTCGCATCCAGCTCGCCCACGTCACGTACCAACGATGTAGAGAACGTGTTATCCGTCGTTACCATCGATGCGTCATCGGGCGCCATCGAACGGCGGATCCCGGGCGGTTTGAGCAGACGCAAGGTGCTGTGGTCTCCCGACGGCCATCGACTGGCCTACTTTCGATTGGCACCGACGACAGATGTCGGCTTTCTCGTGATGTACGACCTGCGCACCGCGACTGAGCAAGTTGTCGCCGACACCAAGCAGGCGACCTTTGAAGACATGGAATGGGGCAATGACGGCGACGCGTTGTTCGGTCTTTCCCTGCAGGGGACGCGTTATTCGATCGCGCGTATCAATGCAGCGTCTGGCCAGACGGTGAGCTCGCAGCCCCTGCAGGGCGCCGTCGAAAAAATCGCGATCAGCCACGACGGTCGCACATTTGCCTATGTCCAAGAAACATCGTCACATCCCGGCGAAATTTATGTGGCTCGCTATGGTCGTGAGCGCCAGCTCACCGTCACCAACCCCCAAGTGAAAACGTGGCTGCTGGGAACGCAGCGTGAGATCCGATGGACCGCGCGCAGTGATGGCCGAACAATATCCGCCGTGCTGCTCTTGCCGCCCCACTACGACCCGCGCAAGCGCTATAAAACCGTCGTGCATTTGCACGGTGGTCCGACCAGTGGCTGGGATCAAGGGTTCCACGGTTCGTGGTACGACTGGGGTGTCATCCTGGCATCACATGGATACGTGGTGCTGCTACCGAACCCCCGAGGCTCCGATGGTGCCGGTACCGCGTTCGGCATGGCGAACGACCGTGACTGGGGCCACGCCGAATTCCAGGACATCATGGATGGCGTCGATCAGGTGGTCGCCGACGGCATCGCCGATCCGGAACGGATGGGCGTTGGCGGCTGGAGCTATGGCGGATATCTGACCGCATGGGTTGCTACCCACACGAACCGATTCAAAGCAGCCGTTGCCGGAGCGGCGATGACAGATCTGTTCGGCATGGCAACCACCACGGATATCGCCCCGGATTTTCTCAACCGCTATTTCGGACCGCTCGCAGCCAACGCGGCCAACTACGACGCGCACTCTCCGGCCCGCTATCTGCGTGATTGCCAAACGCCCGTACTGGTCGTGGGTGGCGAAGACGACGCGCGCGTGCCGTTTTCCCAAGGGATGGCGATGTATCGCGGGCTGCGCTTTCTAGGAAAGGAAACCCAGATGGTGCTGTATCCGCGAGAACCGCATTTCTTCGGCGAACCCGCGCATCAACGCGATTCGCTGGAGCGCATGCTCGCCTGGTACGACGCTCATCTCGGGCCCTGAACCTTCTTGACGTCGGCTCACATGGGAGAAGCGCCGTCCACCTATGTATAGGTGGACGGCAGGCCCTCGCGGCGACAAATTTCCCGAACAAGAACATCGGACAGGTCAGCGCCATCGCGCTCGTGCGATTCGATGATCGGAATGGCCCACTCGCCGCCAGCCAACTGGAAGTTGCGCCTCCACTCCGGCCACGCCAACAGCTCTTCGACCGTGTAGCACCTTGATCCGCCCATCTCGGCATGCCCGCCGGCGATGGACTCGCCAACGTCAAATAGCGCGTGGCGAAACGGAAACAGGTAAACGCAATAAACGTGGTGGGTCGGATGCACGTCGGTGGGCGCCTGGTTTTTGTAGCTCAGGCGGAGCACCTGTCCCCCGAGCTTCTCCCGCGCCAGCGGTTGCGAGTGACGGTAAAGATAGTCCGCGGAAAGTTCACCCATGTCGGGCCAAATGACGGCGTGCTCTGTATGGGTGAAGTTCTTGAACTTGTTTGGATACGCCAGCTGCGGCCAGTTCATCTCTTCCCGCGCGATACGTGACTCGAACAGCCGGTACTCCTCTGGATCGAACTGGATGACCAGTCGCCAGTTTTCATTGGGTACGACTCGTTTGATTCGCGGTGCGTCCATGCGGAATGAGCCTTGGATGTATCCGCGTATTTGAACAGTCCTGCTGCTGGAGCGAAAGCATGGCTCGCTTCCGCGCGCAGCCTGCACACGGGCCGCCCCTTATGGGGTGCTGGTTCCCGGCGTATCGGGGTGAAAGTCGTCGCCGGGAGGAAACGGTGCGCCACGCGACATCCATGTCTCGAACTGTTCGACCGTCATGGGCGGGCCGATATACCAGCCTTGCGCGCAATCGCAGCCTGCGTCACGCAGAAAATCCCATTGCGCCACGTTCTCCACGCCTTCCGCGAGCACCCGCATATTCATGTTGCGGGCCATGGCGACAATGGTGGACGTGAGGGTGATGGCCCTGGCGTCATCCGGCAATCCGATCAGGAAGCTGCGGTCGATCTTCAGGATTTGAATCGGGAAGCGGTTGAGATACGCCAGCGACGAATAACCTGTGCCGAAGTCGTCGATGGCGAAGCTGAGCCCCAGCGCGCGCAGCCGCGAAAGCACATCCGACACGGCAGGCCCATGCTGAAGCAGGCTGCCCTCGGTGATCTCCAGTTCGAGCAGTTGCGGAGGAAGGCCGGACGCGCCCAACGCGTCGGAAACCTGTTCATAGAGATTGACGCTGCCGAACTGTCGCGGTGAAAGGTTCACCGCCATATGCAAACCCGACCAGCCGCGCCGGACCCATCCGGCCGCCCGATGACAGGCTTCCTGCAACACCCAATCCCCAATCGCCCCGATCAGTCCCGCTTCTTCGGCGTAGGGGATGAAACGGTCCGGTGAAACCAGGCCAAAGGTATCGCTCCGCCAACGCAACAGCGCTTCGACGCCCACCACCCTACCCATACGCAATTCAACCTGCGGCTGATAGAGCAGCGTGAACTCGTCGCGCTGGAGCGCACGGCGCAACCCCTCGCCAAGGTCGAGCAAGCCCTGTGCCTCGCTGGTCAGCGACGCACTGTAGAAACGAAAGCGCGCCCGCCCCTCGCGTTTGGCCAACCCCAACGCCGCATCGGCGTGCTTGAGCAGTGTGGCGCCGTCGTCGCCATCGTGCGGCCAGGTGCTGATGCCGATGCTGGCACTGACGAAGATGTTCCTGCCCTGCCATGCAAAACCTTTGGCAATGACTCGCTGCATGCGTTCAGCAGCAGCCGTGATGGCGGTGGTATCCAGTGTCCCAAGCAAGGTGACCGCAAGGATGTCGCCATCGAGCCGCGCCACGGTGTGCGTCTGCTCGATGCCGGAAAGACGATCCGCCATGTCTTTGATCAACTGATCGCCCACCTCATGTCCCACGCTTTCATTGACGCGCTTGAAATGGTCCAGGCCGATCAGGAACAGCGCCAGGCGCGCCCCCTCTCTCTGCCTGATCGCATGATCGATGCGGTCAACGAGCAGCGCACGGTTGGGCAATCGCGTGAGCGGATCGTGGTAGGCGAGAAAACCCAGGTCCTTGGTGCGGCGCTCCACCGCTCGGCGCAGGGCGAGCACCCAGATGGCAAGCGCAATACCCGCCGCGCCTGCAACAGCTAGCGCATAAGCGAAGATCTGCGTGTACGGTGTGAAGTTGACGGGGTTCCCCATCCATTTGCGCCGAAGCGCGTCGCGCTCTTCGCTGGTGATGAGCCGCATGCCGTTGTCGACCAGCGCAAGGGTGGCAAGATTGCCCTTGCGTACGCCTCGATGGAACTCGCTCGAATAGAACTCGAATGCGTGGCTGAAATCCGCACCCGCGCTATTTTTGTAGAGGTAGTAGTTTGCAGGGTAGTCGTCCATGCACAGGATACGGACGTCTCGCTGGTGCACGGCGTCGATCATCGCGTTGTAATCGCGATACAGCTTGAGTGCGGTAATCCCATGCTGCTTCAAGTGCTCGATACAGGCGTCTCCGCGCTCCACGCCGACTTCGAAGCCGCGTAGTGCATCCACTTCATCGATACCGGAGATGGACGTATCGACATAGATGCCCACGGTCACCTTCGCGTAGGGCGCGGAGAAGTCATAGAGCGGCTCCCGTTCCGGCGTCCGGAACAGCATATCGATCACGTCGGCCTGCCCGTCCAACAGCATGTGCTGGGCATTGGCCCAATCCGTCGGCACCAGTTCCACGTGGATGCCGGTCTTCTTTTCCCACAGCTTCCATTCGTCCACCAGGTAACCGCGGGGCTGATGGTCGGGTCCGATGAACAGATAGGGCGGGTAGTTGTTGTCGCTGACGACACGAAGCGTTGCCGGCGCTGCATGCGAGGCAGCGACCGCCACGACTGCCAACAGAAGTGCCAGCCACGCTCTAAGCACTCATTCGCCCTCTTATCGCAAGCTGACACCCGCTTGCTCCCTGCGGCTGCCAGGCCATGCCTGATTGGAAAGAACTGTGGTCCGGGCCTGTCCTAGTGGCATGTGCGACAGGTCACGGAGGCTATCGACGAGTACCGCCGCGTCGAGGCTAATCCTTTGACCCGTGAATGCCGCATGTATGAAGCGGGGCCACCATGGTCGGCCCTGCTCGCCCCCTGACGCCCGTCTTTGCGTATCGGCGGTTCCTGTCGATTATTGAGTGTCCGCCTCGATCACACGGCGGGGCGGCGGCGTCACTTGCATAGGGAAAAAGAAAACCGCCCCATCCAAACGGATGGGGCGGTTTCAGTACGGCTTGCGAAGCGTGGCTCTTCCTGGGGGAAGGCCCACGCTATACATCAGGCCAGATCGAAACGGTCGAGGTTCATCACCTTGACCCAGGCAGCGACGAAGTCGCGGACGAACTTGTCCTTGCCATCCACACTTGCGTAGACCTCGCCCAGGGAACGCAACTGCGCGTTCGCACCGAACACCAGGTCCACCCGCGTAGCGGTCCACTTCTTCTTGCCGCTCTTACGGTCGACGCCTTCGAACACTTCACGCGACACCGGCTTCCACTCGGTACCCATGTCGAGCAAGTGGCGGAAGAAGTCGTTGGTCAGCGTCTCCGGCTTATCGGTCAGCACGCCATGCGCTTCCTTGCCGGTGTGTGCATTCAGCACGCGCAGACCACCGACGAGCACGGTCATCTCCGGAGCGGTCAGGCTTAGCAGTTGCGCCTTGTCGACCAGCAACACTTCACCGGGGACGCTGAACTCGCCCTTCAAGAAGTTGCGGAAGCCGTCGGCGACAGGCTCCAGCATGCCGATGGACTCCACGTCGGTTTGTGCCTGCGTGGCATCCATGCGGCCCGGCGCGAATGGCACACTAACGTTGTGGCCTGCGTTCTTCGCTGCCTGCTCGACACCCGCACTACCCGCCAGCACGATCAGGTCCGCCAGCGAGATCTTCTTGCCGCCGGATGCTGATTTGCTGAAGTCGTTCTGGATGCCTTCCAGCACCTTCAGCGCCTTGGCGAGTTCATCGGGCTCGTTGACCTTCCAGTCCTTCTGCGGCGCGAGGCGAATGCGTGCGCCGTTGGCGCCGCCACGCTTGTCGCCACCACGGAAGGTGGATGCCGAAGCCCACGCCGTCTTCACTAGCTGTGCCACCGAGAGACCCGAAGAAAGGATCTTCTGCTTGAGCGAGGCCACGTCCTTATCGTCCACCAACGGATGGTCGACCGCTGGGATGGGGTCCTGCCAGATCAGTTGTTCCTTCGGCACTTCCGGACCGAGGTAACGCGCGCGCGGCCCCATGTCGCGATGGGTCAGCTTGAACCACGCACGTGCGAAGGCATCGGCGAACTGGTCGGGATGCTCCATGAAGTTACGCGAGATCTTTTCGAAGCCCGGATCGACGCGCAGCGAAAGGTCGGTGGTCAACATGGTCGGCCGCTGCTTCTTCGACGGATCGAATGCATGCGGAATGGTCGCCTCGCCACCCTTGGCCACCCACTGGTTGGCGCCAGCCGGGCTCTTGGTCAGTTCCCACTCGTGGTTGAACAGGTTCTGGAAGAAGCCCATACCCCACTTCGTGGGCGTGCTGGTCCAGGTGACTTCCAGGCCACTGGTGATGGCATCGGCACCGACGCCGGTGCCGAAGCTGCTCTTCCAACCGATGCCCTGAAGCTCGATGCCAGCGGCTTCCGGTTCCGGCCCCACGTGAGTGGCGGGGCCCGCGCCGTGCGTCTTGCCGAAGGTGTGGCCACCGGCGATCAGCGCCACGGTTTCCTCGTCGCTCATGGCCATGCGGCCGAAGGTGTCGCGGATGTCCTTTGCTGCGGCGAGCGGATCGGGATGACCATCCGGGCCTTCCGGATTCACATAGATCAGGCCCATCTGCACGGCGGCCAGCGGGTTCTCCAGGTTGCGCCCCTTGTCGGTGCGGCTGGTCTCGCTGCCATGCAATTCTTTCTCGGCAACGACTACGCCTTCCTTCTCATGCCCGGGCGTGCCCTTGCCATAGCGGATATCACCACCCAGCCACGTGGTTTCCTTGCCCCAGTACACGTCCAGGTCCGGCTCCCAGGTGTCTTCGCGGCCACCGGCGAAACCGAAGGTCTTGAAGCCCATGGTCTCCAGCGCGACGTTGCCGGCGAGGATCATCAGGTCCGCCCAGGAGATCTTCTGGCCGTACTTCTGCTTGATGGGCCACAACAGGCGGCGCGCCTTGTCCAGGCTGACGTTGTCGGGCCAACTGTTCAGCGGAGCGAAGCGCTGCTGACCACGCCCACCACCACCACGGCCATCGCCGACGCGATAGGTACCGGCGCTGTGCCAGGCCATGCGGATGAACAAGCCGCCGTAATGGCCGAAGTCAGCAGGCCACCAATCCTGCGAATCGGTCATCAATGCGGCCAGGTCTTTCTTCAGACCGGCGTAATCGAGGCTCTTGAACGCCTCGGCGTAATTGAACTTCTGATCCAGCGGGTTGGTTCGGCTGGAGTGCTGGGCCAGCAGGTCGAGCCTTAACTGGTTGGGCCACCAGTCCCGGTTGGTCGTACCGCTGCCGGCAGCGTGGGGAAACGGGCACTTTGCTTCGTTGGACATGCGCTTTCTCCTTGGGAGACTTGATCCACTACGGGTACGACGATGGCTTGAGGGTTCCATGACACACCGACGTTACCGCCGGACCATCTGCAGGCGACCGATACCGCGATGCGCCGCAAGCGGACATCGGTGGCGTACTGGTCGTATTCGATGGCGAATGTCGTGGCGTGCATGGGACCCGTTTGGCTCGCATCGACAAACCTTTCCTTACGGAATGTACGCAAGGGCGGTGGGCAAGAGAATTTGATTCTTGCAATGCCTGTGATAGACGGCGGCTATGACATCGCGTGTATCGCCGCCCTGCCAGATGGACAACGCGGCGGCCTTTTCCAAAGCCTTCACAACACGCACACATGCGCTCGACAAAGCGCACCTATTACGTCAACCGGAGTGAAGGTTGCGTGGTGCGTGTTGAGCGGCGGCTATCAGGCCGATAACCAATGCGCAGGCGCCCCGCCCGGCCGTAGCTCTGTCGCCATGCGCTTGAGCCTGCGGCGCAACCCGGGCGAGCCGCACAGCAGGTAATGGGAGTCGTCTGTCAGGTTGCACAGCGCCTGGACCTGGAACTTGCCCTGCTCACGGCTGCCGATCGCAAGGATGCGGTCACCGTTTTGCAGGAACAGCCGATCAGGCCAGCGGGCAGACAGGCACAAGGTGATCGCCGGCTCACTCAGGTCGATCTCGATGTCGTTGAAGTAGCGGGTGCCCCGATAGGGCACGCCATCCACCAGGCCCATCTCGCGATCGACGCCGATGGTGTGGTCGCGCACTTTCGTGATCACGCCGATAACGCTGTCCAGTTCAGCCGCCATGCGCACGTGCCCCAACTATAGACTGGTAATCCCGATGGGCACGGAAACGGGCCGGGCGAAGCATCCGCACGACCTCCGCCAGGCCAAACAGCGCCATGGCCACACAAAGAAGCGTGATGACCATCACCACGAGGATCACGGGCAGTGACATGACAAACGCGCTCGTCGGCCATTGATTGACCCACGACCAACCGAAATACATCGCCGTCACCAGCGCGGCCGCCAGCAGGGCAATGAGCATGAATATGCCTATCCGCTTCAGTGGCTCGATGGGCTCCAGGGCCTCGCCGGAATCGTGCAGACGAAGCCAGAACAGGCGATAGCGCCCGTTGGCGACAAAGGGGGCAGCGGTTACCCGCACGGGTAACTGCGCATGGCGCAGCACTGCGCCCGCGCGCTTGCTGTCATTGAAATCACTGGCTTGGCAGAAATACCAACGTCCATCGATGCGCAGGCGATACAACCTTTCCTGCTCACCCGAACGTCCCCGCACGAGATTGCCTTCGAGGCGTTCGAGCTGCCCTTCCATGATGCGCTGTGTGCCGTCCTTGTTCATGGATCACTCGTCCCTGACCTGCCTCAACCAGATCATGCTAATGGGGTCCACCTGAATCCGCTCGATGTCTTAGAGCCCGCTCACGACCTTACTTGAGCGCCGTTTTCCCTCAGCGTCATTCCGGCGTAGGCCGGAATCCAGTGGCTTCCACGTCCGGTCTTCGCGAAGGGTTTCACGGCATATGGCCGACTGTGGCGACCATCCAACGTAATCGCTACTGGATTCCGGCCTGCGCCGGAATGACGCTGAGGGGATCGAGCCACACGGAGATTGTAAACAGACCCTTGGTCAACATCAGCGATCACTCATCATCACACCGGCCGTCTGCAAACCCGAATACAGGGCCGCAGGCACGCCAAAGCCGGGGAACGTGGTCTGCCCGGCGAGATACAAACCCGCCAGCGGCGTGCGATGCGCAAAGTAAGCATTCGGGTCGGCGCCGGGCGCCACGCCATAGAGCGCACCCTCGTAGAGATGCCGCTCGTGTTCGAATGTCTGCGGATCAAGCGTGCGCACCGTATCGATCTCCAGCGTCGGCAGGAACCCACGCAACGCCGCCAGATGTTTTTCCAGCGCATCCTCCGTCATGGATGGCGTCCATTCGCTGGCGTGGTGGATACCGGACACCGGCGCGTACAGTTCGAGCACGCCCTTCCCCGCCGGAGCCAAACCGCTCAACACCTGACTGGGCGACGTCCAGGAAAGCCAACGCGGCACTTGCTCCGCGACTTGATGCATCACGCCCTGTCGATTCATGTCAGGCACGTGATTGACGATGAAGGCGCTGGAGGCCGGCGCGCAGCGGCCACCCAATTGCACGGCGATGGCTCGATGCGACAGCGGCGCACGGCGCGCCGTGCGCTGCATGGCGCGTGGAACAGCGTCCGGCGACAGCAACCGATTGACCACGCTAAATCCCGCGCAGGTCGCGACGACCTCCTGCGCGGGAAGATGTTGGCCATTCGCCAACACCACGCCGGTCACGTGCCCGCTCGACACCTCAATGCGCGTGACCTCGCATCCACAACGCACCGGTACACCCGCTGTTTGCAGCGTGCGATGCAACGCATCGGTGATGGCCCCCATACCGCCTCGCGGCAGATGAAACCCTTCTTCCAGCAAGGCCAGCAGGCCGATCAACTGGGACGCCGGCAACCGATCCGGCGGTGTGCCGGTGTAGAGCAGAATCGAGGCTACCGCCGCCTGCAATGCAGGATCAGGAAAATAACCAGCGATGGCACGGTCCGCCCGGCCGCCCAGCCGCGGAAGATAGCGCCAGAGCTGGCCAAGCGTTCGCGGCAACGAAGGCTCGAACGGCAGGACACCATCGAGCAGACGGCGATAGATGGGACGCCAGTCGAGCTGCAGCTTGCGCAGGCCTTCACACAGTAGCGCAGTGCGAGCTGCCGCATCATCACCCTCGACACGCGCCGTCTCGATGCTGCCCAGATGTACGATGGTGCCATCGTCCAGATGCGTTTCGTGCGGATGATCAATGGCGACGAGCGGCACCTCCACATCGAAGTTCAGCCCAAGCTCCCCGAACGCCCGTCGTAGCAGCGAAGGCACCGCCACATAGACCGCACCATTGTTGAACGTGTAGCCATCCATCCGGGTGGTTGAGCAACAGCCACCAGGCTGATCCGAAGCTTCCAGCACCATCACTTCCCGCCCCCCGCGGGCCAACGCCAGGGCGGCAGAAAGGCCGGATAGGCCCGCGCCAATCACGATGATGGGAGCGTTGCTGCTTGGCATAGCGGAATCTCGCAAATGTAGGGTCAAGGGACAGCCTGCGGGATCGGCCGGCCGCCGTGCCCGCGGCACCGTGATATCCTGTTGCCAGTCAAAATTGAACAATGATCAATTTTGAACATTGTTCAATATCAAGGCCGACATGTCCACACCCAGCCACCCGCCACGCAAACGTGAACGCACCCGAGATCATCTCGGTACGGTGGCATGGGCGCTGTTTGAGCAGTTCGGTTACGAAGCCGTCACCATGGAACAGATCGCTGCCGAGGCGGGCGTGGCGCGCGGCACGCTGTATAACCACTTCCCCGTGAAGGAGGCCGCGCTCGCACTCGCCCTGCACGAGCAACTGGCAAGTGATCTCAGTCCCTTGATGCACAAGGTCATGGCGCGGCGGAGCCTGCAGACGCGACTCGCTGGGATACTGGATGCCTCGGCACAATGGTGGGAGGCGCATCGCGACTATGCCGCACCGTACATCCGCTATCGATTCCAGGCGCTCGGCGACGGGCAGCAGGGGCAAAGCGACTCCGACATGTTGGCGGTGTACGCGTCGTTGATCGAACAAGCACAAGCAAAGGGCGAGATTCGCGACGATATCGCCCCGCCCTTGCTAGCCAGTCATCTGCATTTTCTCTATCTGGGCGCCGTGTTGCGCTGGCTGGAAAACAGCCGTCTCAGCCTGCGTCATGAGTTGGCGCAGGTGTTGGCGTTCTTCATGGCGGCGGCCATAGCATCAGGGCGCTGAGTTTCGCTTGAGTACTTTCGCCGCGCAGGCGTTCACTCAGTCGTCGACAGCCTTCCACTGCCAAGTCCGCGACGCCATGTCGAACTCGCCGTTACGCATCGATGTGTGGTCGGTGCCAGAGTCCTTGGTAATGAAGGCACTGATCGACGTTGCGTAGACCGACAAGGTGACGGAATCGCCCTCCAGCACCGTGCCGGCCACGTCCAACCGGGCACCCTTGGGCAACTCGAAGCGCACGTACTCGTTGTCGTCCATGTCGTGGGCGCGCAAGCGTGCGGCACTGATCCCATGGCCGTTGTAGATAGCATCGATAGTCGAGCCCGCGGGTATGTGTACGCCGGCCACCTCGACATCTTCCGCCAGCATGCCGTCGCCCACGCTCACGTCGCCGTCGTGCTCGCGATACACCGAAAGGTCGCGCCCTACTCCCAGCGGATAGCCGGCCACGCGCTGCGCCACCGCGGGCGTACAGCTAAGGTCCCCGTGATAGCTGAATACCCCTTTGGCGCATCGCACGCCGAGCGCCAACCAGTCATGCGGCGCATCGCCAATGATGTCCACATCACCGATGCGGTAGGTGCTGAACTCGAATGTTGCATCCGTCCCCGCCGGCAAGGCGAGTTCGCCGACCACGTGATCGGCGGCCAAGGTGCAGTCCACCGTTTCCTTCTCAGACGAAGTATCGAACCCTTGCTTGAACTTGGCTGCCGCGCACGGCAGGCCGTGAATGGCCGTGGGCCGCGTCAGTACACCCTCGGACACATAGCGGGTCGGGTTGTCTCCACCAGTGACCGCGATCGAGAAATCACCGCGGATGGGCAACCCCAACAGCATGGTTTCCACTGGAAGCGTTCCGCCGCTCACATCATGTGGCTCCCAAGTGGACTGCACGACCGTTGATCCCGCCGGGAAATGCAGGTCGTCGTAGACCTTGGGCGACGACAGGTGATGCGTGTAATGCTGGACCACAGCCTCGCTGTAGGCCTGCTCGATGTCGCGGTGGTTGAACAGCAGCAACAGTTGGAGCGCCACAAAGAGGACGCAACATGGCAGGCCGTAACGCCAGAAACGACCATGCCGAATGGAACGCTTGATGCCCAGCAAGGCCAGAATGATCGTCGCGGGGATGGTTACCAGCAGGGCTAACAACGCGAAGACGACGAGGTTCGACAACGACAGTGGGACCACGGCAATTCCTTGGCAAATGTCGGTATGCCAGCGAAACAGCCTGCTGGCGAAGCCATGCCATCCGGCACCGGCCCAGCATATCAAGCTGCCCCGGTTAAGCGGCAGCGCCGTTGGCCGGGCTGGAGGGGAAAGCGCCGAGCGTGCGGCGACCTTACTCCTTGCGCGTGCGTGCCTTAGCCCGTGTGCGCTTGCCCGGGGACGCCGCCTGCGGCGCATCCTTCGCGACGAACGATGCGTTGCCGTTCATCTGCTCGATCCACGACAGGTCGTCGATATAAGCCAGAAAGTGCTGCAGGTAGCCGGGTGACAGCTCGCGCATCAAAGCGATGGTGCGATGGACGAGCGCACGCGAATTGAGTGGACCGGCGTTCTCCGGCGCATCTTCCATCGATTGGCGAAGCTGGCTCTCCGTGCGCACCGACGACCAGATCTTGCGGAACTCACCCAGCAGTTCCATCTCAGGCATGGCGGATGTCGCTGGCTCGGTAGCAGGCTTCTCGTTGCGTGACGCCGCCATGCGGGCGAGCTGATCGATCAGTTCACCGAAAGGACCGCGCTCCGCGATGTCGGATGCCGCATCGTTGCTGGCACTCACCGCCGAAGGAATGAGATCGGCGGCATACGCGTCGATCAAGACGGCCAAGCGTGCGTCCAGCAGTCCGCGTGCTTCGCCATCGATCCGGGCGGCACGCTTCTCCAGCGCATCCATGAAATGGAACCGGATGGGATCGAGACGATCTGCCTGTCGCGCGCGCCAAGCATCGAGCGTCGCGCGTGCGCTGGGCGTTCCGTCAGTCATGAGACGCTACGGCCGTATTCGACGGCCGCGGAACAGGCGCGATCTCCACGCGACGGTTCTTTGCGCGCCCATCCTCGTTTTCGTTTGAACTCACTGGCTGCTCCGCGCCGAAGGCGGCAGCGAAGACGGAAGAAGCAGGCACGCCCTCAGTAATCAGCGTACGGGTAACCGTGAGCGCGCGCTCGGCGGACAACTCCAAGTTGTCGGCGAAGTGACGATTGCCGTCACGCACTTGCTGGTCGTCGGTGAAGCCGCTCACCATCAGGATTTCATCGCGGGACTTGAGGTAATCCGTCAGCGGCCCAGCCAGGCTTTTCAGCAGCTCGCGCCCTTCCGGTTGCAACTGGTCGGAATTGAGCGCGAACAGCACGTTGCCGCAAATGCCGATGCGCCCATCGACGAGCGTCACGCGGCCAGCCGCCAGCGGCGCGGCCAGCGCCTGCTCCAGCGTCTTGCGGCGCTGCGCTTCAGCCTGGTGTTGCTTCACCTCTTCGTCGAGCCGGTTGGACAACTGCAGTTGCACACCGATCACGCCGACCAAAATCAGCACGAACGCGCCCAGCAGCACCGACATCAAGTCGCCGAACGCGGCCCAGATCGGCGCGGTCGATTCCGCTTCGACCTCGAACTCGTCACTCATGCGTTTTCAGCCCCGGCCGTTGCGCGCTGATCGGCAATCTGCCGCAGGTCTTCGATCACCTGCTTCTGCGAAAGCATGCTGAGGTCGACCACTTCACGCGCCTGGGCCACGTAGTACGCCAGTTGCTCGTCGCTACGCGCCAACGTCTTGTCCAACGCGTCGGCGATGTGCTGCAAGCGTTCCATCAGCGCTTCGTTCGACTGGCCGTACAACTGCACCGACACCCCAAAGGCTTCGCCAAGGCTGGCCACTTCCACCGCGCTGCCGGTGACCTGCGCCGCCACCGTACCGAGCTTGCCGGTTTCGGCTTGGATATGGTCGGTGAAGCGGGTGCTTACGCGATCGAGCAGGTCGGCCGAGGTGGCGACCAGCGCATCGACCGCTTCACGCTGTTCCGTCGACGCGTGGTTCACGGCGTCAAGCAGGGTTTCCAGCGTGGCGAGCAGGCGGCTGCGCTCTTCCAGCATCGCCGTGTCGCGCACCATGCTGTCAGAGAGCTTCTGGCGCAGCTCGGCGACGACGTCGGCGGCCGCCTTCGGCGCTTCCGACGCAGCCTGCACGAGGCGGGAGATCTCTGCGATGGTTTCGCTGGCGTGCGTCTGCGCCTGCGCGGAGATGTCGCCGGCGGTCTTGGCCAACGTGTCGCAGATGTCTTGCTGACGACGGGTGGCGTGTTCGCCCACCTGCTCCCATTGCTGGCCCAGGGTGGCAGTCATCGATTCGAACGATGTCGTCCACGTCGCCAATCGCTGCTCGTCGCGCGACTCCAGCGCTGTCTGCAACTCCGCATGCGAGGCCTGCACGACGCGCACCAGCGACGACGCCTGCGCTTCGAAGGATGCCGTGGCCGTGGCCAATGCTTGTTCGTTGCGGGCAGCCAAGCCGTCGTTTGCGGCGACCTGCTGCGACAGTGCGTTGTTCCATGCCGTTGCCGCGTGGCCGGCCGAGGCATCCAGGCGTGCAGCGACACCGTCCAACAAGCCGGTCGAACGCTGCTCGAAGGTTTCGCCGAAGCGTTCCAGCGACTGGCGCAGATCGCCGGCCATGGATTCGTTGGAGCGGCGATGTTCGTCCAGCGCCTTGCTCCAGAGTTCCGCCACCGTTGCGGTACTGGTCTCGAAGCCGGTGGACAGGCCATCCAATTGCTCGCGTACGGCCTGCGTGACGGATGCATGCAAACTAGCCGCTTCGCGCGCGAGCCCAGCCATCGTCGCCTCCACCACCGGTTGCAACAAGGCGCCGGAAGCGCGCGCGCTTTCGGCGACGCTGTCCTTCAACGACTGCTCCACCGACGTAGCGAGATGCGTATAGGTCGCCTCGGCCCGCGCATGGAAGGCTTCGTGACTGGCGAGCTGCTGCTCGGTCGCGGTCAGGTTCTGCTGCCACAGGGCGCCGGACACGCGGGCGCTTTCGGCCACGCTGTCCTTCAACGACTGCTCCACTGAGGAGGCGAGCTGCGTGTACGCGGCCTCGGTGCGGGTGTGGAACGCGCCATGGCTGGCGAGCTGGTGCTCGTTGGCGGCCAAGCCTTGCTGCAGCATGGAGGTGGCAGCGCGCGCGCTTTCGGCCACGCTCTCCTTCAAGGATTGCTGCACGGAGGCGGCAAGATGCGTATAGGCCGCTTCGGTGCGCGCGTGGAACGCTTCCTGACCCGCGAGCTGGCGCTCGTTCGTCACGGTGCCGTGTTGTTCGAGGGCGATCATCATCGCCTGCAGGCGATCGACCAGGGTCGGCATCAGCGCCGTCTGCTGTTGCAGGAGCTTGAATGCTTCGTCGCGCTGGTGCGCCTGCGAATGCACGCGCAAGCTCGTGGCAATCCTGGCGTCGAGTTGCTGCACGGCATGCAGGCGCTCGCGCCGGCACAGTGCGGAAAGCAGGCCGAGCATGGCCGAGGTCGCCACGCCCGCAATCGACGTGCCGAACGCAAAGCCTAGGCCCTTGACCGGCGCGGCGAGCGAGCCGCGGATGGCCTGCAAGTCGCTCGCGCTTTCCAGTGCGAGGCCGGTGCCGCGCAAGGTCGCCATCATGCCAAGCAGTGTGCCCAGCATGCCTAGCAGCACCAGCAGGCCGACCAGATACGGCGTCATGGCTGGCGCGGGCATGGCCACGCGCTCGCCTTCCACGCGCAGGCGCACGGCGTGACGCAGGCTGGGATGCAAGCGGGCGAGCCAATCGCCCAGGCCTTCCGGCGACACGGGGGCATCCACCAGGGCATGCGTCAGGGTGGCGGTTGCCTGCCGGTAGCGGTGCAGCTCCAGCGCGCCGGCCACGTAACAGGCACCGATCACCGCCGCGATCGCTGCACCCAGCGGGTTCGAACCGATGTAGCCCACGCCGATCCAGCACACGGCCACCAGGCCCACAGCGAACACAGCAAGATTAAGCAGATTCTTCAACGTCACTTCTCGGTTAGCGGGTGCGAAGGGCTGCCAGCAGGCCTTCGACCGGTTGAAAACGAACATCCAGTTCGGCGAGCAAAACGCTCTGCACGTCCTTGCGAAAACCATCGAGCCAGGGAGCAGGCGTTGCGGATGCCGCCTCCCCTTCCGCCGCTTCGGACGGCGCGCTCTGGCGCAACCGCTCGAAGTGCTCGCCCAGCAACGCCGGCACGGCCGCCAGCAACATGTGCTCGCGCGGACTCAGTGCGAGCTCCATGACGGCATCTACGCTGGCAAGCCCTGCCAGCTCGCTCGACTGCCGGGCCAACATGTCGCGTAGCCGCCCGCGCAGATGGCCAGTGGCCGCCTGCATGCGCCGCTGCAGGGTGAGACAGCGCTGGCGGAACACCGCGTAGTCGTCCCCCGCGTTGTCGCTGCCCGCCCCATCCGCACCGATGGCCAGGACCGGATCACCGGTAATGGCCAGCACCAACGAGGCGCGCAGGCGAGCGCACTCCGCCTCTTCCTCGCTGCTGAAGGCCGGGCCGCCCGCGTCGTCCACGGATGGCCGGCCGTCCAGCGCCGTGGACAGCGCAATGGCATGCGTCCAGTCGAGCCAGTGGCTCAACCGGTCCGGCAGCGATTGCCTGGAGGCGGGTACGTCGCGATCCGTCAGGCGAGCGAGCAAGCGGATGAACGTCGGGCCACGAACCGCCGTCCGCTGAAGGGCTTGCACCATACGTCTGGCTTAGAAAAAAGGAGTGATTTTACACGTTGGGCATGTAAGCCGCTGAACGCTGGGAAGACCGGTGCGTTCAGGGCGTGAGATGTGCCCGCGCCTGATCCATCACGGCCTGCCGCAGCCGCGCCAGCGCGGGCGCGGCCTCGCTGCCGCTGGCGTGCAGGCAGACGTCGACGCCAGGCAACGGGGGTAACCCATGGCGCCCGTCCAGCCGCATCAGCTGGGGTGGCACACCGGCCATGGTCCGCAGGGTGATGCCCAGCCCCGCGGCCACCCCTGCCCACAGGCTCTGCAGGCTGCCGGTCACGTAGGCCACCCGCCACGACAGATGCGCCTTGTCCAGCGCATCGACGCCCGCCCGGCGGAAGAAGCACGGCGAGTGGTAAAGGGCGAGATCGAGCGGTGCGTCAGCCCGCAGCACCTCGTCCACGCCAGCCGGCCCCAGCCATGTCATGGGCAGGGTCACCACGTGCTCCGCATCCGGGCGCTGTGCATAGCCCATCACCAGGACCAGATCGAGCTCGCCGCGGTCCAGCCGTTCGAGCAGAGCCCCGTTGCGATCGACCGAAACATCGACCTGTACCGCCGGGTGGGCCTTCTTGAATTGGCCTAGCGCGGCGGGCAGCCAAGATTCGGCGAAATCGCCGGGCAAGCCAAAGCGCACCGTGCCTGCCAACGAGGCGCCTCGCACGGCGTGCACGGCTTCGTCGTTCAGTTCCAGCAGGCGGCGGGCATAGGAGTGCACCGTGTCGCCGGCCTCGGTGAGCACGATGCGGCGCCCCTGCTTGCGGAACAGTGGCTGGCCCAACTGCGCCTCCAACTTGCGCATCTGCTGGCTGACCGCCGATTGCGACCGCCCCACCCGCTCCGCCGCGCGGTTCAGGCTGCCCAGTTGCAGGATCGCAAGCAGGGATCGCAGCGCATCCATATCCAGATTGGGCAAGGTCATTATGCAGTTTTTCTAATAGATATGCCTCGAATTATCACATTTTATCAAGTGTTTGAGCTCCCTAACATCGATCAGATCGACGCCCGGCCCATCCAAGGAACCTCAGCGCATGCACGTCTCTCGTCTTCGCCAGGCCATCGCAGCGTGGTTTCTCGTCTAAGGGCGTGCTGATGTTCCGGATCGAAGGAGCCTCTTACCCGAATGGGGAGGGACAGGCGCAGAGCCGGCAATACGAACTCAAGGGTGACGAGTTGAGCTACCGCGTGCCGGCGCGGCCCGACGGCAACGTGCCGCTGTCGGTATGGCGTCGCATCGGCCCGCCGTGAGTTGCTCGCGCTGATCGATTCTCTCGTTGAGAAACGCAACGCTTGGACAGCCGCCGCAGAGCGACAACGCAATCCAGTTAGCCAACGGCGGCTTGCCTTCCCATGCCCTGTTTCGCCAGCTCCATGCACACCGCCGCCGTGTGGTCATCCGCCGGGAAGGCGCATTCAATGCGCACTTCATCCAGCGTCACATTGCGCGGTGTCGCAAACGTCGTAATGGTCTCGAAGAAACTCAGCTCGCCTCGCGGGCTGCGGAACGTCATGGTGAGGATGGATGACGGCGCAACGGTGACATCGCGCTGCCGCCATGCCTGCGGCACGTCCGGATAGCGCAACACCTCATCCAGCAGCGCCAGTGCCTTTTCGTCCCTGGGCGAGGCAGCGATTTCCTGGTGCAAGTGATGGAGGAACTTCACCGCCACCTCCTCCCAGTTCACGATGGCCGAGCGGATGTCCTCCGGGTCGAACACTTGACGCAGGATGTTGTCGTGCCGCGGTGGACGCCCGCCCATGACGAGCTGATTGATGCGTACGGCGGCGTCGTTGATCCTCAAGACGTCCCAGTGACGGTTCACCACGAACGCGGGATATGGCTCCTGTTGAGCGACGATCAAGTCGATCGCGCGCTGCATCATCTGTAGCGAAGGCGTATCGAGCGGCGTCTCCGGGTACTGCGGCGCATAGCCTGCAGCGACCATCAGCGCATTCCGTTCGCGCAGCGGCATACCCAGCACGTCGGCCAGCCGCACCAACACGCCGCGGCTGGCCTGTGCCTTGCCCGTCTCGATACAGCTCAGGTGTCGCGCGGAGATATCCGCCTGCAACGCCAGCTCGAACTGGCTAAAGCGCAACGACGCACGCCACTCACGCAAAAGCTTTCCGATCGGTGGATGAGACATGGCAACCCGCTGGCAGAGATGGGAAACACGGCGCATACAACGTGGGCACCATGCACCCGAAACCGCCGCCGCGCCCGTGCCGTCAGTCGGGGGCCCTGCCCTTACCCGGCTGCGGACTCCGGGCAAGCTGAACTTGCATCCTGGCGAGCGGTGAAAAGCCCAAGCA
Organism: Dyella sp. AD56; assembly: GCF_002878475.1. Taxonomy (NCBI): domain Bacteria; kingdom Pseudomonadati; phylum Pseudomonadota; class Gammaproteobacteria; order Lysobacterales; family Rhodanobacteraceae; genus Dyella; species Dyella sp. AD56. The sequence continues at coordinate 92,953 of NZ_NRDP01000011.1, forward strand.
ATACGCGAGCCGCAATACCGGAGGGTGTGCAATGGGTGAGTGCTCAGGTCCGCGCATTTTTCTGCGACAATTCCTGCGCAATAGCATCGCACTGCTGCGATGTTTCATTGGCCAGGGATTGGCACGTCTTCTCCATGCAGTCAGGGAGACATGCGCGCTGGTCATCATGCACGCCGGATAGATGGGCGTGTTTCGTTTCTCGATGTCCGTACTCATGACTAGATGGAGAGCAATGATGTTACTTCGCAATACGTCGCCGACTTTGTCCGGCGCCACGCTCGGCTTGGCGCTTGGCTTCCTCATCAATGCGGTGACACCGTCGATCGCACATGCTGACGCTCCGCTGTCGTCAGCCACCAACCAGTACGTCGACATGTGCATGAATCAGGCGACCAGTATCCCGGCGCCCTATGGTGAAGCCGACTTGAAAGGAAACCCCGGACTGGGTGACTACTGCAAGTGTTTCGGCGCCAAGTTTGCGGAGCGTGCGGTGGCGTCGGTGCAGAGCGGCGGCAAGTCCACCTCATCGCTGGACGACACCGTGAAGGAAGAGCAAGCCATGCGTAACAGCTGTCGCAAACAAGTTGGCTTGCCGTTACTCAAGTTCAAACCCTGATGGTTGAAAAGAGACGCCTGTTGGTGTGCCTGCAGAACGGACCTCGCTGAGTGGTTCTGTTCTGGGCTCGCATCAACCGAAAGCATTCGCTTCTCGCGTCATGACTATCTGATCAAACTTGCTGGAATATCGACAACGTCCGGCCGCAACAGCACGACGTTGATCGATCGCACAAGCAGCAACCATAGGCTTGCCTTCCCAAATCAAACCATGCCGCCCTGTTTCTTCATAAGGAAGATGATTCATGCCATTGAATGGATTTGTTGTAACGCGACATGTGCAGGTTCTTCCGATCCTGGCCGCCTGCTGCCTGACGCTGGCGGCATGCGGTAGCTCGGGCTCGTCAACAGATGGCCAGGCCGCCGCCACATCTGCAACCACAAGCAACAGTGCAACCGGTACTAGCTATGAAGTGGTCTTGATCGACCGCCCGACTCCCGCCGATGGCATGCTCCATGTGATGGGGGATATGGCCTACAAGCTCTGTGTGGCCGCTGCCGAGTCACTACATGTACCGCTCAAGCCCTACCCACACATGCCTGACGATTACATCACTCAGCGCACCACCTATATTTCCGACGGCCACTCCTGGATGAAAAAGACAGAGTCGGTCTACAAGGTCGACCTTGACAATCTAGCGGCTGAAAAGGGCTGCGAGATCAAGGTCGTGCCGGACAAATCCTTTGACGTCGTCATCGAGCACGACGGTAAGCAGATCAACGTGAGTGGGCATGAGGACGGCACGACATCCGTGGACTCGTCAGACGACGATCTAAGCGCATTCAATGCCAAGAATCCGATCGAGATCAATGATCGCTATACAGACAAGCGCACGGTGGCTGGTGTCAATCTGCGATGCCTGCCGAAGTCCAGTCCGGTGATCAGCTCGAAGGTCGCCATCGATATGTGCGTCTATGAGAAAGATGGCATCGTGACGACGTCGGACAAGAAGTCGATCGTGCTGTATCAAAACGTTGATCCCCTCAACGCTAATCTGATAGCTCCCTATACGATGATTACCGAGGTGAGGTCATTGAAGCTTGGCGCGGCTATCGACCCTAGCGTGTTCAAGACGGAAACCTATACCAAATAATCGCCCTGAATAGTTCTGGGTACAAGCAGAAAAGCTGCACATCATTTGATTGAAGCGGAATGGATTGGAAAGAGGCCGGTAGTTCCCTATCGGCCTCTTTCCATGTCAGATCGCCCATTGAACGGCATGTTGCACGCTCGCACTGCCATCCGTTCATAGCTACATCCATCGCCGCATCACCATCACGTAACAACTACAAGCGCATCCTGCCTGAGCGCCAGGATAGAAAGTCTCCTCCTTGGCAGGCGTCTCAGCCATGCGGTCCTTTTCCTAACGCCATCTGAGTACTTCTCCGATCTGTATCGGAGTTGCGGATTCGTCCGCTCTGGATCCGTGTCGCGGATCCTCACTGAAGGCAAATACTCATGTCCAACAACGATTCCAACGTTTCTAACGCTGGTAACAAGAACCTTGTCGACACAGCGGCAGCCAATGGCCGCTTTCATACGCTTGGCAAAGCACTTGCCGCGGCAGACCTTACCAACGTGCTGAAGGGTACCGGCCCATACACCGTCTTTGCTCCGACGGATGAAGCTTTCGAGAAGCTGCCCAAAGACACACTAAACAACTGGCTTAAGCCGGAGAACAAAGCTGAATTGATCTCCGTGCTGAAATATCACGTTATGCCAGGTCGCGCGTCAGGCGCGGATGTCGAGAAGCTCACTGAGCCCAAGATGATGCAAGGTCAGACGGCGGCAGTCACCAAGGATGGCGACAAGCTCCGCATTGGCGGAGCCACCATCACGCAGAAGGACATTACGTCCAGCAATGGCGTCATCCATGCGATCGACACGGTGAACGTGCCGACCAAGCAGTAACGGGAAAAGGTTTGTGGTGGGGTAAACCCCACCACAGAACTTGCCAAAGCAACTGCAGGAATTCATTACCGCGCAGTTGCCCACGCCGAATGCGGTGGTTAGCTCGATCACGGCGCAGGTAGATCAGCGGGACATCCGGCTGGCCGACCTGGCCTGAAAACAAGCGCACATATCAGTAAGGCACCAAACCTAAGGTGATACTCATGGCTGACCATTTCAGATCTCCATTCCGAGCCCCATGGCTAACCGCGCTCATGCTGTACCTCGGCGATTTGTTCGATCACATGTTCAGCGAACCGTACACTCGGACCAGTTTAATCATGTCCCAAAGGCATCAACTTTCTGTGGCCATGGAATCCGCACGAAAACTCAGGCGAGGCGGCGGGCGATGATCATCGGTGCTTCTGCAAGGCTCAGGTGCTTCTTCAGGTCGATCCGCAGGAGCGGGTATCAACCTGCGCCGTCCATTGAAGAGCTATACGTCTTGCGGCATGACCAGCCGACACAGTCAACTTGGTTATGGCGAAGATTTGTTCGCGCTCTTACGAAAGCCGTACGGCGGTAGAACACATGGCCCTGACAAGATCACAGCTTGTCGACGCGTTGCTAGCCCTGGATGCAGAGCTACTGGGGCTCGAGGCCGGTGGCGTGCAGGAGGAGGCCGTTCAAAGGGTGCTTGTGCAGGCGGTGCATTTATCGACGCGGAGCGTTGATAAACGAGATCGTCTCTGGTGGTGGGGTCAGCTTTACGCCGTTATGGATCATCGTGCCGCGCGACTCATGTCGTCATCGGCCGCGTTGGCATCGCCCTGAGAAGAGGCTCAGGGTCAGGGGCATGCCGTTTCGCGACGTTGGTCTCGGTCACCATGGATGTGCTTTAGACATCGATACCCATGAGCGTCGATGCAATCATCGTCTCGCTCGTCCACGATGCAGGGCGTGTGGCATTGGCCATCACGCAGGCCGGTGCACACGGCGGATATCAAGACCATCACGGCCCTGTTCCTCTTGTTGACGTACAGTAAACCAAGTCAGGGAATCTGGAGCTCGCTATGCCTATCCGTGTCGGGCTGCAGCAGGACGACGTCAACTACCTGTTCTCGCTCAGCTACGGCGAGCTACTGAACATACCGCTGGTCAGCGCCGATCGGCTGCTGGCGGAGCATTTGATAGAGGCCGTTGGAATGCTCGATGGCGCGGCAGTGACCGGACGGAAGCTCTACAACGTGGACATTACCCGCAGGGGGCGCCTTATGGTGACTGCCGTTCTCCGTGGGCACAACAGCCGGTTCATCGCACCACCTTCGTAGTTGGCGGTAGCAACATGTCACGCCCTATATAACGTTGGCACACCCTCTCTTCGCTGGTCATCCGATCCACAACTCGACGTTCCACGCCGCCATCAGTAACGCACTCATGTCTAAGTTCCATCGCCGCAACCATGAACAGATCCAGCTCAATCGCCTGGTGGTTCAGCTTCCGCGCTTGCAACAAGAGTTCCCCGATCCGGCGGACTTCTGGTCGGCCTTCGCCGGATTGGCTGACTTGATCGTCGATGCGGCTGGACCTGACGACCACGACTGGGTTGCCTGCCAGATCAACGCCATGCTGGAAGCTCGTGGGTTGCTGGTCCATTAAACCTTCGACTGGATCCTCTAGGAATCAAGCCCCATCAGCGCGGCTTTGCTGGAGTCGCTTTGGAAGTTTGTTCTCATGAAGGCGGCCGGATCACATAGTTCTCCGGCGGAGTTGCACGCAGCAGGTAGGTGACGAAGTAATCCCATATGCGCCGGGTGTAATAGGCGTCGGTTGCGGGTGGGCGTGGTTACACATGTGCCGCCGCGCCAGAACTTTACCAAACGCGCACGGTCCCACCTCAGTCGTAGTGCACCTGAAGGGCGCCCGATCTATCTCGTCTGCGCACAGTGCATGAAGGGCTCGGCCAAAGGGAGTTCGCTGATGGGGTGGAGGGCGTGAAGTCCAGGGACCTTACCGTGTCGGCTCGGCGGATCGCCGCCATAGTCGTGGCCATCGGCTTTCATCTCATCCTGCTGATCGAGCTACTGCGACCGGTAGCCCCTCGCATGGATACGACCCCGGCGATGGAGAGCAGCGAGGCGGTACTCAAAGTACGATTCGTTTCGTTGACGCGACTGACGCCCACGCCACCGGCATCGCCTACGTCTCAGATGACATCGGTGAAAGAGAAGATCCCGCCACCCGTCCAGCGCGCAACGCATGTTGCGGCACGCCCACCCGCAACAGGTTCTACTGGCGTGCCATCTCCGCCCGTAGCCGATACGCCTGCCACACCTGATCAGTACACCAACGGTCAAACCACCTCGGGAGATGGCGGATTCCGCAACCGGATACTCAACGCCCAACACTCCCAAGGCATTCATGGCGTACCTGGGTCCGATAGGCGAGTCGCGCCAGGCATTGAGTTGACCGATCCGATGAACCAAGGCGTTGGCTCAGCCATGCGCAGCGCGCAACGTCTGTTTGGCGTTACGAATCACCACTGTATTGACGTCGACGTGTGGCAACACCTCACCCCGGACGAGTTGAAAGAGCGACACCTCACGGCGGCTGACGTAGAAAAGGAATCGCAAAAGTACAACTGCAACAGGCCGCTCGGACTCAACTTCTAGGGCGACTCTGGCCGCGTTGGAATCGCCGCTGCCTGCGGTGGCTTGCCGCTCTAGCTGCGTTGGCGGGTGTCCGGCCTTGCTACATCCATGCGAGTCGCGCTATCGGACCTCGACTGAACAAGCTGATCCGCCCTGCTTAATGGCGTGGAATTCGATGGACAGGCCGAGGTCGTCCTGCGTGGGGGCGAGGAAGGATTCGCCAGATACGCCTTCATAGGTCGGCAGTTTGTGCTCGTAGCCGCGCTCGACCCATCGTTGGGCGCGGCCGAGATCAATCACTCCCAGGCTCACACCCAGAATCCGGGGGCCGCCGCTCGCCATGGTCTGTGCCGCGATACCCGCTCCATCAGGCTGGAGCGCCAACAGTGCCGTTGGGCCGACCGGCACGCAGAATCCCTTCGCGCCGATCGAGGGCAGCTTTACCGGCACCGCATGGGCGTAGCCCATTTTCTCCAGTTGCTTGCGATCAGCATCGGCATCGCCCGATACCAACCAGATCGACGAGAGCTCGCGGGCTCCGTTCGGATGCTCACGGGTTACTCGATAGTCATCGGCGTTGGCAGGGTCGAACTGGTCAGGCGCGTAGTCGGCAGCGTAATCAATGAAGAAGGTATTGCTCGACAACGGCGCGCGGTCGAACGCGAACAAACGCCAACCGGGTTTCGCGCTGTCAGGGCCAGAAAAGAATGGCGTAACTGCGTAATGCAGCGCCTGCAGCGATTGATGAATCACATCGAGCGACGAGGAGCGAAAACCAAAACTTCGCGAACCCGGCCCACCTTTCAGCGCTTGCTGGTCTTCCTTCATGCCTGGATCAAACGTGGGATCAGGCCGGGTGACGCCGAGCAGTTCGATAAAGCTGCTGTCCGAAAATCGGATATAGCGGTTGGCTACACCGCTGGGATCGTGCCCGGGCCGCACCTGGAAGCCAAGCTTGACCGACATGATCGATGTGACTTGGTCGATCCCACGCCCCCATAGCAGGATGTGGTCGAGTCGTGTGGTGGAGGCTGCGGGTGCAGATGTCGAAGCCTGCGCAGCGCCCAGGCACAACAGCCAAGCCGAAACGAACAGAGTCAGGCGCATCATCTTCTCGCGTGGGGAGTTGGGCGGAGCATGCGGATGCCGCCAGAGGCGATCAATGACCTCGGAGGTCATGACGCCTGGGCAGCCGCGCCATGTCCATGCAGCAGGCAATACCGCACCCGCCCTAGCGTTGCGGGCCGCCGGTGGTGTTAAGTAGCGCCCCTGTCCCCTTGCTCGCCGGAGCGCTCATGTCCCGTGCCACCACCACCGTTCCCGCAGCGTTCCTGCGTCGCAAATTTTCGCGCCTGGCGCTTGCCGTTGCCATGACGCTCACGGCCGGCGCGGCCGTGGCACAGCAGGCGTACACGGACAATGTGCCGCCCCCGCAGGACACGAAGTACCCCGGCACGGTGACGCTGCATGTCGATGCCAGCGACACGGTGCAGGGCATCTTCCGCGTCCGCGAAACCATTCCGGTCAAGCCCGGCGCGTTGACGTTGCTCTATCCCCAATGGATTCCCGGCGACCACTCGCCCACTGGCCCCATCAATATGCTGGCCGGCCTCAAGCTCACGGCCAATGGCAAGGTGCTGCCGTGGAAGCGCGACAAGTACAACGTGTACGCCTTCCACGTCGACGTGCCCGACGGCGCGTCGTCCATCGATGCGGAATTCCAGTACCTGTCCGGCCGCACGGATGCTGATGGCTTCGAGATCACCGACCGCATGATGGACATGGAGTGGAGCAAGGTATCGCTCTACCCCGCCGGCTACTACACGCGTGGTATCACCTACGCACCCAGCATGACGCTGGCGCACGGCTGGCAGCTCGGCACCGCACTGGAAACGGCTTCGCAATCGGGCGATACCGTCACCTTCAAGCCGGTGACGTTCAACAACCTGGTCGATTCGCCGGTCTACGCGGGCCAATATTTCAAGCGCGTGGATTTGAACCCGGGTGGCGCTGCGCCGGTGTATCTGGATGTCGTTGCGGATGCGCCGAAATATCTGGAGATCACGCCGGACCAACTAAAGGCGCACCGCGCCCTGGTGACCCAGGCGACAAAGCTGTTCGGCTCGCACCACTACGACCACTACGATTTCCTGTTCTCACTGTCGGACCAGTTGGCTGGTAACGGCACCGAACACCACCAGTCCAGCGAAAACGGCCTGGACGCCGACTACTTCACCAGCTGGAAGGAAGCCGCGCCCGGCCGCGACTTGCTCGCACACGAATACACGCACTCGTGGAACGGCAAGTTCCGCCGTCCCGCTGATCTGTGGACGCCCAACTTCAATGTGCCGATGGGCGACTCGCTGCTGTGGGTCTATGAAGGACAAACGGAGTACTGGGGCTTCGTGCTGACCGCACGCTCGGGCATGTGGTCGGCGCAGGAATTCCGCGACGCGCTGGCCATGACGGCGGCCAACTACGACCGCAACCGTCCTGGCTTCCAGTGGCGCACGCTGGAAGACACCACCAATGACCCGACCGCCGCCCACCGCTCGGGCCTGCCCTACCGCAGCTGGCAGATGAGCGAGGAGTATTACAGCGGTGGCCAGATGATGTGGCTGGAAGTGGACGCCAAGTTGCGCGCGCTAACGCACGACAAGCGGTCGCTCGATGATTTCGCGCAGGCGTTCTTCGGCGTCGACAACGGCAGCTACGTCACCAAAACCTATACCTTCGACGACGTGGTGACCGCGCTCAACGGCGTCGCCCCCTACGATTGGGCGGGCTTCCTGCACGATCATGTCGACGTGCTCAATCCTCCGCTGCAGGATGGCCTGGCCGCGACCGGCTGGAAGCTGGTCTACACCGACAAGCCCAGCGACTACGAGGAGCAGTACAACGGCCGCTCGCAGCCGTCCCGCCACCTATACAACTTCACCTGGTCGATCGGCCTGACCATGAACGACAAGGGTCAGATCAACGACGTGCGCTGGGGTGGACCCGCCTTCAAGGCCGGCGTGAGCACCGGTGCGACGGTGATGGCGGTGAACGGGCAGGATTACTCCAAGGACGTGCTGACGGATGCGATTGCCGCCGCCAAGAACAACAAGGCGCCCATCCAACTGCTGCTGAAATACCAGGGCGGCGTGCGCACGGTATCGGTCGACTACCACGAGGGCCTGCAGTATCCGCATCTGGTGCGCGTGGAAGGCACGCCGGATTACCTCAGCGAGATCATCGCACCGCGCAAGTAAGCCTCGCGATAGCTTGCGTCGTGCCCAACGAGCTTGGCATCCGTTGGGCGCGACGCCGGATCGGTGGTGCGGCGATCCTTTGTGGCGGACATGTGCCCCGGACCCGCCGGGTTGACGCATACTGGCCACATCGCGAGTGCCGGGGAGACACCGCCATGCCCTTATCTGACCCGTCCACACGCTATGGCTGGCCACCTGCCGTCGCGGGGTTTGACATGCCCTCCCCGACCCATGCGGGTGGCGATGACGCCGAGCCGACCATGCTCGCCCTGCTGAATGGGCGGCCCGACCATTTCTGGATGGAGGCCTTCGCCTCTGAAGTGGACGATTTCAAATCGCAGCACCGGCTGAGAGACATGCGCCTGGATACGCGCGGCGTGGTGGTGTGCGGAACGGTATCGCAGTTGCGCAGCCTCACCACCGAACTGCGCAATTTCGTCCATCGCGTGTCGCGCATCAGCCTGCAACGGCGAGTCATGGAGCGGCTCACCTTGGGTGGCGTTTCTGGCGCGACTGCCGCCGAGAACACCGCCGCCAGACACGATGTCGACCTCGTCGCGCATATGCCGGCCATCGCCGCGATCCTCGAGGAAGTGTCTCGCTCGACCGGCATGCGCTTTGCCACGCTCGCCCGTGTATCCGATACACGCTGGACGGCTTGCGCCGTGTACGACACCATCGATTTCGGCCTCCGCGCAGGAGAAGACCTGGCGCTGGAAACCACTATCTGCAACGAAATCCGCGAGCATGGACACACGGTAGTGTTCAACCACGCAAGTACGCACCCCCGTTTCGCCAATCACCCGACGCCAGCGCTGTACGGCTTCGAGGCGTACATCTCCGTTCCCATCTACATGGCGGATGGACGCTTCTTCGGCACGCTGTGCGCGGTGGATCCGCAGCCCCGCGAACTGGATCAGGCCACCGTGCAGATCCTCGAGCGGTTCGCGCGTGCGATCGGCTTGGAACTGGACCGGGCGGAGTTACTTTCCGTACAGGACGACGACGACCTGGACGACGCGTCTCCTGCAACGGCGGTCTAGTTCTTTGCCACGCTGAACGACGTCAGCTCGACACTGTCCAGATAGGGTCGCATCAGCGCCTCGAACCAATCGCTAAAGGCGCTGACACGCGGCGATCGCTGACGGCGGTGCGGATAGAGCAGCGAGATGGGCATGGGCGGTGCGCGGAAATCCGGCATCACTTCCACCAGCTCACCACTATCGAGCAGGTCTTTCACGTCGTAACGCGGAATCTGGATCAAGCCGATCCCGGCGAGGCAGCAGGCGATGTAGCTCTCGGCATTCTGCACCACCACGGGGCTTGGCACGCGCAGATGGTGCAGCTTGCCCATCTGCAGGTATTCCCACGGCTGCTCCCTGCCCGCTACGCCTGCTGCATAGCCCACCAGCGCGTGGCCGCGCACCAGGTCGTCGGGTTGCTGCGGAACACCCTGCCTGCGCAGGTACTGCGGGCTGGCGCAATTCACCAAAGCGACATGGCCAAGTGGTCGCACGACAAGACTGCTGTTGTGCAGATCACCCACGCGCACCGCGCAATCCACGCCCTCCTGCACCAGATCGACGGTGCGATCGGTCGAGCCGAGCCCCAGTTGCAACTGCGGGTGTTTGCGAAGCAGGCCGGGTAGCGCGGGAATGATCAGTCGACGCGCAATGCGGCTGGGCACGTCCACGTTGAGCCGCCCCACCACCGCCTGCTGACGGGTGAGGAACAGTGAGTCGATATCGTCCACGTCGCCCAGCAAGGTACGCACGCGTTCCAGCAATTGCTCGCCGTCCACGGTGAGCTGGACGCGTCGCGTCGTGCGATGCAGGAGGCGCGCACCCAGCTTCGCTTCCAGATCCTGGATGGCCGCCGATACCGTGGTGCGCGGGAGATCCAACGCCTGGGATGCCTTGATAAAGCTTCCCAAGTCGGCGACTCGGGTGAATATGCGGAACTGTTGGAGTTTGTCCATCGCGGAACCCACCGGCCTGTAACGTTCCTGCGGCCATCTTCCATGCTTGCGGCCCTAAGGAAAACCGGGCCAGCCGGCAATGCGCTGGCTGGCTTTCGGCCGCGTTCCGATGAAGCCTTACTTGGTCGTATAGCCACCATTGATAAGGATGGTCTGTCCGGTCATCCACCATCCATCACTCACCAGATGGCGGATGAAAGGCACCACGTCTTGGATGTCGGTCAGGCCCGTCTTGGAGAAACCCGACAGCGCTGCTGCCGTCTTGTGATAGGCCACCGCGTCTGTCCCTTCGGCGGGATAGAAGAACGGCGTATCCATCGGCCCGGGGCCCACGGCGTTTACCGAAATGCCACGCGCACCGAACTCCTTCGACGCTGCACGGGTGAAATGCTCCACCGGAGCCTTCGTACCCGCATAGGCGGCATAGAACGGTGTAAACGCCCCGAGCAACGACGTCACCAGCGTGACGATCTTGCCGTTGTCGTTGACGTGCCTGCCCGCCTCCTTCAGGAAGAAGAACGCGGACTTCGCGTTGACCGCCGTCATCTCGTCGTACTCCGCCTCGGTGATCTCCACTAGGGGCTTCTTGAGCACCTTGCCCACGGTATTGATGGCGATGTCGGGCCGCCCCACGGCGGCAACGGTATCCGCAAACAGTTTTTCCACCGCTCCGGCCGTCGTCAGGTTCGCCTGGAACGCTGCGGCCTTCGCGCCAGCCGCCTGGATGGCCGCCACCGTTTCCAGCGCGGCAGCCTCGGTGGCCGGACTGTTGTAGTGGACGACTACGGCCTTCGCACCTTGCCGTGCGAGGTCGCGGGCGATGAGCCCGCCGAGATTCTTCGCGCCACCCGCAATCAGCGCGACTTTGCCTTTAATCGAATGATCCGCCATGAACGTGTCCTCCTATCCGTCAGGAGAACCAGTCTAGGCGCGCGACAGCGGGCGATCAGCCTGCACAATCGGGATGATTCGTCCCGAAATCCGGTCTAATCGGTCGTGCAAACTGTCTTAATCCAAGCTGGGAGCGCGCAGCGTGCGCTCCCACAGGAAAGAGCCGGCCTGCGGCTAATATCACGCCGCGTTGCTGCTGCGCCTCGGCAACGTCCAGTCCGGCCGCGGGAAGTGGCAGGTGTAGCCGTTGGGGAAGCGCTCCAGGTAGTCCTGATGCTCCGGCTCCGCCTCCCAGAATGGGCCGGCAGGCGCCACTTCAGTCACCACCTTGCCGGGCCACAAGCCCGATGCGTCCACGTCGGCAATGGTGTCTTCAGCGACGCGCTTCTGTTCGTCGTCGAAATAGAAGATCGCGGAGCGATAGCTCATGCCGATGTCATTGCCCTGGCGATTCTTGGTGCTCGGGTCGTGGATCTGGAAAAAGAACTCCAGGATCTGCCGATAACTGATCACGGCGGGATCGAACACGATCTCGATCGCCTCCGCATGCGTGCCATGGTTGCGATACGTCGCGTTGGGCACATCGCCGCCCGAGTAACCCACCCGCGTGGCCAGCACGCCGGGATAGCGTCGCAGTAGATCCTGCATACCCCAGAAGCAGCCGCCAGCCAGGATCGCCGTTTCGGTTTTCGTGCTCATGTGTTGATCCTTCCCATCGGTGAGAGTCGTGTGGCAGGGCGCGGTATCGGGTGGGCAGCAGTCGCCGGTTTCGGCATCGCACTGCGCGGAAGCATCCCCTGCTGACCCGTTGAATGTGGTGCTGTCCCGCCGGCTTCTCAAGACGCTAGGCCGCAAGGAATGGCGCCCCTTGGCGGGTTGGCGCCCTGCGTCTGCGGCCGACACACCACCGAAACGTCCATCTTGCGCAAAGACAGCACAGGCGCAGCCTAAGGGGCGCCCAGGCCACGCTAAGCCTGCACTAAGCGCTGGATTACGAAATTTTTCCCTGAAGCCAAACGGCCGGCAACGGCCGCATGGACATGGGACGAATCGCAAAAAATTTCAGGGGGCATTAAGCCCCGCGGCCCGAGCATCAGCACCAACCCAAGGAGGTAAGTGATGAACAGTTTCGCGATCGGCAAACGCATGTTGCTCGGCCTGGCGCTGGCGGCATCCGTCGGCGCGCCGATGGTGGCCTCCGCACATGATGGCTGGCATGACGATGGACGCCATGGCGGCTGGGATCGCGGCGGTTGGCATGGCGGCGACCGCGGTGGCTGGCGCGGCGACCGTGGCGACTGGCACGGTGGCTATCGCGACGGTGGTTATCGCGACCGTGGCCACTGGAGTGGCGGCAGGTGGATCGCCGGCGCCATCGTCGTCGGCGCGGTCGCCGGCATCGTTTCGCAGGCCATGGCACCGCCCCCGCCGCCGACCTACTACTACCCGCAGCAGCCGACGGTGGTGTACCGCCAGCCGACGACGGTGATCTATCAAGACGCGCCGGTGGTGGTGCAGCAACCGGGCACGGTGATCTACCAGCAGGCGCCCGCCGGCTACCAGAACGACGACGGTTACTGAGGCTGCCACTTCACCCATGCAACAGAAGCCCGGCAACCGCCGGGCTTTTGCTTTTCTGTCGACCCGTCCACGTGCCAAACAGCAAGGAATAACGCCGCACGTTCCTCCGCCGCGGATAAGGCGCGCGCACTCACCTATGCCTTATGGGTGACGCAACAATGCATCAGTCTGCCACCGCGTATGCGCTTTTCTGGCGCAACGACGGGCAAGCCGGCGGATGCGCACCTGGCCCACGGCACACCACGATGGCCGACGCAGCGGCAAATGCCGCTTGGTCGAAGACACGACTCTTGCCGTAGTCCGGCGGCGTCATGCCCAGTTTGTAGAGCATTTCGCGCATCACATGCACACGCGCGTTTCGACGCGTGGCATCGGTGTTGTAGGTGAAGCTGATCGTCGTCGACGACTCCTTGCTTGTCTCCACCATGTGCGGGCTGGTCAGCGGCATATACACGCCCATGCCCGGGCCAAGCTCGAACACGTGGGCCCGCGCGCGAAATTCCTCGCTCCACAAGGTACGGCTCAGGTCGTGGCGGAAGTGGAAACAGTCCCGCGCGCGGTCGCTGCACACCTGTGTGTCTTCCGCATCCCACACGTAGACAGTTTTGGTGCCGCGCACTTGCAGCAGAAAGACGTGGCTGCGATCGATGTGGAACGGCGTGGCCGTGTTGGGCGATGCCGAGAAGATCCAGCCCGCCCGGTAATAAACCCCTGGGTCCTTGCGCTCAATCATCGGCTGCATGGAGTTGATCACCGCGCCGACCAGTTCGCGGTACGTCGGATCGGCCTGAATATGACGAAGCAGCACCCATGCCTTTGCGCTGCTGATGTCCTTCAGCGAATCCACGGCAGACTTGGACGTAGGAAAAAGATTGGACGCATCATCAAAATCCGTCCCGGCCGTCGCTTCGCTGCTGAACGCGTACCAAAGTTTGGTGCCGCGGCAACGCTTGCCCAACTCCACCAGCTGCTCCGTCTGCAACAGCGGATGCTCGGTCAATCGATGCCTGAACGGCTGGATCCGCCATGGATCAAAGGCGTCCCAATCCAAGTCGATTACCGACGTGGTCTTATCGCTCATACAATCCCCCAAGGTGGCGAACCAGCGCGTCCTGCGCGACCCAACAAACCCTGTTGACCAAACTTATACGCCGCGTTTTTCACCTGAAGCAGACGTCTGGAAGGCATACGCCGTGAAAGAAAATGCGGTTCTTTTTCGCTGCGCGAAAATGACGAAAAAGCTTGCCCCTGGCGAATGTTTTCGCGCCACATCGATGGATGCGCGACGAAGCGAGAAAGCGACCGTCACGCCGCGAGAATCTGCCCCTCAGGAGCGTCCGCGAATCACGGCATTTATCGCCATCGCCGCCGGTCTCACCACCGAACGCGCTGCGCAGGACGGGCGACTCAATACCACCTACAAGGCCCTGCTCGGCAAACTGCAAGGTGAGGCGAAGGACGATCTGGTTATCGCCGAACGGGCACGGCTGGATTTCCACAACAAGAGCGACAGTTTGGAAAGTGCTCTCTACGGCGACGGAAGGGTCGCTGATCTCGAAGTCACGCAGAACGAAGTCTTTCGCCTTTGCGAGCGCGCGAACACACTCGAAAGATACCTGTCCATCGCCAACGATCTGTAAAAGTGACGAGGCGAAAGACACGATACAAAAAATCCATCACCAGCTCTCTACGCGCTGTAGTGGAGAGTGCGCGGACATTCGAATCGCTTACGACGATCCAGGCAATGCGGGGCTAGCCTGCCATTCATGGGATGGCCATCTGTCGACTGTCGGCAGCGCTGACATCAGGAGTACATCATGAGCAACAAGCCTGCGATCGTATTGGTACACGGTTTCTGGGGCGGTGCGGCCCATTGGGCAAAAGTCATCGTCGAACTCAAGCGCCTGGGTTATGACAAGCTCCACGCCGTCGAAGTGCCTCTAACCTCCCTGGCGGAGGACGCGGAACGCACACGTAAGATGGTTGCGCAGATCCAAGGGCCCGTCGTACTGGTCGGTCACTCGTATGGCGGCGCGGTCCTCAGCGAAGCCGGAAACCTGCCCAACGTCAGCGCGCTCGTCTTCATTGCAGCCTTCGCCCCTGACGCAGGCGAAAGCCCAGGCGGTATCACCCAGGAGAAGCTACCTGAGGCCGCAGCTAACCTGGCCCCTGATAGCGACGGATATCTGTGGCTGAAGGCGGACAAGTTTCATGACAGTTTCTGTCAGGACCTCACCGCCGATGAAGGCCTGGTGATGGCAGTGACACAGAAGGCGCCGCTGGCCAGCACATTCGGCGACGCCATCTCCGATCCGGCCTGGAGACACAAACCGTCCTGGTATCAGATCTCGAATCACGACCGGATGATCCATCCTGATAACCAAAGGCGCATGTCCAGCCGCATGGGCGCTCGCAAGGTGATTGCCCTCGACGCAAGCCACGCATCACTGGCCTCCAAACCCGTCGAAGTGGCAGCGTTTATCAGCGAGGCAGCAGCAACGGCGAGCTGACGCCTGGTTGCTAGTCATGCACACGCCCATCGTGCGATAGGCCGCGTATCGCGAACGAGGATGGGCGCCCGGCTTGAGATCCTGCCCCAGCGCGGCCTCCGGGGCAGGATGCTTGAACCGGCGCTCAGGCACTTTCGCAAGCCGCTTCCCGATACGGAAGACCGTCGATCTCCCTGCATGGCTCGCCAGTCATGTGTCAAAGCTTCGTCCCGTCGAAGCCAATCCAACCGCTGCTAGACTCCCTGCTTCATAGCGCGGTGGGGCCTGCATCGCCTGCAACACGGGATGCCGCTGCCGCAAGGTCGGGTGCTCGAGCCAGCACAGTCACAAGGACGCGCTTCTTCAACACGCCAAAGATGTCGAGTGGCCTACTCTCTACGCCGCCTATTGCAAACCGTTGCCGTCGCCGCAGCGCTACTGCTTGCTGGCTGCATTCCTCCGTTCGTCTATCCGCATGTCAACACGTCCAGCTTCGACACGGCGTTTATCCTCCCCGCGCCGAACGAAGGGCCCTGGCTGCGCCTGGACAATGGCCTCGACCTTTACGCCTGGCAGAACTGCTACGTCTACGTGCTGCGTCGCGATCCCTGCGATGGCGTGAGCCTGGTCGCCGTGCCCAGCGGCGCAACGGTGGACTGGATGCACCTGTTCAAGTCGCAACACCCGGACGCCATCGTTTCAGACCGACGCGTAGACGTGGTCCGCCCACTTTCCGCACATAGCAGCACGCCTGATCGACTGATCGGCTTGTTCCGGCGTTACGAGGGCTCACCCGCCAAGGACGACGACATTCTGCTCGGACGCCAGGACAGCGTGGACAAGTACGACCTCGCCGCCAGCGGCGCCGTACCGGTGGCCCTTCGGCACATCGACATCTGGCACGACATGACCGCGTCCGGCGCACAGACCGGCGACATCCAACTGGTGGTGTACGACGACCAGCGCACCTGGATCTTCGCCCAACCGATCGGGGCACAGGACACTGCCAACCTCTACACACCGGCGAAGCTGTTTCATTTCGACGGGAACACTGACGAACTGCTGCAACGCCCGATGGTTCTGTACTTCGATGATGGCGCATCCCGAGACCAAGCCCGCCGTGTTGTCGCCGACGATGAGGCTGCAGCCATCGGCTATCGCATCGCCTTCGCGAATATGCCGTTGCCGCAGGCCATCTTCACGCTCGATACCAACACCTTCCAGCGGTCGGTAGTACGCCAACGCCAGCCCACCTTGCTTTGCCACTACAGCGAAAGCGAATTCCACGCATCGATGTTCGACGACTACCAGCGCCGGCTACCCGAGTTGAAGAAGTGCGCACCGTTTACCGATGAGGCGTTACGCGAGATCGAACGGAAACAGAAGCACTAACCGCTCATCATGGGCGTAGCCTGGCCCGGATAGACATTCGCGAATCGACTACCCCGTGACGCCCCCCCCCCTATGCCGGCCCGGTGCAGACATTGCCGTACGGCGTCGCTGCCTGCCCTTCCACGTAAGGCGAAGTCCCCCGCCCCACGCCCGGGGTTCGCCTAGTAACCGGCGATAGGCCTCAGTTCGAGGCTGATGGCATCCATCTTGCAGCTCATGCGGTGTCAGATCGATTTCCGCGCCTTGAGACACGCATGCATCACCCGTTCGCCAAGCAGCAGCGCGCCGACGATCCGAACCATCGGCACGAGTACATGCACTATCTGGCTCAACGCATGGCTCCGGCGATCCATGCGCTTGCGCTGTTGGCCGTGGTCGCCTATCCGCTGGCGGCGGGCGGGCGCGCGCTTGTCAGCGCTTCACCCGTGCCCCTGCCGCTACGCCTTGCGCCTACCATCCCATTGGCCGTGTTGGCCCTGGTCACTCGCCGGGAAAGGCGACCGATACCGCTCAGCCTTCTCGCCCTGGCGTGCGTGCTGATCTTGGAAATCGGCATCAATCTGAACGGTATCGGGCAAGTGCCGGGACAACGACTGGTGCTGCCGGGCTTGCTCTTGCCCGTGGCGTCATCGGTCATTTGGATCGGTCGCTGGGATTTCATCGCCGCGATGCTGCTGTGTGCGCTCGGCCCGCTGCCGATGCTGCTGATGGGATCCGTCAACGGGATACCGGTGTTCCAGTACGCCGTTTACATGACAATCGCCATTTCTGTAGCAGCGGTGCTACGTGCCTTTATCACCCGTACCCTGTTCGAACAGTTCCGACTGGAGAAGCAACTGAGGGAACAGGCCCATACCGATGGGCTGACTGGACTGCTGCAACGCAACCGCTTTCTTGAGCTGGCCCGCTTTGCGTTGGAAGACATCTATCTACGGCGGATTCCGGGCGCGGTGCTCTACCTGGATGCCGACCACTTCAAGCAACTCAACGATGCGTTCGGTCATGCTGCCGGTGATGAAGTGCTGATCAAGCTGGCTGACGGCCTGCGCTCACAGATGCGCGATTCGGATCTGGCTGGAAGAGTTGGCGGTGAGGAATTTGTCATGCTTCTGCCCGGCGCTACGCTTCAGCACGCCTATGCGCGGGCTGAGCAACTGCGAGAGACCATGCGCGCCGTGCATCGGCCTGATCGACTGCTGACGATCAGTATCGGCATCGCGCAGTGCAACCGGGCAGGCGAAAGTATCGAGAGCCTGATCTCTCGCGCCGATAAGGCGATGCGCCAGGCCAAGGACAACGGCCGCAATCAGGTGGTCATCGACCATTTTGCAGCGAAGCAGCATGGGTGAAACGCCCGCTGGGCGTGCGCTGCGTCTACCTTGTTTGATAGTTGAGTGCGCTCCTGGCACCCCAATTCCTTAAGGTGCACCGTCAATCCTTCGGGACGGCCACCTTACAGCCCGACGCTACGGCATCACCGCCAGCGACTGTCCTGTGGCTTCAAGGTGGCGAATGTCCTTGCTGCCCAGCGCGCGTGCGGCGAGGCCGGCATCTTCGGGAAAGTAGCTCGCTGATGGATCGACGACCGCCGCGGCGTGCACAACGTATAGCGGCTCCTCCAGCGCGTGGGAACCGACCCATGCCAGCGGAGCAGCCATAACGAGCGCGGCCATCAACCAGTTCAACCCCGAACGGTTTTTTCCATCGTCGGAACGCAGCATATCGGTCGCCTCCATAGGATGTCAGCGCGATTACACGATTTCTTTCCACCGTTGAAGCCCGCATTGATAGGTAAACCATCGATGCGTGGAACCGCCCGGCCCGTTCCGGCACGGATGTATGGACAACACAGATACTCCGGCAACGCTACGCACAGATGACGGGCGACAACCGCGAAGCGAATCGTTCGCACAGGAATGCGAGACACCCTGAGAACAGACGTCTATTCGTGAAGCAACACCGTCCTCACAACCCGAAAAGCCTCTCTGCGACCACCAAAGGAGAGAGTCTCCTGGTCAGCTCCTCGTTGCCGCTCCTTTCTGCTCCTGCGCCCAGGCGGCGGGGCAAAGGTGAGGCCTGTCACCCCTTCGCGCCCCAAAACACGTCGCGGACCTATCTGGGACGCCACGGGGCCCGCCTGGGCCATGGTTCCGACGGTTCGGAACGTCGGCGCCCCAACGCTCCGGGCATGGCGGCCCAAGACCTGAGATAATGGCCGATTGCTCCTTCGCGCGTGGCCTTTTTTTATGCATATCGGCATCGACTTCGGCACCAGCTATTCCGCAGCGGCCGCCATCATCGACGGCGAACTCACCCTGGTCCGCTTCGGCGAAGCAGAGCAATTCCGCACGGCCGTGTACTTTCCCGAGCTGGTGCCCGACCCCAGCGACTTTGAACTGACGCCCGAACTGGAAGCGCAGTTGGAAACCCATATCCGCTCGGCCCGCACTGAGCTGCGCCGACAGCAGGCCGCAGGCATGACGGTGTCGCGCACAGACGAAGAGCTGCGGCGCGACGCCCTGCGTGTGGTGCGCCGGCAGTGGATGGAGGAACAGGCGCGCGCGGCCACAACCACCGTCGCCAGCTTCCAGCACGCGCTGTTCGGCGAGGAAGCCGTGGAAGGCTACCTGGAGAGCGGCGGCGGCAACCTGATCGAGTCGCCCAAGTCGATGTTCGGTTTTCGGCTGGACCCGCAGGTGCGCAAGGTGATCGTGCATATCGCCACGCACATCCTCGAGCACATCCGCCTCACTGCCAGTCGCCAGTTTGGCGAGCCGGTGCGCGGAGCAGTCATCGGCCGCCCGGTGGAATTCCGCAGTTCCATGGGCGCGGCCGGCTCGGACCAAGCGATCGAGATTCTGCGCGAGGCGGCAACCACCGCGGGCTTCGACGAAGTGAGTTTCCTCGAAGAACCCGCTGCGGCGGCGATGCATTACCACAAGAGCCTCGACGAACGGCAGCACGCGCTGATCGTGGACATTGGCGGCGGCACCACCGACGTGACGCATGCGGAGCTGGGTGGCAACGTCATGCCTCTGGTCGCGCGCAACTGGGGTCTGCCCAAGGGTGGTACGGATCTGGACGTGGGCGTAAGCCTGCACAGTTTCATGCCACTGATGGGCAAGGACATCGTGCGTGTACCGCAGCATCAATTCGTTGAAGCGGCCAGCGTGTACAACCTGCCCAAGCAACGCGAATTCCGCAAACAAAACTATCGCCTTGTCGCCGCACCCTACGGCCCGCGTTTGCGCGCACTGCAGGAACTGGGTGCCACCACACGCCTCAACCAGGCCGCCGAGCGCACCAAGATCATGCTGAGTGGCGCAACGGAACATCGCGCACGGCTGGACTTCATCGAGCCCGGCCTTGGCGTGGATGCCACGCACGACGACCTGAATTCGGCCATCGAGCCGTTCCTCACCCTGCTGGAACGCACGCTCACCACGGTGCGTGGTGACCTTACCGCCCTGCCCGCCAGCGTATTCCTCACCGGCGGCACCTCACGCTCGCCGCAAGTGAAGGCCCGCGTGCAGGCATGCTTCCCTGAGATCCCGCTGGTGCACGGTGACCCGTCGCTTGGCGTGGTGTCGGGGCTGGCAGTAGCGGCGAACGAGGTTGTGCCGTAACGCATTTCAGCGCGTCGCGGGCCACGACTGAGGCGTAGCAGGAACGGGCAACGCCACGGCGTGCGTTGCCCGCTCCATCTCCACGTCAGGCTGCGCTCGCCTTGCGCAGTGGCGTGACGTTAGACGCATCGCCCTTGCCTTCGAAATCCGGCTCGGCCGACATGAAGCTGGGCCGCGCCTGCATCACCGCCTGTGCGCGTTGCACGTTGGGATACTTGGCGAGCAGGGCCTGGCCTCCCGGCATCTTCGACAACGAATAGAGCAACGGTGCGGCGAAGTAATCCGCAATGCACGGCGTATTGCCTACCAAGTAATCGCGCGGGCCATAACCCTCATCGAGCGTAGCCAGCAGGCGATGGATATCAGGCACGGCAGCATCGATGATTGCGCGATTCGGCTGTCCGCCTTCGCCCGAAGGGAACATGTACTGCAGCACGCCACGCTTGACGATGGCATCGTAACCGTAGTCGTTCAGCACGCTATACCACTGCTCCGCGCGCGCGCGGGAGGTGACGCCACCCGCGGGAAACAGGGCCGGGCCTTCAAAGGCTTCGTCGATGTAGCGCAGGATGGCTCGCGTTTCGTAGAACTCCAGCGGGCCGTCGTACAGCGCAGGGATACGGCCGAACGGATGGATGGCATCGGCTTCAGGCTTGTGTGGTGCTACCGACTTAAGCACGTACGCCACGCCCTTCTCCGCCAGCGCAATGCGCACAGCGCGCGTATACGGGCTGATGGGGCTGCCCACCACCACCACGTTGCCGGCTGTGCCTTCCGGATCCAAATAATCGACCAGGCGATTGAACACGGATGTCCAACCCTGATGGTGATCGTCGCGCACGGCGGCATCGGGGAAACCGGTATGACGCATGTGGAGCTGCGTGCCGCCGTCTTTTTCGGTGAGCGTGACTTCGATGAGCGTCGTGCGTGCCGCCGCCTCACCTTCGCCATCCCATGCCCAGGTATAGGCGAGAAACGACGGGCGCTCGATGACCTGATAAACGCCGCCCGAGCCATGCACCACACCATCCTTGGTCACCATGGTGATGCGATAGCGCCCACCTACGCGTGCGTCGGCGCTCACTTCGCCCACGCTCAGCCCCCGCGGGCAGTGCCAGGCGGCCATGGCGGCCTCATCGATGAAGGCTTCAAACACCTTTTCGCGCGGCGCGCGGATGTGGCGGGTCATTTCCAGTTCGAACGTTGCGGCTTGGGTGGTCATGGCTTTTTCCTCGGTGCACGTGGTGCGCCGCTTGCAGGTTGCTTTGCCTCGGCGCGATGGGTTCGCTCAACAAACTCGACCAGTCGATCCAGGTTGCCTTCCCAATGACGGCGATACGCTTCTAGCCAATCGTGCGCATCGTGCATGGGTTCGGCACGTAGACGGCAAATACGCCAGCGGGCGTCAACTTCACGCGCGATCAGCCCCGCGCTTTCCAGCACCCGCAGGTGCTTGGAGATGGCCGGCGCGGACATCTCGAACGGCTCGCCCAGTTCACCTACGGTCGCCTCGCCTCTGGCCAGGCGAGTCAGGATGGCGCGCCGCGTGGGGTCCGCCAGCGCGGCAAAGGTGGTGGACAGCGGGTCGTCGGTATTTGCCATGCGTTCAATTAACCACTTGGTTAATCGACAGTCAAGTGCTTTCGCGTCGCGACTTTGTGAAGGCGCGGCAACGGTCCCGTAGGTCGCTTAGGTAATGGCGTGATGCAGGTGATGCACGGGCTCGCTGCCGAAGCGCAGCAATCGTTCGAAATCCCGCGCCACGGCCGCGTTGCTGAAGTGCTCCATCACGTGGACGCGAGCAGCCATGCCCATTCGCCGGTATACGCCGGGCTTGCACATGGCGAGAATGGCGCCGCGCCACTCGGCGATATTGCCCGGCTCAAGCAAACACCCTGTCATGCCGTCTTCCATGGTTTCCGGCACGCCGCCGATGCGACTACCCAGCACGGGAACACCGCAGGCCTGCGCCTCGATCGCCACGCGGCCGAAGGTTTCGAGCTCTACCGAAGGAAACGCCAGGAACGAGAACGCGCAGTAGTAGCGCGACGTATCATTCACCCAACCCGTGAAGTGGTGACGACCCGCTGCGCCACCCTGCTCCGCCATCGCGTGCACCACGTGTTCCTCGGCTCCGCTGCCTACCCAGAGCATGTGCAAACGAGGCTCCTCGGCCATAGCGGCGTTGGCGGCCTGCATCAACTGGGTAACGCCCTTGCCACCGTGCATCCGACCCGCATAGCCCATGACGATAGCGTCCTCGGGTATGTCGAACTGGCGACGCACTTGCATGCGCCGTGTCAGATCGGGCCGGAACTCATGAATGTCCACCGGGTTGTAGGAGATGTGCACGCGGTCCGGTGGCACGCCCTGATCCAAGTAGGCATTCCGCGCAAATTCGGACACCGCGATGAAGCGCTGCGCCAGCCTCGGAATACCGTATTCGGACAACCGGCTCATGCGCGGATTGCGATGACGGAACAACGCCACCGGTGTCCCTGTCAGGCGGCCACAGGCAATCAGCGGCCAGTATTCCTTGCCGAAATTACCTACCAGCCAATCCGGTGCGAACCACTCAATGCGCCGCAGCACCGCTGTGTAGCCACGCAGGTCGAGCACATTGCGGAACTTGCCAGGAAACACGGGCACGCGCGCCGCCGTCATGCCATCGCCGATCAGACCTTGGCGGGAAACGATGCTTTCCACGGGGTGCCCGGCCTGCAACAAAGCGCGTGCAAGCGCCACGAAGTGCGTGGCTGCACCGGTGTTCTCGGGATTGGTGCCAACGAAGAGCAGCTTCATGTGCGCTTGTCCTCGTAACGGGTGAGCACCTTTGCCGCCACCTGCGGCAACAGGTGATGGCGCGCAACCTGGATGCGCGGCAGGCGCCATAGGTCGGTGGATACTCCACCGGTCGCGCGTCCGCGATCGGTGGTGGTGGCTGCGACGTAGCCCGCTTCGCGCGTCGCGTGGACTGCGCGTTCGTCGTAATCGCCGTACGGGTAGCAGAACTGCGTAATGCCGAGGCCGAGGCGATCTTCCAGCTCGGCCTTGCAGCCGTGGATCTCCTCGCGCTGTTGCTGATCGCTGCACCGACTGAGCCGCACGTGCGTGCGCGAGTGCGCACCTACTTCCATGCCGCCCGCATGCCAGGCGCGAAGCTCATCCGCCGACATCAGCGGCTTGCGCACGCCGAGCTTCTCATTATCCCAGGCGTTGTACTGGCCGATATATCCACTCACCGCATAGCAGGTAGCGGTGAAGCCGTAGCGACGCAACGTCGCCATCGCCCATTCGAGGTTGTCGACGTAGCCATCGTCAAGCGTGATGACGACGATCTTTCCTTCCTTGCCGCCCTGCAGATAGGGCATGGCGTCGGACATGGATACACCGCGATAGCCAAGCATGCGCAGCAACGCCATCTGTCGAGCAAACGCACCCGGCGAGACATACAGGCTGCGATACACGTTGATGCCTTCGGGCACCTCCGCGATGTTGTGATACATGAGGATGGGGATCTTCACGAGGCTCTCTGCCGCTCCATGGAAACAACGGATCGAACGCATCCGTATGTGTTACTCCCCAAGAGCTGCGATAACCTTTCGCTTGCTTGCATGAACTTGTCGCTTCACGCAGCGTTCAAGAAAAAAACTCTTGCAGATAGAAAACCCTTCTTGAACTTGAAGTTTTCCTGATACGCCAGTGGCTGCCGCAACAATAAATGGACACCCAGCCGCAAGGCCTGTCATACCTGCATTCCCACGCCCTGACGCAGGAACCGACTTGGCTGGGGCTTCTTTACGTGATCTATACGGTGCCTTAAGTGAAGCGATATCGCTTCTTTACGAAGAGCACACCGACAATGCACGTATGAAGACTCACACGCATCAACACCGCAGCATAGGGTGGCGCGCCGTCGGCATGATTTTGTCGGCACTGCTGTTCGCACTTTCCATCGTCGAACTGCTGCTGCGACCGGGACAGGATGCAGCCCTATGGCGAGGCCTTGCGCTCTCGTCGCTTTATCTTGTGATGTGCTTGAGCCAGCGACGCCTGTTTGCACCGGCGCGGACCTATCAGCACCGACGCAACCACTGGTAAGAACTCGCGCTGTCATCGCATCGTGCCTCCCGACGTTCTTCCTTCGGGAACCACGGCACGCATCCATAGTCATAGATAGTCGCGTGAGATCAGGAAGGCTTGCAGCCGGGTAGCCGCAGGTCGGGTGTGCGGGCAGCAACTATGCACCTGCGGCACCGGTTGCAAACCTTCCTGATTTCATGGTGTCGCACGTAGCGACGCCATTGCGCAGAGGATGCGCTCCTGTAGACAACGCCGTGCGAATCGACGGGTCCAGCCAATCCCCGGAGAGACGCAAACCCCCGGCGGAGAACAGGAGCGCACCCTGTGCGCAACTTTCCCTGCATCCGTCAACCCAATGCGTAAGGACCGCCACGCTCCAGTGCGCGTTTGTATGCTGGCCGCTGCTGAATACGCTTCACGAATGCAGCGATGTTCGGCAACTTGTCGGCGATGCCACTGCGTGCCATCGCGGCTTCCATGGGAAAGCTCATCTGGATATCCGCCGCACTGAACTCACCACCAACGAACCAGCCCGTGGCTGCAAGTTCCTTGTCGACATAGTGCAAATGCAACGCCAACTGCGGATCAACGAAGGTGCTCTGCAGCTTGCTGGCGATTTTCCGCGCAATGGGTTTGGCGAAGAACGGCATCGGTGCGCTGGCAATGCGTGACGCCACCAGCTTGAGCAGCAGCGGCGGCATGGCGGAGCCCTCCGCGTAATGCAGCCAATAAGTGAAACGTAGCCGGTCGGGCATCCCCGGCAATGGCGCTAGGCGCCCCGTGTCGTAATGGTCGACGAGGTACTCCACGATAGCCCCCGACTCCGCCACCACCCTCCCCTCATCCTCGATCACTGGCGACTTGCCCAACGGATGAATGGCACGCAATTCCGGCGGCGCCAGCATGGTGCTGGGGTCACGCTGATATTTGCGAATCTCGTAAGGGACTTCCAGCTCTTCCAGCAGCCAGAGCACACGCTGGGAGCGGGAGTTGTTGAGGTGGTGAACGGTGAGCATGGGAGGCGCCGGCGAAGTGGATGGCGGAGGCTAGCATGGGTGGCGAGGGGTTGGTGTGCGGCGGTTCTTTCTGTGCTTCGCACAGGGCTTGACCTGGTTTTCTGAAGCTTTCGGGCGGCGTATTTCAGATTTATTGCCGTGGAATTCGCGTTGCTGTTTCGCGGATGCGATGGGCATGGCACACGCTCAAAGGGCGTGGCTGGAGGAGCCCACAGAACGCCTCAGTTCTACTCCCTCGCCCCTTTGGGGTGAGGGTTGGGGTGAGGGGCGGGTGCTCGCCTCGTGGTTTCATCTTTAGCCGTCATCCCGGCGCAGGCCGGGACCCAGTAGCGGTATCGCTTGGTTGTCGCGTTCTCGCGACCTGGCCGCTTACGCAGCGGGCGTTTCGATCGTCTGCCGACGACGCGAAGCTAGTCCCGTGGGACGCTCGAGTCACTTTTCTTTGTTGGCCCACGCACGCGCAGGAGCGCGTGCGAACGGCGAAGCCGGCCCGAAGGGCGGAGGGCAGGATGCCCGGAGTAAAGAAAAGTAACCCAAAGAAATGGCCTGACAGGCTAACGCCCGCAGCATGTCGATGGGATAAGCCCGAACGGGTGAGGAACGTTGTGGCTTGGCCACCTTCGCCGCTACGCAGAGGGTACGTCGGCGCGCTTCGCAACGCGCCATGGCGGAGAGGACTTAAAGCAGGCTTCGCTACGCTTCCCGATCGCAGAGGCTAGGGAAAGCAGACGCTACGCTTTCCTACCGCTGGGGCGAGATAAGGGGGACGCTACGCTTCCCGACCGGTGTGGAGAACTCGCCACGTTACAGCATCGTCTTTCTCTTCTGCCTTGGCTTTGCGCCCTAGAGAAGGAGCAACGCGACCTGCCGCGATGCGATGTGCAGCGCAGCTGCACGAGCCTACGGCTCGGCGCTTTTGACCTTCGGGCCCCTGTGCGGCGGTGAGGGGTGGACGAGAAGGCCCGCAGGGGGATCGGCAGGACGCCGATCCCTTTTCGCCGGGGCAGGAGCCCCGTCGAAAAGCCCGGCCACCCCTCACGAACTGGCCGGCTTCACCGGCCAGCGCCAAGTGGGGGTGCCCTTCTCTTTGGTTACTTTCTCTTGGGCAAGCAAGAGAAAGTGACCCGGCCTCCGGCAGGAGGGCGGAAGCCCGCCGCAGGCGAGCCAGATCACGACTACGTGACAACCAAGCGAAAAGTCACTGGGTCCCTGCTTTCGCAGGGATGACGGTTTCATCGAAACGGTAAGGCGAGCACCCACCCCTCACCCCAACCCTCTCCCCGAAAGGGAGAGGGAGAAAGCAAGCGCATCAAAACCCAGGCCTCACATATTGCGCCGATACTCACCACCCACGTCATACAACGCGTGACTGATCTGCCCCAGCGAGTTGTACTTCACCGCTTCCATCAACTGCTCAAACACATTCTGTCGATCACGCGCCGTGTTCTGCAGCGTCTTCAGGCTATCGGGCGCCAACTCATTGCGCGCCTTACCGAAGGCCAACACGTTCTCGATCTGCTGGCCCTTCTCGCCTTCCGTCGAACGGATGAGTTCGATCTCCGTGGCGATCTCGCCGCCGTGGTCCTTCGGCAGGAAGGTATTCACGCCGATCAGCGGGAGGCTGCCGTCGTGCTTCTTCTGCTCGTAGTACATCGACTCTTCCTGGATCTTGCCGCGCTGGTACATGGTGTCCATCGCGCCGAGTACGCCACCGCGCTCGCTGATCGCCTCGAATTCCTTGTACACAGCTTCTTCGACGATGTCGGTGAGCGCATCGACGATGTAGCTGCCCTGCCAGGGGTTCTCATTGAAGTTGAGGCCCAATTCCTTGTTGATGATCATCTGGATCGCCACCGCGCGGCGCACGCTTTCTTCCGTCGGCGTGGTGATGGCTTCGTCGTAGGCGTTGGTGTGCAGGCTGTTGCAGTTATCGAACAACGCGTACAGCGCTTGTAGCGTGGTGCGGATGTCGTTGAACTGGATTTCCTGCGCGTGCAGCGAACGGCCGGACGTCTGGATGTGGTACTTCATCATCTGGCTACGCGCGCTGGCACCGTAGCGCTCGCGCATGGCGCGAGCCCAGATGCGGCGGGCCACGCGGCCGATCACGGTGTACTCCGGGTCCATGCCGTTGGAGAAGAAGAACGACAGATTCGGCGCGAAATCGTCGATCTGCATGCCGCGCGCGAGGTAGTACTCCACGATGGTGAAGCCGTTGCTCAGCGTGAAGGCCAGCTGGCTGATCGGGTTCGCGCCCGCTTCGGCAATGTGGTAACCGGAGATGGACACCGAGTAGAAGTTGCGCACCTTGTGGTCGACGAAGTACTGCTGGATGTCGCCCATCATGCGCAGCGCGAACTCGGTGGAAAAGATGCAGGTGTTCTGTGCCTGGTCTTCTTTCAGGATGTCCGCCTGCACGGTGCCGCGCACCGTCTGCAGCGTTTCTTCCTTGATGCGCGCGTAGGTGTCCGCATCCACCAGTTGGTCACCGGTGATGCCGAGCAGGCCAAGGCCGAGGCCTTCGTTGCCCTTGGGCAGGTCACCGGAATATTGCGGACGGCCATTCGGGAATTGCGAAGCGATCTTCTTTTCGGCCGCCGACCAGCGCGCCGGGTCTTCTTTCAAATACTTCTCGATGTTCTGATCGATCGCGGTGTTCATGAACATCGCGAGGATGATCGGCGCGGGACCGTTGATGGTCATCGACACGGAACTGCTCGGCGCGCTGAGGTCGAAGCCGGAATACAGCTTCTTCATATCGTCCAGCGTGGCGATATTGACGCCGGAATTGCCGATCTTGCCGTAGATGTCCGGACGCGGCGCGGGATCTTCACCGTACAGCGTCACCGAGTCGAACGCGGTGGAAAGGCGCGTGGCCGCACCACCCTGACTCAGGTAATGGAAGCGGCGGTTGGTGCGCTCCGGCGTGCCCTCGCCCGCGAACATGCGAGTGGGGTCCTCACCGGTACGGCGGTACGGATACACGCCACCGGTGTACGGATAGTGGCCCGGCAGGTTTTCGCGCTGCAGGAAGCGCAGCAGGTCGCCCCAATCCTTGGTCTTGGGCGGCGCCACCTTCGGGATCTTCTGATGGCTCAGCGATTCGCGGTAGTTATCCACGCGGATCACCTTGTCGCGCACCTTGTACTCGTTGAACTCGTCGGTCACCGACTTATAGCGTGCGGGCCACTCGTGCAGCAGGTGGATGGCGTGGTGGCTGAGTTCTTTGATGGCCGCGTTATAGCGCTGACGCAGGGTCAGCAACGTGCGGTCGGCACCCTCTTCGTGCAGCGCTTCGGGCTCGTAGCGTGCCAACTGGCGCGGCAGGTGCGCGTCGCCCAGTTCTTTCAGCGATTCGTAGTAGTGCTGAGCTTTACTGGCGAACTCGGCTTCGCGTTCGATTTCCTTGTTGATGCCACGGCCTTGCTCGGCGATCTCCGCGAGGTAACGCACGCGTGCACCGGGAATGAGCACCGTGGCGCGCGGCTCCTTCAGCGTGGTGTCGAGGTTCGGCGTCCATTTTTCCGCCGGCAAGCCGAGTTTCTCGCGCAGCAGGCGGCACAGGTTGCTGAACATCCAGGTCACGCCCGGATCGTTGAACTGACTGGCGATGCTGGGATACACCGGCACCTGCTCGTCGGTGAGCGTGAAGGCGGTGCGGTTGCGCTTCCACTGCTTGCGCACGTCACGCAATGCGTCTTCCGCGCCGCGCTTATCGAACTTGTTGAGCACGATCAGTTCGGCGAAGTCCAGCATGTCGATCTTTTCGAGCTGGCTGGCCGCACCGTAGTCGCTGGTCATGACGTAGGTGGGGAAATCCACCAGATCGACGATTTCCGAATCGCTCTGACCGATACCAGCGGTTTCAACGATGATGAGGTCGTACGGCTGCGCCTTGAGGAAATCAATGCAGTCGCGCAGCACCGCGCTGGTCGCGGCGTGCTGGCGGCGCGTGGCCATGGAACGCATGTAGACACGATGGCTGCGCAGGGAGTTCATGCGGATGCGGTCGCCCAACAACGCGCCGCCACTGCGGCGACGCGTGGGGTCCACCGCCAGTACGGCGATGCGCATGTGCGGGAATGCATGCAGGAAGCGCAGCAGCAATTCATCCACCACCGACGACTTGCCCGCGCCGCCGGTACCGGTGACACCGAGCACCGGCGTCTGCTTGCCGGCCATCTTCCACTGCTTGCGTAGATGGTCCAGCTCAGCTTCCGGCAGCTCACCTTCCTCGATGGCGGACAGCACGTGACCCACAGCGATCTCGTTGCTGATATCGACCATGGGCGTGATGGCCGACGACTGTTCTTCCGTCGCGCGCTTCACCGCCGCTGCACGCGTGCGGTGCATGACGTCTTCGATCATCTCGGTAAGGCCGAGCCTCATGCCGTCATTGGGGTGATAAATGCGTTCGACGCCGTACGCCTGCAGCTCGCGGATTTCCTCCGGCGTGATAGTGCCGCCGCCACCGCCGAACACGCGGATGTGCGCAGCGTTGTGCTGCTTAAGCATGTCCACCATGTACTTGAAGTACTCGACGTGGCCGCCCTGGTAGGACGACAGCGCGATGGCATCGGCGTCTTCCTGCAACGCCGCGCGCACCACGTCTTCCACCGAGCGGTTGTGGCCGAGGTGAATCACCTCTGCGCCTTGCGACTGGATGATGCGGCGCATGATGTTGATGGCGGCATCGTGGCCATCGAACAGACTGGCGGCGGTGACGAAACGCAACGGGCGGCTTTCCGCCTGGGCGGCGCTGGCGGAAACGTGCTGGGCGGGGGAACTCATGGGGACTCCGGGACTGCGGTGCGTCGGATTCCCGATTTTAGAGGATGGTTACGTTTGGAACATGTTGCGGCGCGGTGGTGGCGTCGTTTTTCGCCAGAAATGAGCGCAACGGTATCGTTCAGCCCCGTCGCGCCCGAGGCGTTTCGGCTGTCGCTCAGCTGTCACCAAACGGCAAGTTGGGCGACGACACGACACGTTCGCCGACGTTCTCGCCACGCAGGAACGCCAGGGACACGTCGATCACTTCCGGCGCGTCGAGCACGTGGTGATGCCCCAGCCCTTGCGTGGTGTGCAGGCGCGCACCACGCCAGTGGCGGGCATAGCGCTCCCCTTCGGCCCATGGCACGTCGTGATCGTCCATGTCGTGCACGATCAGCGCCGGCTGCCCCAGCGAGGGCAAATGGCGGTGCACCTGCAGGTCGTGAATATTGATCCCCGTCATCGCCTGCAGGCTGTCATGCAGGCGGCCGCGCAGGTGTTCTCCCAGGCGCACGAAATGCGTGAAGCGCTGGGTGGCGGCCACCGGATCGGCGGCAGGTGCGATAAGGATGAGCTTGTGCGAATGCCACGCCTCGTCCTGTGCCAGGGCAGCGGCCGCGCCACCCAGCGAGTGCGCGATGGTCACTGCAGCGTCGCCGTAATGGCGCCCGACTTCGCGCACGGTCTCGATGAAATCGGGCAGCGTGCAGTGCCGTCCGTCGCTCAGACCATGCCCAGGCTGGTCGAACGCCACCAGGGCATAGCCCATATCACGCAAGGGCTTCACCCACGGCAAGTAGCGCAGGCCAAAGCTGGACCAGCCGTGCACCAGCAGTACATAGGGCTGGCGCGATGGATCGCCCCAGGTGTAGGTGGCGATGCGCTGGCCGCGGACCTGCAACTCACCGCGCTGCATCTCCGGACCCGCTTCGGCCGCCCGTGCACGCGCCCGGCTGCTGGCGAACGGGGTGATGAAGATCCGCAACGCCCGCTGCACCGCGCGTTTCGGCGTAATGCGGCTGCCCAGTGCGAAGCCCGCGCGTACGGCGCCGATGGTGATGGGCCCGGGGCCGCGACGACGGGGTTTGACGGTGGTGGTGGTTTGGCGAGTCATGGCGCAGTCCTCCGCTCCGATGGCGGGTTATAGCTGGCGAGCAGGCGCTCGAAGCCTGCCAGCGCGTGCCGGCAGGCTTCGTCGAATCCAAACAGGCCCGCATCGTGATGCAGACCCAGCATGAGTGCGTAGATTTCAAAGGCGAGCTGCGACGGATCGGTATCCGCGCCCAGCTCTCCGTTCTCGATCGCGTGACCGATGGCGCGGCACATCTCCTGTCGCCAGCCAGCTTGGCTCTTCGTCACGCTGTCACGCAACGGGCCTTCGCGGCCGTCGTACTCGCTGGCGGCGGTGAGCAGCACGCAACCGCTCTGGTACTCGCGCCCCCAGTCCACCCAGTTGGCAACGATGGCGCGTATGCGGGGCAGACCACGAGGCAATTTCAGCGCGGGCCACTTCACCCGCTGCAGGAAACGCTGCTGACCCAGTTCCAGCACGGCTAACTGCAGGTCTTCGCGGGAACCGAAATGCGCGAAGACACC
The DNA here is from genome assembly GCF_002878475.1 of Dyella sp. AD56. Classification (NCBI taxonomy): domain Bacteria; kingdom Pseudomonadati; phylum Pseudomonadota; class Gammaproteobacteria; order Lysobacterales; family Rhodanobacteraceae; genus Dyella; species Dyella sp. AD56. The sequence continues at coordinate 124,786 of NZ_NRDP01000011.1, forward strand.
GCTCTTGGACATGCCCACGTCTTGCGCCAGCGAGCCAATGGATAGCCCTTCCAGGCCGTCCCGGCGCGCCATGTCGTAGGCGTGATCAAGGATGAGTTCGCGTGTGGTGGCGCGTTTGCTGAGGGCGACGGAGTTCATGGGCCATAAAATAGCACGACCGTTCGTTCTTTTACCGTCAAGAAAACTGAACGAAATATCGCTACAAGCCCACACAAACCTGAACAAGCCCGGCTCGAGTCGTCAACACGGCAGGGAAATGCGCCGTTCCCCGCCCTGAAGCCGCACGTTGCGGCCGACATCAAGGGAGACAACATCATGCTGAGCATCACCCGCAAACTCGCCCTGCTCGCGGCCCTAGGCGTTGCGGGCGCCGGCGCCGTGACCTATGCACCGGACGCCTCCGCACAGGTATCGGTGTCGGTCGGCATTGGCGTCGCCCCGCCGCCGCCGCGCTATGAAGTGGTTCCGCCGCCGCGCGTTGGCTACGTGTGGGCGCCGGGTTACTGGCGCTGGGACGGCCACCGCCATGTCTGGATGGGTGGCTATTGGGTCCGTGGCCGCCCGGGCTACAACTATCACCAGGCTCGCTGGGAACACGCGCGCGATGGTTGGCGCTGGCATGGCGGCTATTGGGGCCGCTGATGCCGCACATCTTTGCGGCGAAGCGTCAACGCCGCGCGGGCTTCCCGGATAGGAATGGCATTGCGTCAGGCACATAGGGCAAAACGGTCGGGACGCCATCCGCGGCCGACCCGCAAAACCATCGTAAATACTTGCAGTAAAAGAAAAAAAACGATCATCCGCAAGAAAGGTAAGCCTCAGCCTTACGCGTCATTGTCCGACCACCACACTCACTTACTCTTCACAGAGGCAACGTCACCTATGCAGATTCGTCTCGTCGCACTTACCGCCCTGACCCTGATGGCCAGCGGCTGCGTCGTGGAACAGCCCGTGCACCATCCCCGCCCCGTCGTGGTCGAGGAACAACCGGTGCAGCGCGAATACGTGGAAGTGATCGCTCCGCAGCCGCCGCCGACCGTGTTGATCGAGGAAGAGCCCCCGCACCGTCCGGGTTATATCTGGGCTCGCGGCTACTGGCATTGGAACGGCCATCAGTACATCGCGGTCCACGGTCATTGGGAAGGTGAGCGCCAGGGCTACCACTACGTGCATCCGCACTACGTGCAGCGCAACGATGGCTGGCACCTCAATGTCGGCGTGTGGGTCCAGGGCTAATTCCCTTCCTCATACGGCTCCAAAAAAAAGCCCCGCCTCGTGCGGGGCTTTTTTTGGGCCTCAGACCACCAGGTCGGGTTCCGGCAGACGCCGGCTTCCGCCAGCCGCCGTCACCAGGGCGCGGTAATCACGCGGTGTCATGCCTACGGTGGATTTGAACTGGCGAGCAAACGCGCTCTGATCCGCAAAACCACAGGCGAGTCCGATAGATGCCACGCTCTCGCTGCCGTGCAAAAGGCGCATGGCTTCCTCGATGCGCAATTTGGTCTGCAGTTGTTGCGGCGTGAGCTGGAACACTTTGCGGAAGTGCCGCTCTAGTTGCGCCACGGATAGGTCCGCCAATTCCGCCAGGTGCGCCACGCGCACGCCTTCGGCGTAGTGCTCTTGCAAATAAGCCAGTACCCGGCGCAAACGCGCATACGTGGGATGACGCCCGTCCGGCCGGCCCAGATCGCGCGAAATGCCAACAATGCCGCGCACCTCGCCACGCTGTCGCAAGGGGCGCTTGCAGGTCAGGCACCAACCCGTGGCGCGATTGGAGAACATGTGCACTTCAAGCTGGTTCTCGATCACCTCGCCATCGAGCACGCGCTGGTCCTGCGTGGCATAGGAACCACCCAATGCGGTGGGAAACAACTCAGTCACGTTGCGACCAATCACATCGCTGCGATGCTTGAGCCCCAGGCGTCGCACCAGGGTGAGGTTGGCATGCGTGTAGCGCCCTTCGCTGTCCTTCACGAAGAACACGACATCAGGCACGGCGTCAAATAGCGCTTCCAGTTCGTCGGCGGAAATCTTCATCTCGGTGAAAGCCCTCTACCCCGCGCCAAGCCTTGCTGCGACTGCAGCATAGGCCGAACACGTGAATGTGCATTGTGCCGATTTCCGCATCGCAGGACGCCAAGCTTTTCTAGACGGTCCAGCCGATACAGCGCGAGCATAAGCGCCATGCATACCATAGACGTGATCGACTCACATACCGGCGGCGAACCGACCCGTGTCGTGATTGCCGGCTTTCCCGACCTGGGCAACGGCACGCTGATGGAGCAACGCGAGCGCTTCCGTCGCGACTTCGACAAGTGGCGCAGCGCCATTGCGTGCGAACCGCGCGGCTCCAGCACCGTTGTCGGCGCGTTGCTGTTGCCGCCGAAGACGGAAGGCGCATGCGCCAGCGTCATCTACTTCAACAACGTGTCGTATCTCGGCATGTGTGGCCACGGCACTATCGGCCTGGTGCGCACGTTGCAGCATATGGGCCGCATCGGCCCGGGCAAGCACCGCATCGATACGCCGGTGGGCACCGTGGGCGCCGAACTGCACGAAGACGGCCGCGTCACCATCGACAACGTGGAGAGCTATCGCCACGCCGCCGACGTCAGCGTCGACGTGCCGGGCTATGGCACTGTCACCGGCGATATCGCCTGGGGCGGTAATTGGTTCTTTATCACCCACGACACGCCGCTGCCGGTGGAAATTCAGCACCAGCGCGCGCTCACCACCTATACCGAGGCCGTGCGCCACGCACTGGAAGCCAACGGCATCACCGGCGTGGAAGGCGGTGAAATCGATCACATCGAGGTCAACACGAAGTCTCCGGTCGCTGGACTGGACGGCCGGAACTTCGTGTTGTGCCCCGGTCTTGCCTACGACCGCTCGCCCTGTGGCACTGGCACCAGCGCCAAGCTGGCCTGCCTCGCCGCGGACGGCGAGCTGGCACCCGGCGAAACGTGGATGCAGGAAAGCATCCTCGGCAGCGTCTTTGAAGGCCGCTACACGCACAGTGAGCGCGGCGTGCTTCCGCAGATCACCGGCACCGCCTTCGTAGTGGCGCAAAGCACCTTGTTGTTCGACGAGGCCGATGCCTTTACCTGGGGTAGCGGCGCGGAATGAATGGCACGGCCGCCACGTTCGACCTGATCGTGATCGGTGCGGGCATCGTCGGCGCTGCATGCGCTGACGCGGCGAGCGCGGAAGGTATGCGCGTGGCCATCATCGAGCCCGGCCCGATCGGCGGTGGCGCCACGGCGGCGGCGATGGGTCATCTGGTAGCCATGGATGACGACCCGGCCGAACTCGCCTTGGCGCGCTACTCCCTGCGTCTATGGGAAGCATTCGCCGATCTGAAAGAGGCTGAATTCAGCCGCTGTGGCACGTTGTGGGTGGCCCGCAACGACGACGAACTGGCCGCTGCCGCTCAACGCATCGCGCGCTTGGGCGCCGCCGGCATCGACGCGCGCCTGCTCGACGCCGCAACGCTGTATGCACTGGAACCCGCGCTGGTGCCGGGCCTTGCCGGTGGCATGTTGGTGCCTCGCGAAGCCGTGGTGTATCCGCCGCGCGTCGCCAGCCATCTGGTGCAACGCGCGCAATCGCGCGGTGCACGACTGTACGCAGGCCGCCGCGCGCAAACACTGCAGCGCGGTGGCGTACTGCTCGATGACGACACGCGTCTGTCCGGCCCTGTGCTGGTCGCTACTGGTTGCGCGCTGCCCGCACTGCTGCCCATGCTTCCTATGCGGGCACGCAAAGGCCATCTCGTCATTACCGATCGTTATCCCGGCTTCATCCGTCATCAGTTGCTTGAACTGGGCTACGCCGACAGCGCCCATGGCGATGCCGATAGCAGCGTGGCCTTCAACGTGCAACCTCGTCCGACGGGCCAGATCCTGATCGGCTCGTCGCGCGAATTCCACGCGAACGATGCCGCTGTATCGCCTTCCATGGTGCAACGCATGCTGGAACGCAGCTTCGCCTTCGTGCCGGGTTTGCAAAACTTGCAGGCGCTGCGCATCTGGACCGGCTTTCGCCCCACCACACCGGATGGACGTCCGTATCTCGGCGCGGTACCTGATGCCGCCGACCAATGGGTGGCTGCTGGGCATGAAGGCCTTGGCGTGACCACCGCCTTGGGTAGCGCGAAGCTAATGATCGATCTGATCCACGGTCGCCAGCCCGCCATCGATCCCGCGCCGTATGCGCCATCGAGGCTGGTCGCATGACTGCGCGGGTGCGACTCACCGTGAATGGTCATCCAGTGGATGTGCCGGTTGGCGCCAGCGTTGCAGCTGCGGTGGCTCACGTCACGTTGCGTTTCCGCCGCTCGGTGAACGACGCTCCTCGCGCACCGCTGTGCGGCATGGGCGTGTGCTTCGAATGCCGCGTGCAGGTGGATGGCGTTGCCCATGTGCGAGCATGCATGACGCCGGCCAGCGAAGGCATGCAGGTGGTCACCGATGCGTGATCACTACGACGTCCTCGTGATCGGCGCGGGTCCTGCGGGAATGTCCGCAGCGAAGACGGCTGCTGCGCATGGAGCACGGGTGGGTTTGCTCGACGCGCAACCACGCCCCGGCGGGCAAGTGTGGCGACACGATGTGCAACATCCCTTGCCACGTGCTGCACGCCAGGTTGTCGACGGCTTGCAAGGTGTGGAATGGCTGGCACAGCACAGCGTAGTCGCGACGGAGTCACCGGCGCTGCGTGTGGAGACACCCCAAGGCACACGGCTTCTTTCCTACGGTTCACTGGTGCTCGCCACCGGTGCGCGCGAACTGTTACTGCCCTTCCCGGGCTGGACGCTGCCCGGTGTCACCGGTGCCGGCGGCCTGCAGGCACTGGCCAAGCAAGGCTGGCCCGTAGCCGGCAAACGCGTGGTGATCGGTGGCAGCGGCCCGCTACTGCTAGCCGCTGCGGATACGTTGCGTAAGCACGGCGCGCGAGTGCTCGGTATCTACGAACAGGCCTCCGCCGCCGCCGTTCGATCCTTCGCCACTCAACTTCGGCACTGGCCCGCACGTGCGTGGCAAGCGGCCGGACTTCGGCTGCGTCTCGCGGGCACCCCCTATCGCTTCGGCTCGTTCGTGCGCAAAGCCCACGGCGATGGCACCGTGCAGCGTGTGGACATCGACACCCCGCATGGCGTGCAAACCGTGGAGTGCGATTTGCTCGCCGTGGGTTATGGGCTCGTACCCAATACCGAACTCGCATCCCTGATCGGCTGCGTGCTGGACCACACGGATATCCATCCGCGTGTACGGGTCGACACACTGTTTCGCACCAGCGTGGCGAACGTGTATGCCGCAGGCGAGTCCTGCGGTATCGGCGGCCTGTCCGTGGCACGCGTTGAAGGAGCCATTGCGGGGCACATGGCCACCAACCATACCGATGCCGCGGGCGCGCTACTGATGCAACGCGATAGCGAACGGTGCTTCGGCGCGCTGCTCGCCAAGCATTTCGCACTCGATCCGCGCCTGCACAAGCTCGCCGACGACCTCACCCTGGTCTGTCGCTGCGAGGACGTACGCATGGGTGAGCTCGCCGGTTTCACCGATGCACGGGCCGCAAAACTCACTACACGCTGCGGCATGGGTGCCTGCCAAGGGCGCATCTGCGGCACAGCGCTGGCTGAGCTTGGCCGCTTTCCCCGCAGCGGCGCACGGCCGCCTATTTTCCCCGCCCGACTAGCCACGCTGGCCGGGCTTGCCAACCTTCCTTCTGACGACGCACAACGAGGTAGCTGATCATGAGCAACGCATCCATCTGGCACGGCGTGATTCCCGCCATCACCACGCCGTTCACCGCCGACGGCCAGGTCGATCACGACTTCCTCGCCAAGCACGCACGCACGCTGATCGACAGTGGCTGCAAGGGCATCGTCCCGCTCGGTTCGCTAGGCGAAGCAGCCACGCTTTCGTTCGACGAAAAGCTGGACATCATCCGCACGCTGGTGAAAGCGCTCGACGGTCGCGCGCCGGTTATCCCGGGCATCGCCGCACTGTCCACCGATGAAGCCGTGCGCCTCGCGCGCCAAGCCAAGGCACTGGGCGCTTCCGGCCTGATGGTGCTGCCGCCGTATGTCTACTCCACCGACTGGCGCGAAATGGGTGCGCACCTGCGCGCCGTGATCGCCGCGACCGACCTGCCCTGCATGCTCTACAACAACCCCATTGCCTACAAGACGGATTTCTCGCCGGAACAGATCGCTGAACTCGCGCATGAATTCCCGAATGTGCAGGCGGTGAAGGAATCCTCTGGCGATGTGCGCCGCTTCGCCGCGCTGCGCTCGCTGCTGGGCAACCGCCTCGAGCTGCTCGTGGGCATGGACGACGCGATTGTGGAAGGCGTAGCGATGGGCGCGCGCGGCTGGATCGCGGGCCTGGTCAATGCGTATCCGAAGGAGTCCGTGAAGCTGTTCGAACTGGCGCGTGACGGTGGCGCCGATGCGGCGGCCGAATTGTATGCCTGGTTCCTGCCGCTGCTGCGCCTGGATACGGTGCCCAAGTTCGTGCAGCTGATCAAACTGGTGCAGGAAAAGGTCGACATGGGCAGCGAACGCGTGCGCGCGCCGCGTCTCGCCATGCACGGTGCCGAACGCGACGCCGCGATGCGCGTGATTGATCACGCCATCGCCCACACACCGGTGCTCTGACATGAATGCACAGCCTCTGCTGATCGGCGGCGAATGGCGTCAGGCGCGCGAGCTGCTCGGTGCCTTCCGAGCGGAAGACCCGACCACGGGCGACCCGATCGGGCCCGCGTTCCCGCTTTGTGGTGCGGCAGATTTGGAGGCGGCGATCAGCGCCGCCTCCGCCGTGGCCAACGAACTCGCCGCTGCGCCGCCTGAGCGCATCGCCGCGTTTCTTGAAGCTTATGCGGCAGGCATCGAGGCGAACGCCGAGGCGCTGGTCGATCTCGCCCACGCGGAAACGGCGCTGCCCAAGCAACCGCGACTCGCCACCGTGGAGTTGCCGCGCACCACCAACCAGTTGCGTCTTGCCGCAAAAGCGGTGCGCAGCTACGCATGGACCCAGCCGGTAATCGACACCGCCACCGGTCTGCGTTCACATCGCGCGCCGCTGTCCAAGCCGGTGCTGGTGTTCGGCCCCAACAACTTTCCGTTCGCGTTCAACGCCGTGGCGGGCAGCGACTTCGCTTCGGCCATCGCCGCACGCAATCCGGTGATCGCCAAGGCGCATCCCTCGCACCCGGCGACCAGCGAACGCCTCGCGCGCATCGCCTTGGTCGCGCTTCAACAGGCCGGGCTGCCGTCGGCTTCCGTGCAGTTGCTCTATCACTTCGATTACGCCGCAGGCGCGCGCCTCGCCGGTGATGCGCGTCTGGGTGCGGTGGGTTTCACCGGCAGCCGCGCGGGCGGACTGGCGCTGAAAGCCGCAGCCGACAAAGCAGGCATTCCCGCCTATGTCGAACTATCCAGTGTGAACCCCGTGTTCCTCCTGCCGGGTGCGTTGGCCGAACGCGGCACGGCGCTTGCGCAGGAGTTCTTCGCGTCTTGCACGATGGGCAGCGGCCAGTTCTGCACTAATCCCGGCGTGGTGATCGTGCCGCAGAGCGCCGACGGCGACGCCTTTGTCGCCACCGCAACGTCGCACTTCGCGGCGGCCGCACCCAGCGTGCTGTTCTCTCGTGGCGTGCTGGAGCACCTACAACACGGTGTGGCGACTTTGTGCGAGGCCGGTGCCGAGGTGCTTGCCGGCGGCACGGTGGGCGAGCCCGGCTTCCGCTATGCGCCCACGCTGCTGAGCGTGGATGCCGATACCTTCCTGCGCGCACCCAAGGCCTTGCAGACCGAGGCCTTCGGCCCTGTCAGCCTGCTGGTCCGCGTGCGCGATGTCGCGCAAATGGCGCAGGTGGCGCAGGCGTTCGAAGGCAATCTCACCGGCACGATCTACAGCGGCAACGATGGCAGCGACGACACGGCATGGCCGACCGTTGCCCATGCATTGCGCCCGCGCGTGGGGCGTCTGATCGGCAACCGCATGCCCACAGGCGTGGCGGTGAGCCCAGCCATGAACCACGGCGGCCCCTACCCCAGCACCGGCCATCCGGGTTTCACAGCGGTAGGCATGCCAGCGGCCATCACGCGCTTCACCGCGCTGCATAGCTACGACAACGTGCCCGAGACGCAGTTGCCGCACGAGTTGCGTAACGGCAACCCCAGCGGTATCGCACGTCTGGTGGATGGCGCGTGGCGCACGGACGATCTCGCTCACGGAGCATCGTGATGGGCACGCATGCACAGATCGGTGGACTCGATCCTGCACAGGCACGCGCCTCGCTCGTGGCTTTGCAGGACACCGCGCCACCGATCGACGCCAACGAGTACCAACGACGCATCGAGCGCGCTCGCGCCCTGTTGCGCGAGCAAGGCGTCGATGCCCTGCTGATCACAGCGGGCACCTCGCTGCGCTACTTCACCGGCGTACCGTGGGGCGCCAGCGAACGCCTCGTGGGCATGCTGCTCACCGCGCGTGGTGAGCCCATCGTGATCTGCCCCGGTTTCGAAGCAGGCTCGCTGAAGCCGGTATTGCGCATTCCGGCCGACGTTCGCTTATGGGAAGAACACGAGGATCCGCAGCAGCTCGTCGCTAACGCCTTGCGCGAGCGGGGCGCTGGCAGTCTGGCGCTCGACCCAGCCACACCGTACGTCGTGGCCGAGCGACTGCGCGCCGTGCTCGGCGGCAAGCCGCTGAGCGACGCCAGCGTCATCGTCGACAGCTGCCGTATGTGTAAATCATCGGCGGAACTGGCCTTGATGAAGCAGGCCACGGCGATGACGTTACACGTGCATCGCCTCGCTGCAGGGTTGATCCGGGAAGGCATCAGTCGCACCGAACTCGTGCGCTTCATCGACGACGCGCATCGTGCATTGGGTGCGGATAACGGCTCCACCTTTTGCATCGTGCAGTTCGGCCAGGCCACCGCCTATCCGCACGGCGTTCCCGGCGAGCAATACCTGCAACCGGGCGAACTGGTGTTGATCGACACCGGTTGCACCGTGCAGGGCTATCACTCGGATATCACTCGCACTTATATCTTCGGACAGCCGAGTTCGGAGCAGGCGCGCATCTGGGAACTGGAACAGGCCGCGCAGCGCGCCGCGTTCGAGGCCATACGGCCCGGGGTCGCTTGCGAAGCCGTGGATGCCGCTGCGCGGCGTGTGGTGGAAAAGGCCGGCCTGGGCCCGGACTACCGCTTGCCAGGCATTCCACACCGTACCGGTCATGGCTGCGGCCTGAGCATCCACGAAACACCGTACCTGGTGCGTGGCGACCACACGCTGCTGCAACCGGGCATGTGCGCCAGCAATGAGCCGATGATCGTGGTGCCCGACCGTTTTGGTGTGCGCCTGGAAGACCATTTCTACGTCACCGAGGACGGCGCTGCCTGGTTTACGCCGCCCTCACCCGCCATCGATCAGCCCTTCGCATGATCTCGACGCCACCATGTAGGCGCGCGCCCTGTGCACGACCGTCTCCTCGCGACGTGTCAAGCACAAGGTGCGCTCCTGCCGGTGCATACACCTAGGACAGCGACATGAAGCCTCTCATCCTCGCCCTTGCCTGCACACTCTGGCTTGCCGCCACGCTGCCGGCACACGCAGACGACGACACCACCACCCGCTTCCATACGATCTACACACGGGAGTGGGCCTGGCGACAAGCGCAGTTCAAGGGGGAGGATGACGAAGACAGCCACGACAGCGCGCTGGCCGATCACCTGCCCAAGGTCGACGCCGCCACGCAGGCCGAGCGCGAACGCTACTGGGCCGACGTGCTGAAACAGCTCGATGCGATGTCGCCCACCCAATTGCATGGCGATGATCCAGTCAACTACGCCGTCTACCGCAACCAGATCCAGACATTGCTGGCCGACCAGCAATTCCACACCTGGGAAATGCCGTTCAATAGCGACTCGGCGTTCTGGACCAACCTGGGCTTCACCGCGCGCCGCACGCTGCGCACGGCGGACGATTACCGCCACTACATCGACCAACTGAAGGACATTCCGCGCTATTTCGATGAGCAGACCGCCAACATGCGGGCGGGCCTTGCCCGTGGCTTCAGCGTGCCCCGCGTGACGCTGACCGGGCGCGATCAGTCCATCGCTGACGTGGCGAATGCCAAGGGCGACGACAACCTGTTCTACACGCCGTTCCGCAAGATGCCATCCATTATCCCGGCAAGCGAACAAGCGCAGTTGCGCGCGCAGGGCCGTGATGCCATCCAGCGCTCGGTGATTCCCTCCTACGCGAAGTTGCTGGACTTCATGCAAAACACGTACATGAAGCAGGCGCGTACCACGCTCGCGGCGGAAGCCATGCCGGAGGGCAAAGCGTTCTATCAATCGCAGATCCGCGAGTTCACCACACTGGACATGACGCCGGATGCGATTCACGGCCTGGGTCTCAAGGAAGTGGCGCGTATCCATCAGGAGATGGATGAAACCATCCACGACAGCGGCTTCAAGGGTAGCTTCCCCGAGTTCCTGCATTACCTGCGCACGGATCCCAAGTTCTACCCGAAGACGCCCGACGAACTGCTCAAGGACGCCGCGTGGATCGCCAAGCGTGTGGACGGCAAGATCGGTAACTACATCGGCCGCCTGCCGCGGCAGCGCTTCGCTATCGAGCCGGTGCCCGCCGATCTGGCCCCGTTCTACACAGGCGGGCGCGGTGGCCCGGGCATCTATCTGGTGAATACCTATGACCTGCCGTCGCGCCCGCTGTACTCGCTCACCGCGCTGACGTTGCACGAATCAGCGCCGGGTCATGCCCTGCAGATGCCGCTGGCCGCCGAACACGAAGGCTTGCCGGACTTCCGTCGCTATACCTACATCTCCGCTTACGGCGAAGGCTGGGCGCTCTACTCCGAGCGACTAGGCGTAGAGATGGACATGTATGACACGCCCTACGATCGCTTCGGTTATTTGAGCTATCAGATGTGGCGCGCCTGTCGCCTGGTGGTGGACACCGGCATCCACCACAAGGGTTGGACGCGCGAGCAGGCTCAGGCCTTCATGCGCGACAACACCGCGCTCAGCGAGCACGAAATCGAGACCGAGGTGGATCGCTACATCGCATGGCCGGGCCAGGCGCTGTCGTACTACCTGGGCGAACTCGCCATCGTGGATGCACGTACCAGGGCGGAAAAAGCGCTCGGGGAGCGCTTCGACCTGCGCGCCTTCCACGACACGGTGCTCTCGCTCGGCTCGGTGCCACTGCCGGTATTGCAGCAAGAGGTGGACAAGTTCATCGCAAGCGGCGGCAAGTCACCGTACGCCACAAAGTAGTTCAGCGAGACAAGACCGGGCGCCACACCCGGCGCCCGCATAACCAGAACATAGTTTGGCGGGGAGACACCGATGAGCCTGATCAACGACATGCTGCGACGAAAGCCCGTGGAATTGCTCCAGGGTGATGCAGCGAGGGGTGGTAGCGGCTTGCGCCGTGTACTGGGCCTATGGCAACTCACCGCCATTGGCCTCGGCGGCATCATCGGCGTGGGCATCTTTGTGCTCACCGGCACCGTGGCTGCGACGCAAGCAGGCCCCGCGGTGCTGCTGTCTTTCATCATCGCTGGCATCGCCAGTGCGGCGGCAGCGTTGTGTTACGCGGAGTTCGCGGGACTCATCCCGGTGTCCGGCAGCGCCTATACCTACGGTTACGCGGTGCTGGGCGAGTTCGCCGGCTGGATCATCGGCTGGGACTTGTTGCTCGAATATGCCTTGATCGCCGCCGTGGTTGCGGTGGGCTGGTCCGGCTACATGCAGGCCCTGCTCGACGCAGCTGGCATACCGCTGCCCGTGTGGGCTCAAGGCGCATGGGGAAGCGCACCGGGCTGTGTCGTGAACCTTCCGGCCATCGCCATTTCGATGCTCATGACCGCGCTGCTCGCCGTGCGTATGGAATGGGGTGCGCGCTTCAATACGCTGATCGTAGCGATCAAGATCGCCGGTGCGGCGCTGATCGTCATCGCGGGTGCGGCCTATGTGAAGCCGGAGCGCTGGCATCCCTTCATGCCGTTCGGCATGCATGGCGTGGTGACGGGCGCGGCCGTGGTGTTCTTCGCCGTGTTCGGTTACGACATGCTCACCACCGCCGCGGAGGAATCGCGCAACCCGCAACGCGACCTTCCCCGCGCCGTGCTGCTCTCGCTGGGCATTGCGATGATCCTCTATATCGCCATCTGCCTCGTGCTCACCGGCATCGTGCCGTATACGACGCTGGACAATGCAGCACCGGTGGCGAACGCGTTCACCCGCATCGGGTTGCCGTGGGCGATGGTGGTGATTTCGCTGGCATCGGTCTGCGGCATCACCAGTGTGATCTTTGCCAACCTGATGGCAGGCGCACGCATCGGCTTCAGCCTGGGCCGCGACGGCCTGCTGCCAAGCTGGTTCGCTGCCGTGCATCCACGCTGGCGCACGCCACATCGTTCCACGTTTCTACTCGGTGGCGTCACGACGATAGCGGCGGGACTCTTTCCCCTTGGCGAACTGGCCAAGCTGGTAAATATCGGCGTACTTGGCGCGTTCATCGTGATCTGCTCGGCGGTGGCCGTGCTGCGCTGGCGCCAACCCGAACTGCATCGCCCTTTCCGTACGCCACTAGTACCGCTGATACCACTGATCGGCGTGGGCTTCTCTTGCTGGCTGATCTGGGGGCTGCCGATGATCACCTATATCCGTTTCACCATCTGGTTGGTGCTTGGCTGCGTGCTGTACCTGGCCTACGGGCGTCGCAACAGCCGTCTCGCTGCTGCCAGCTAACACGAAACGCACGGCGATCACGTGTCACGTCCATAGTTTCGCGTGTATCTATGCGCGCGAAACGCACGAAAGAACGTCGTCGTAAAACTGTGCGGAATTCCGCACGCGATTCCCGCAAATGACACAAGACGATTTGCCTATGTGACGGCAGGATGAAATACAGAGCGGTGGAGTGCATCACCGCCACACGAGATGCTCAGACTGGTCGGGGAGGCCACATGCCTGAACGCGTCGATCACCGCAGACGCTTTCTGAAGCGCGCAGCGACGACGCTGGCGTCGCTCGCGGTCTTGCCGAAAGCGATGGCGCTTGCGCCGGACGTGGCCGATACGGCTACGCCTGCAACCCCTGGCTTTGCGCCTGGCGTGCAGGATCAGCCAGTTCGTCGTGTGTATCCCTTCGATCTGCGCCAGGTGCGCTTGCTCGACAGCGACTTCTCCCGCGCAGCGGCGAATAATCAGCGTTACCTCCACACACTTCCCGTCGACCGACTTGTCCACACGTTCCGTGTGCAGGCGGGGATTCCGTCCAGCGCCAAACCGCTCGGTGGCTGGGAGAAGCCCGATTGCGAATTGCGCGGTCACTTCACGGGGGGCCACTATCTTTCAGCAGTGGCTATCGCCTATGCGACCACGGGCGATCAGGAGTTGAAGCAACGTGGTGATGAACTGGTTGCTGCGCTGGCAGCCTGCCAACAACCCAACGGCTATCTCAGCGCGTTTCCGTCGAGTTTCTTCGACCGACTGAGCAGCGGCCAGAAGGTGTGGGCGCCGTTCTACACGATCCACAAGATCCTCGTCGGCATGCTCGACATGCACGAGTACGCCGGCAATGCGCAGGCGTTGCAGGTCGCCGTGGGCATCGGCAATTGGACGGTGCGCTGGCTCAACGGCTTCTCCGACGCGGAGATGGCGCACATCCTCAAGACCGAATACGGCGGCATGAACGACGGCCTGTATCGGCTCTATGCGATCACCGGCAATGGGCGCTATCTCGATGCCGCCCATCGTTTTGATCAGGCATCACTGTTCGATCCGCTGTCAGCGCATCGCGACGAATTACAGGGACTGCACAGCAATACGCAGATACCAAAAGTCCTTGGTGCTGCGCGCCGCTACGAATTGACTGGCGAACCACGCTACCGACGCATCGCCGAGTTCTTCTGGGAAACGGTGACGCGCAATCGCAGCTATGCCACGGGTGGTTCGAGCAACGACGAGTTCTGGAACACACCGCCCGGTGATCTCAAAGGCCAGCTTGGCCTATACAGCGCCGAGTGCTGCGTGGCGTACAACCTGATGAAACTGACGCGCCATATCTATGCGTGGAACGGTGACCCACGCGCGTTCGATTATTACGAGCGCACGCTCTACAACGCGCGCCTGGGCACCCAGGATGGGGACGGCATGAAGCTGTACTACTACCCGTTGCAGCCAGGCGCCGCGAAGTTCTACAACTCGCCCACGGACTCGTTCTGGTGCTGCACCGGCACTGGCGCCGAGGAGTTCGCTCGCTTCAACGACAATATTTACTTCCGCGACCACGACGATCTGTACGTCAACCTGTTCATACCGTCGGAATTGGATTGGAAGGAACGGAAGCTGCGACTGCGCCAGGAAACCGCGTTCCCGCGCGAACCACTCACAAAGTTGAAGCTGTCTCTTGCCGCGCCCACCACGTTTGCATTGAACCTGCGCGTGCCGAGCTGGATCGGCAGCGGTGCTCGCGTACGTATCAACGACCAGCCGCTCGATGTGTTTGCCTCGCCCGGAAGCTATCTGACACTCCAGCGCGAGTGGCATGACGGTGATCGCGTCGAGATGGACCTTCCCATGCGCCTGAGTACCGAATCCCTACCCGGTGACGACAACCTGCAGGCCACGCTCTACGGTCCGCTGGTGCTCGCGGCGCGCCTGGGCGACAAGGGCCTGACTCGCGACATGCAGTACTGCGGTTACGACGCGGCGCCCAAGCCCGAACCGAAGCCGTGGCCCGCACCGCGGGTCACCGCGAGCGGTACGAATGAGGCGACCTGGATGAACGTGCTGTCGGCGCAGGATCTGCGCTTCGAAGCACAAACCCGCGACGGCAAGCTGCCGGTCGCACCACTCAATCAAGTGCATGGCGAGCGTTACGCCGTGTACTGGCAAACGGAACCCGGCGCACTCGGCAACAGCTGAGGACGCCAACCCGCCCGCCGCCATCACGGCGGGCAGTCACGGAGTGCACTCGGCGCTCGCGCGCCGCCGCGCCTCTACAACGGCAAAACGATTCGGTTGGGCTTGCCCGACACGGCGCCGTGTTGCCTGCAGAAATAGCTCCCGAGCCCATGCCGACCTGTCACGCGAGGAACTCCATGCATCGCACGTACGACCAGCCGCCCACGTTCCGACCTAAACCGCTCACGCTTGCCCTGATGGCGCATCTCGCGATCATGGCCGTACTGGCGCCCACTATCGTTCACGCACAGGACGCCGCCCCACCCGCCGACAACGCGCCGGCCACCACTGACAAGGCCAAGACACTCGAAAGCGTCACCGTCACCGGCTCGCGCATCCGCCGCGTGGACGTGGAAACCGCCAATCCCGTGGTAACAGTCGACCGTTCGCAGATCGCAGCCAGCGGCAAAGCTACGCTGGGCGACATTGTGCAGGAGCTGCCATCGATCGCCGGCAACGCTACCAACGCCAACACCAACAATGGTGGTGGCACCGGCGCCGCCACGATTTCGCTGCGCGGCATGGGTGACAAGCGCACCCTCATCCTGGTGAATGGTGTGCGCCTGGCCTACAACGACGTCAACAGCATTCCGGCCAACATGATTGACCGCGTTGAAGTGCTGAGCGACGGCGCCTCGGCCATTTACGGTTCGGACGCCATTGGCGGGGTGGTGAACTTCATCCTGCGGGACAAGTTCGACGGCGTGCAGTTCTCCGGCGATTTCGGCGAGAGCAGTCACAGCGACGGCTTCCGCCGCAACTTCTCGCTTACCGCAGGCCATACAGGCCAGCGTGGCAGCATCGTGGCGGGCATCAACCACCAAAGCTTGGATGCGGTTTCCGCCAGCTCTCGCGCGTTCTCGCGCGATGCCCTCAACCTCACTGGTGGGCAGGTGATCGTCAGCGGATCCTCCGCCACGCCATCGGGCTCGATCACCCTGCCCCGTTCGGTCGCCGGCCAGATCGGTTGTGGCTCGCGCGTGTCGCTCAACCCTGGCGTGAGCGGTGCCACCGCGCTCAACAACTATCACTGCTACAGCAACGCCGATACCTATAACTACCAAGGCGACAACATTCTGCAGACGCCACAGGAGCGCAACAGCCTCTTCCTGATTGGCAAGTACAAGCTGACGGACGCCGTCGAGGCGTACGCCAACTTCTACTACACCAAGACCCAGTCGGATTCGCAGATTGCGCCCGTGCCGGTGTTCGCTAATGGCGATAACTTCGTGGTCTCCGCGCAGAACTATTACAACCCCTTCGGCGTGAACTTCGGTACGGATCGTGTGACCGGAGACAACTACGGCGACTTCAATACGCGCTTCACCACGCTGGGCTACCGTCGCTATCAGTACAAGACCTACAACATGCAGTTCACGCCGGGCCTGCGCGGTAACTTCGGCGATAGCTCCTGGCAATGGGACACCAACTTCAACTACGGCAAGGTGCGACAGAAGTCCGTCAATTACGGCTTTCTCGACTATGCGCAACTGCAGCAGGGGCTGGGGCCATCCTTCCTCGATGCGTCCACCGGCAAGGTCACTTGCGGCACACCCGGCGGCCCGATTTCCGGTTGCACGCCGATCAATATCTTCAACGTCAACGATCCGACCACCATTGCCGCGCTGCGCGATATCCAACGCAACCCAACGGCCACCAATGACTACATCGTCAAGCAGTTCGAGGCCAACGCGAACGGCAACCTGTTCAGCCTTCCCGCTGGCGAGGTGAGCCTTGCTACAGGCGTGTCCTATCGCAAGGAGAGCACATCCACCTGGACCGATCCGCTGGCGGTCGGTGATGCCAACGGTCTTTGCGGCATCGTGGAGTTTTGTACCTCGGTGCTTTCGGGCAGCTTCAACGTGAAGGAAGCCTATGCGGAAGCGCTGTTTCCCCTGCTTGCGGACAAGCCTTGGGCACAAGCGCTGAACATCACCATCGGCTCGCGTTATTCCGACTACAGCACGGCAGGTAGCAATACCAGCAGCAAGGTTGCACTGGAGTGGCGCCCCATACAGAACCTGTTGCTGCGCGGCACCGTATCCCAAGTGTTCCGCGCCCCGAACATCAACGAACTGTATTCGGGCATTGCCAACGATTCGCCGACCGTCAACGATCCCTGCAATTTCTACACAGGCGGCCACGCACAGGCCTGCGCCAACGTGCCCGTGGATGGCAGTTACCAGCAGGCTAATCCACAGATCTCCGCGAAGACCTCGGGCGCGGTGCCGGCCGGCTATCAGCTCAAGCCCGAGCAGGGAAAATCGTTCGACTTCGGCGTGGTGTACGACCCGCAATGGCTGCCGGGCCTGTCGATGAGTGCGGACGTATGGCGCATCAACCTCAACGACACCATTACCGCGATTTCGGCACAGACCGTGCTCAACCAGTGCTACGCCAACGCAGCCAGCCCGTTCTGCAACTTCATCCACCGCTTTGACACCGGCAACATCAACTACGTGTCGGAGCCCACGGTGAACCTCGGCGCGCTATCCACCAAGGGCGTGGATGGCACCCTGGCCTATCGCTTCGACGAAACCCGCTTCGGCCGCTTCAACGCACGCCTCGATTGGACCTACGTAGCACGCTATGACGTCAACCCCGACCCGGCGGACCCCACCGCGGTCACCATCCACAACGCCGGCAAGTACACCTACGCCTATGGCAACTTCCCCCGCTGGCGTGGGCTGGCCACGCTGAACTGGATCCGCGGCCCGTGGAGCGCGAGCTGGCGCATCCGCTATATCGGCCGCACGCAGGTGGGCAGTGCCGACGAACAGCAGCAGCTATCGGCCGACCTTTCAATACCGGCGGTAGTGCGCAGAGTGGGCGCGTATGCGTACCACAACGTGCAGGCCGGCTACGACTTCGCCCCCTGGCACACGCGGCTGGACCTGGGCGTCGACAACGTGACCAACAAACAACCGCCCCTGCTCTACCAGAACAATGTGACGAACTCGAACACCGACGTAGCAACCTACGACGTGATGGGTCGGTACTACTGGCTCAGGGCAACCGTGACGTTCTGACGCCCCCTGGCGTACGGGGTTACGGAAAATTTCTCCGTACGCCAACCACTTGCGGCATCGCAACAAGCCTTGCCCCGGGGACGTACTAGACTATTCAACTAAATTCATCGCCCCGACCACTGGTCGGGGTTTTGACTTTAAGGCTTTAGTTGTTAGTCCCGGCGGGGTCGCACTGGATCGAACCCCGCCTCCATTCCTGCGGATGCCCGTCCCCACAGCACCGCCAAACATGGAGTCTCCGTTCCAATGATTTTCGAAACCATCGCCAAAACGGGTCACGAAGAAGTCGTCTTCTGTCATAACCAGGACGCCGGCCTCAAGGCCATCATCGCGATCCATAACACGGTGCTGGGCCCCTCGCTCGGCGGCCTGCGCATGTGGCCGTACAAGAGTGAGCAGGACGCGGTGAACGACGTGCTGCGCCTGTCGCGCGGCATGACCTACAAGAACGCCGTTGCCGGCCTGAATCTGGGCGGCGGCAAGGCCGTGATCATCGGCGATCCGAGCAAGGACAAGTCCGAAGCGCTGTTCCGCGCCTTCGGCCGCTTCGTCAACTCGCTCAACGGCCGCTACATCACGGCCGAGGACGTCGGCATCGACGTCAACGACATGGAATACGTGTTCCGTGAAACCGAATACGTGACCGGCGTGCACCAGGTGCACGGCGGTTCGGGCGACCCGTCGCCGTTCACCGCGTTCGGCACCTTGCAGGGCCTGATGGCCGCGCTGCAGGTCAAGCACGGTAACGAAGACGTGGGCAAGTACAGCTACGCCGTGCAGGGCTGCGGCCACGTGGGCAGCGAGTTCATCAAGCTGCTGCGCGAACAGGGCGCCAAGGTGTTCGTCACCGACATCAACAAGGATGCCGTGCAGCGTTGCGTGGACGAGCTGGGCTGCGAAGCCGTGGGCCTGGACGAGATCTACGACGTCGACGCCGACGTGTACTCGCCGTGCGCACTGGGCGGCACGCTCAACGAGCAGACCATCGACCGCATCAAGGCGAAGATCATCTGCGGCGCAGCCAACAACCAGCTGGCCACCGACGCCATCGGCGACGAACTGCAGCGTCGTGGCGTGCTGTACGCGCCGGACTATGCGGTGAACGCGGGCGGCGTGATGAACGTGTCGCTGGAAATCGACGGCTACAACCGCGAGCGCGCCATGCGCATGATGCGCACGATCTATTACAACCTGGGCCGCATCTTCGAAATCTCGAAGACGCAGGGCGTGCCGACCTACAAGGCCGCTGACCGTCTGGCTGAGGAGCGCATCGACGCTATCGGCAAGATCAAGCTGCCGAGCATGGGCAACCATGGTCCGCGCTTTGCTGGTCGCATGCGCGGTCAGTAAGTTTCGTGGTTGTTGGTTTGATGGAGACGCCGGCTTTGTGCCGGCGTTTTCTTTTTGGTGTGTGGGGTGATGAGGTGGCGCAGGCTTTGCTCCCTCTCCCTTTCGGGGAGAGGGTTGGGGTGAGGGGTGGGTGCTCGCCTCAGCGTTTCATCTTTAGCCGTCATCCCGGCGCAGGCCGGGATCCAGGGCCTCGGTGTTTGATTGTCGCGTTGGGGCGACCTGGCCGCCTACGCGGCGGGCGTTTCGACCTTCTGCCGAAGGCCGAGTCACTTTTCTTTGCTTGCCCAAAGAAAAGTAACCCAAAGAAAGGGCACCCCGGATGAGGCGCCTTGCGGGCTTCGCCCTCCAGGTACGCGGTCGGGTTCCGGGCTTTTCGACGGGGCTCCTGCCCCGGCGAAAAGGAATCGGCATCCATGCCGATTCCCCTGCGGGCCTTTTCTCCACCCGCCCGCCGCCTCATACGGGGCCCGGAAGATCAAGAGCGCCGAGCCGAAGGCTCGTGCAGCTTCGCTGCACATCGCATCGCGGCAGGTCGCGTTGCTCCTGCCCTAGAGCAGAGAGCCAGTACACAAAGCCAAGGCAGTAGACGGAGACGATGCCGTTACGTGGTGAGTTCTCCACACCGGTCGGGAAGCCTAGCGTCCCTTTTGCCTAGCCTCTGCGATCGGGAAGCGTAGCGATGCCTGCTTTAAGCCCTCTCCGTGACGGCGCGTTCGGCAGGAGGTCGAAACGCCCGCTGCGTAAGCGGCCAGGTCGCCGCCACGCGGCAATCAAGCGATACCGCTACTGGACCCCGGCCTGCGCCGGGGTGACGGCTAAAGATGAAGCGATAAGGCGAGCACCCGACCTTTACCCCCTTTTCGGGGCTCACCCCAACCCTCTCCCCAAAGGGGAGAGGGAGCCGGCATGAGGCGTCCCAAGCGCTTCGCGTCTACGCCCCTTCCAAACGGTCGGCCCCATGACAACGCCAAGCGCAACAACGCCACCACCCAGAACATCCCCAACCAAACGCCATCCAAACAAAAAAACAGCCACATCGTATCCTCACACCATGCTCAACTCCCTCACCCTCCGCTGGCGCCGCCTCCGCGGCTCCGACCGCTACGCCGAATGCCTGCGCGTGCTGCTGGCCCTGGGTGGCGCGGTTGCCTGGTGCTTCGGTACTGGCCACGCCGAGGAAGTGGTATCGATCCTGCTTGGCGTCATCGCCTGCGCGTTGGCCGAAACGGAGGACCACTGGCGCAACCGCCTGACCACGCTGCTGCTGACGTTGACTTGCTTCGCCATCTCGGCCTTTGCCGTGCAATGGTTGTTTCCCTACCCCCTTCTGTTTGCCGTGGGTTTGCCGCTATCCACCTTTGCGCTGGTCATGTTGGGCGCGGCCAGCGAACGCTATGCCACGGTGGCTGGCGCAACCCTGTTGCTCGCTGTTTACACCATGATCTGCGCGGATCAGGCACGCATCGGCCCCTGGTGGTATCAACCCTCGCTGCTGCTCGCCGGTGCCGCGTGGTATGGCGTGCTTTCTCTGTTGTGGAGCCTGTTGGCACCACAGCAGGCGGTGCGTTTGTCGCTGGCGCGGCTATTTGATGCTCTTGCTGATTACCTTGAAGGCAAGGCCGCCTTGTTCACGCCGGTTCACGGTGTCGATCGCGAGGCGATGCAATGGTCGCAGGCGATGCAGAATGAACGTGTGGTCGAAGCGATGAACGACACGCGGCTGATGCTGGTCGACCGCATTGGCGCCCGGCGCCCGCGTGGTCAGACGGCCGAACGCCTGCAGCTGTATTTCCTGGCGCAGGATATCCACGAGCGCATCAGCTCGGCGCACTATCCGTACGATGCCCTCGCCGAATCGCTGTTCCATAGCGACGTACTTTTCCGCTGCGAACATCTATTGCGACTGGAGGCAGGTACTTGCCGGCAGCGCGCTGATGCGATGCGTCTGCGCACCCATCCTCGAACGAATGCGGATAGCGAAGCTTCCGTGCGCGACCTGCAGGATGCGCTCATAGCGCTGCGCGAGCAGGCGCACCCACCCGCGGCACACTTGCTTCGCTCCGTGGACGCACTGGTGCGCAATCTGACCGCCATCCAGCAGCGACTGGCCAACGATACGTCCGAGGAACTGCCTACAAACAAGCGAGAACGCGTACTGCAGGATCCCGCGCCTCAATCGTTGGGCGATGCATGGGACCGCATTCGCATGCAGCTCACGCCGCGCTCGTTTCGCTTTCGCCACGCGATTCGCCTGGCGCTGGCACTGCTGGTGGGCTACGCCGTGCTGCATGCGGTGCACCCCAAGCATGGTTACTGGATCCTGCTGACCACCCTACTGGTTTGCCAGCCAAGCTACGGCGCCACGCGCCTGAGGCTGGCCCAGCGCGTGGCGGGCACGGTCGCTGGCCTCGTGCTCGGTTGGGCCACGCTCCAATTGGTGCCGTTTGGCCCATGGCAAATGCTGTTGATCGTTGTTTCCGGCGTGACATTCTTCGCCGCCCGCTTGCGTCGCTACGCCACGGCAACGACTGCCATCACTCTGTTTGTAGTGCTCTGTTTCAACCAGGTGGGCAGCGGATACGACGCGATGTTGCCTCGCCTGCTCGACACCCTCATCGGTACCGCGATTGCCGCACTCGCTATGCGATGGGTACTGCCCGATTGGCAAGGTCGGCGTTTCGACGACGTACTCGCGGACATGGTGCGCACCGACGCGCGCTACCTTGAGCAGATCATTCGCCAATACGCCAGCGGCCGCCGCGACGATCTCGACTACCGCATCGCGCGTCGTGATGCACACAACGCAAGCGCCGCGCTCAGCGCCGTGCTCGCCAACATGTTGCGCGAACCCGGCCAACATCAGCGCGGTACGGAGACACTACTGCGCTTTCTCTCCGCTGCCCATCTCTTGCTCGGTCAACTCTCCGCGCTTGGCGTGAACAGAGCAGCCATCGCCTCACCAACCGCCAGCGAAGCTGTGACCAAAGCGGGCAAGACCACCGCGGATGCATTGGCACAGTTGGGGGATGCATTGGCCAACGGTCTTGCCGCGCAGGACAGTACCGACGATACCGCCCTGCTGGAGCCACTCGCTGCGCATATCGATGATGAAACCGCTCGGCTCGTGCTGGGCCAGCTCATGCAAATCCTCGTTCAGCGTGATCGACTCGCCGAACTTGCCAATACGCTGAATCCGGCCTGAGGCCTTGTGCCGCTTTCGCGGGGCGGCCATGGTTGTGCGTCGCGCAACGGCTTGTAACGAGCGGCGCGGTACCATGATCACCTTCTGCAATTCCGGAGTTTGTAGGTATGCGTCCGTTCCCGCTGGGTGAAGAGATCGATCTGCTGCGCGAAAGCGTGCACGCGTTTTCGGAAAAAGAGATCGCGCCCCGCGCCGACCATATCGACAGGGACAACCTGTTCCCCGCCGACTTGTGGCGCAAGTTTGGCGACATGGGACTTCTTGGCATCACTATCCCGGAAGAGTACGGCGGCACTGGTATGGGCTTCCTCGCGCACATGGTGGCGATGGAGGAGATCTCGCGCGCGTCCGGCTCGGTCGGTCTTTCCTATGGCGCGCATTCCAATCTGTGCGTGCAGAACATCTACCACAACGGCAACGAAGCGCAGCGACGCAAGTACATCCCGAAACTGTGCTCAGGCGAGTATGTGGGCGCGTTGGCGATGAGCGAACCGGGCGCCGGCTCCGACGTGGTCGGCTCGATGATCTGCAAGGCGGAGAAGAAGGGCGACGTATGGGTCGCCAATGGCTCCAAGATGTGGATCACCAATGGTCCCGACGCCGACGTGTTGCTGGTCTATATGCGCACCGCGCCGCGTCCCGCTGGCAGTCGCTGCATGACGGCCTTCATCATCGAAAAGGGCATGAAGGGTTTCAGCACGGCGCAGAAGCTCGACAAGCTCGGCATGCGCGGCTCCAACACTTGCGAACTGGTGTTCGAGGATTGCGAGATCCCCGAAGAGAACATTGTCGGTGAAGTGAACGAAGGCGTGCGCGTGCTGATGAGCGGCCTGGACACCGAACGCCTCGTGCTATCGGGCGGCCCCATCGGCCTGATGCAGGCGGCGCTGGATATCTCCCTGCCTTACGTGCGCGAGCGCAAGCAGTTCAACGCACCCATCGGCACCTTCGGCGTGATGCAGGCGAAGATCGCCGACATGTACACCGCACTGCAGAGTTCGCGCGGTTTTGCTTACATGGTGGCGCAGCAGTTCGACAATAACGTGAAGTCGCGCATCGATCCTGCGGCGTGCCTGCTCAACGCTTCGCAAAATGCGGTGAAGGTGACGTTGGAAGCGATCCAGACGCTGGGTGGCAACGGTTATATCAATGAGTTCCCGGCAGGTCGCCTGCTGCGCGATGCGAAGCTTTATGAGATTGGTGCGGGCACGAATGAGATTCGCCGGATGTTGATTGGGCGGGAGTTGTTTCACGGGAAGGCGTGATGGTTGTTGCTGCTTTCTGTTGATTTGGGAAGTGGGTGACTGGGTCTGTGGTTGGGTTGCTTCGCCACAGGTCGATGCGCTTGGATGTTTTGCTCCCTCTCTCCTTCGGGGAGAGGGTTGGGGTGAGGGGTGGGTGCTCGCCTCAGCGTTTCATCTTTAGCCGTCATCCCGGCGTAGGCCGGAAGCGCTTTTCAACAGCCGAATGGCTGGTCATCCAGTGACATTGCTTTCGGTTGTCGCGTGATCGCGATCTGGCTCGCCTGCCGCGGGCTTTCGACCTCCTACCGGAGGCCGAGTCACTTTCTCTTGCATGCCCAAGAGAAAGTAACCAAAGAGAAGGGCACCCCCACTTGGCGCTGGCCGGCTGCGCCGGCCAGTTCGTGAGGGGCGGCCGGGCTTTTCGACAGGGCTCCTGCCCTGACGAAAAGGAATCAGCATCCATGCCGATTCCCCTGCGGGCCTTCTCGTCCACCCCTCACCGCCGCACAGGGGGCCCGGTAGATCAAATGCGAGAGCGAAAGCGCACGGCTTGTGCAGCAGAGCTGCACATCGCGCTGATGCGTAGAGGACTTGAAGCGGGCTTCGCTACGCTTTTGATCGCTTGGACTAGGGAAAGCTGACGCTGCGCTTCTCGATCGGTGCGGGGAACTCGATGTGTAACGACATAGCTTTTCGCTTTTGCTTTCGCATTGCGCCCTAGAGCAGAAGCAAGGCGACCTGCCACGACGCGATGTGCAGCGCAGCTGCACGAGCCGTCCGCTTTCGCTTTTGATCTTCCGGGCCCCGTATGAGGCGGCGGGCGGGTGGAGAGAAGGCCCCGCAGGGGTGGCTGGCAGGGATGCCAGCCACTTTTCGCCGGGGCAGGAGCCCCGTCGAAAAGCCCGGAACCCGCACGCGTACCTGGAGGGCGAAGCCCGGAAGGCGCCTCATCCGGGGTGCCCTTTCTTTGGGTTACTTTTCTTTGGGCAAGCAAAGAAAAGTGACTCGGCCTTCGGCAGAAGGTCGAAACGCCCGCCGCGTAGGCGGCCAGTTCGCCGTAACGCATGAGGCGACAGTCGATCACTGACGCAACTGGATCCCGGCCTCCGCCGGGATGACGGCATCAATGAAACGATAAGGCGAGCACCCGCCCCTCACCCCAACGCTCACCCCGGAGGGGAGAGGGAGCGGGCATAAGGCGTCCCAAGCGTTTCGCGCTTATAAAGAACTGAGGTAACCCCCACGCTTCGCGTCTCCCTCACCAAAACAACGCGGAAGCAACCATCTCAAACTCAGAAATTCAACCGATAGTTGAGCATCCCCATCATCCCCTGACCGTTCTGCCCAAAATACTGATCCATCCCGAACTGCAAGCTCGACCGCGCCGACATCGTCCAATCCAGCGACAACCCCACCTGCCCCTCGTAGCGCGATACGCCCACGCCCCCTACCGGTGCCCACTGATCCACGCCGGTAAAACTCGCGTCGAACACATCACCATTCACGGCGAACGCCTGCTGCCATTGCATCCGGCCCTGCAGATTGAGGCTACCGCCGCCGGCGAGTGACCACTCGTGACCGGCACGCACGCCGACGCCGGCTTGCCACCGCTCCACGTTTTGCGTCCCGGACTTCAGGCCAAAACCGTAGCCGCCCAGCTCGTTGAAGCCGTCACGCTGGATATGTGCGTACTGCATGTTGGCGTAAGGCGTGAACTGCACACCGCCGAGCGATGCGCGATAGCCACTTTCGCCATAAGCCACGGTGTAGCGACCGTTGGTGTCACTGGCCACGCCCGCGAAATCGCTGCCCAGTTCGAGATGACGCCGCATGTTTTCTCGGTAGGTGCCATACCCAAGCCGGCCCATGGTGTACCAGTTGTCCTGTACTACGCCGCCGTACAGCATGCCTTCGACGGCGTTGCTGGTGCCTTGGTCTGCATACTCCGCGAGGCGGCCCAGGCCTTGGCTCTGGCTCAGCGCGAAACCCACCACGCCGTTGCTGCCCAGCTTGCGATCCTGGCCTGCCATCCAGCCGCTGAGGTCGTAACCGACGTCGCCGTAACCGCTACGGCTCATGCTGCCGTGATAACCCAGTGTCTGTGCCCAGCCGCCGGTGGCGTGCGTGTCGACCAGCCCGTCGAAGTGATCGGACAGCGCGCGCGTGCCCGCATCGATCGCCTCAAACGTCATTGCCGTACTGGCAGCGTGCAACTGGCCGGAGAGACTTTCCAACGAGCGTTGCAGCGCGGCGGTCGACTGCGTTTGCTGAAGATTGGCCGCGCCCTCGACGAAACCGGTAGGCGCCGGGCCACTGCCCGACGTCGAGCCACCCTGTGCGAGCTGTGCGTTGATGGCGCTGAAGGCATTGTCCACGCGCTGCGCCGCGCTGTACGAGGCCGGGGTGTAGTTCATGCCGCTAACGGCACTGGCCTGCACCTGGGTGACGTTCAACCAGGCGTTGTTGGTGTCATAGCCGGGCGTAGCCGACAGCAACACGCCCGGCGCTACATCGAGTCCGGTGAACTGCCCCGTCAACCCACCCTTCGCCGTAAGCACGGTGGTGTGCGCATTGACGACGTAGCCCTGCATGGCGCCGATGACGTAGAGATTGCCGCCGGCGAGCACGGCCTTGCCATCGACATTGAGGGTGCGCCCCAGTTCCAACGCGAGCCGCCCCGTCTGGCCGTCGGTGGGGGTGAAGCCCTGGTAGTAGCTGCCGCTGATGTGTACGTCGCCGCCAGCAACGACCAGGGTGCCGAGGTTTTGGACGTCCGCGCCGAAACTGTGTGCGCCGGTCATGACGGCGTCGACGTTGTCGATGTAAAGCGCACCGGCGAGCGATGGCGCGGCCAACGTGCCGTGCACAATGTGCGTATCACCCTGATAGCTCGGCGCCTGTGTCAGCGTGAGCGTGCCGGCACCATCCTTGGTGAGGCCGCCAGCGCCGCTGATGGCGTTGCCCCAGGTGGAGTTGGTATTGAGCGTGGCGTTGAACGTACCCCAGTCAAACTTCCCGGGGCCCTTCACTGCGTTGCCCACATCGAGCATGCCGTAGCCAAACACCGGATCAACGCCGGGTGCACCGAGATCGTCGGCTGTGCCAAGCAGCGTCTGCCGCACCTGATCGTTGGTGAAGTACGGGAAGGCCTGCCACACCAGCGCGGCTGCACCGGAAACCGCTGGCGCCGCGAACGAGGTGCCGCCGACAATCCAGTAGCTTTGCTTGGAGGTGGTGTCGTCTTTGCCGCTGACGATGACTTCACCGGGCGCCGCCAGGCAGTAATGCATGGCGACGCCGCACTTGTTGGAATAGCTCGACAACTGCGTGGGGTTATTGCTGTTCACCGCCACGACGGCCAGCCAACCTTTTTCGAGGTCCTGCGCGCCGGGCATGCTCGGCAGTGCCGCCGTCGTGCTGGGATTGGCCTGCGAATCGTTACCTGCCGCGAACACGACAAGGCCACCCCACGTATTGACGTAGGGGCTGTAGGCGTCGTGAAACGCCTTGGTGGTCGCCGTGTCGCTGGCATTCCAGGTAATGCCGCCCCAGGAATTGTTCATGACCTTGACGTGGGCGTTGATAAGGTCAGCGTTGATGGACTGCAGGGACAGCCCGGTCGATGGGGTCACCGTGGAAGGTGCCGTGCTGCCGTTGTCGTCGCCTGCGTTGTCGGGAAGGATGCGGGCCGACACCAGCGACGCGCCCGGCGCGATGCCGCCAGCGAATTTGCCGAAGGCGCTGCCCGCCGCGATCTCGGACACCCACGTACCGTGGCCGATGACGTCGTCCACCGACAGGTTGTTGGTGCTGGGGTCGATGTAGGTCAGCTCTTTGGTGACCTTGCCGGCAAGCGCGGGGTTACTGCGCATGATGCCGGTGTCGACCACGCCGATCGTCACACCGGTTCCGATGAACCCTGCCTTCTGGGCCGCATAGGTGTTGGTCAGCGACAGCTGCGCATCGGCTGGCGGCGTAGGCGGCGGTGGCGTGGTCGGTGGTGTCGTGGGCGGGGTCGTGGGCGGGGTCGTCGGCGGCGTGCTGCCACCGCCCTGGCCGGGCGAAGGTGGCTGGTAGCCAGGACTAGGTGGCGTGTAAGGCGAAGCCGGCTTGACGTTGCCATTGCCGCCACCGCCGCCGCAGGCACTCAGGCCCAGCGCCATCCACACAAACACACTCACCTGGCGAAAGCGCATTCCGCCCAGACCACCGTCCATAGTTCCCCCTGCACGCCCTTGCTGGGCATCCGATGCTTCCCCTAGCGCCGCGGTCCATTACTGGACTCCGCCAGCACTTCCTTTCGGAATCATCGCACAAGGTTACGGAAAAAATGCGGCACGCATCATAGGCCGAAAGCCTATCCCCTGGGCGCAGGTTTATACGGCGCCAGTAGCGGCAGCCGTCGTCAGAAGGCGAGTCGGTAGGCCAACGTATCCATCTTGCCGTGCTCATGCTGGGCGACGTACTGGTCCAGGCCCAGTGACAGACTGGCCCGTCGCGAGATGCTCCAGGCCAGATTCAGGCCGGCATCACCGCCATAGCGGGACAGCCCGATGCCTCCCACCGGCGCCCACTGATTGAGCACCGCGAAGCTGGCGTCGAGTACATCGCCACGCATGCTGAAAGCCCTCTGCCACAACAGGTGCGCCTGGAGGCTCAAGCGGCTTCCGCCAGACATCGTCCAATCACTCCCTGCACGGAGGCCGGCACCGGCTTGCCAGCGTTCAATCGCCTGCGCCGCGGCTTTCAACCCAAAGCCATCACCGCCTAGTTCATCAAACCCATCGGTGCGGATGTTGGCGTACTGCAGGTTCATGTACGGGGTGACGTTTACCCCGCCCCACTGCATGCGGTAGCCGCTTTCACCGTAGGCGACGTCGTAGGTTCCGTTGGTGTCGTTGGCGACGCTCTCGACGTCGCTGCCCAATTCAAGATGGCGACGCATGTCTTCGCGATACGTGCCCATGCCGAGGCGGCCCATCGCATACCACTGGTTCTGGACGATGCCGCCGTAGAGCATGCCCTCTACAGCGCGGCTGCGTCCCTGGTCGGCGAATTCGTCCAGTCGCCCAAGATCCTCGCTCTGGCTCACCGCAAAACCCAACACGCCGTTGCTGCCGAGGCGGCGATCCTGACCCACCATCCAGCCACTCAGGTCGTAGCCCACATTGTTGTAGCCGCTGTGGTCCATGCTGCCGTAGCTGCCCAGGTTCTGTGTCCAACCACCTGTGGCGTATACGTCGCCCAGTTGGTCGAAGCGTTGGGACAAGGCGCGCGTGCCTGCATCCATCGCGTCGAAGGTCATTGCCGCGCTCGCTGCGTGCAACTGGCCCGACAGCGAGTTCAACGACTGCTGCAAGGCGCTGGCCGTGGCCGTCTGCTGCAGGCTCGCCGCGCCGCTGATGAAGGAGCTCGGCAATGGATTCCCCGTCACCGTCGCACCCGAACCCACCTGCGCATTGATCTGGCTGAAAGCGGCGTCGACGCGCTGCGCCGCGCCGAACGATGCCGGCGTATAGGTGACGCCAGTGACCGCAGACGCCTGTACCTGACTTACGTTCAACCACGCATCCGTGGCGTTGTAGTTGAGCTGGGCATTGAGCAGGACGCCGGTTGCCACATTCAACGCCGAGAACGTACCGGAGATACCGCCATTAGCCGTCAGGACGTCCGTATGCGTGTTGGCCTGGTAACCCTGGTTGATGCCGGTGACATACAAGTCACCACCGGACAGCGTGGCGGTGCCGCTCACCCGCAACGCTGATCCCAGCGATACCGCAAGGCGACCCGCGCCCTGTTGCACGTAATTACCGCCTACCGTGGTATCCGTGCCCGCCATAGCAAGCACGCCCGCGTTGGTCACCGAGCCGCCGATCGCCGGCGTTGAACTCAGCACGCCTTGCGCTCCGATGCTCACACTTGATGCCAGCGATGCGGCCACCAGCATGCCGCCCTGCACCTGCGTCAAGCCGGTGTAGCTGGACGGTTGCGTCAGCGTGAGCGTGCCGGTGCCCTGCTTGATCAAGCCGCCAGCGCCAGAGATCGGATTGTTCCAGCTAGAGGTGCCGCTGAAACTCACGGTGACATCACCCCAGTTGAATTGCTCGGGGCCATTCACCGCCTTGCCGACGTCGAGTTCACCGTAACCGAAGGTCGCGTTGGGTTGCGAGCCGCCGAGCGGATCCGCCGTACCCAGCAAAGTTTGTCGCACCAGATCATTGGTGAAGTACGGATAGGCCTGCCACACCAGTGCCGCCGCGCCCGATACCTGCGGCGCCGCGAGTGAAGTGCCTTCGACAATCCAGTAGGTTTCGTTGCTGGTGCTGGTGTCGCTTTTGCCGCTCACGATCACATCGCCTGGCGCTCCCAGGCAGTAGTTCATCGCGATGCCGCACTTGTTGGAGTAACTGTCCAGTTGCGCTGGGCTGTTGCTGTTGACCGCGACGACCACTAGCCAACCCTTCTGGAGATCGGGCGCCAGACTCGGCAGCGCCGCGATGGTGCTCGGATTGGCTTGCGAGTCATTGCCCGCGGCGAACACCACTAGACCACCCCAGCTATTGATGAAGGGGCCGTATGCGTTGTCGAAAGCCTGCGTTGTCGCCGTATCCGTCGAGGCCCAGCTGATGCCACCCCAGGAGTTGTTCATCACCTTCACGCCGTTAGCGATCAGGTCCGCATTCACCTGCCCCAGGGGGATCGCATCGGAACCCGTCACCGGTGCCGATGCAGTGGAACCGTTATCGTCCGGCGCGTTGTCGTCAATGATGCGCGCCGACACGATATCCGCACCCGTCGCGATGCCGCCGGCAAATTGCCCGAACGGCTTGCCTGCCGCGATCTCTGCCACGTAGGTGCCATGGCCATTGACGTCGTCGATGCTGAGATTGTTGGTGCTCGAATCGACATAGGTCAGCTCTTTGATCACACGCCCCGCCAGCGCCGGGTGTGTGGCCATCACGCCGGTATCCACGATGCCGATGGTGACGCCCGCCCCGGTATAGCCAGCACTGTGCGCGGCATAGGTGTTGGTCAGGCTCAACTGCGCATCGATGGGCGGCTGAGGCACCGAGGACGACGAGGGTGGTGTCGACGGCGGCGTCGAAGGTGTCGAGGGCGGGGTGGCCGGCTGGCTGGGCTTTGTATTGCCACCCCCGCCACCGCAGGCGCCCAGGCCAAGCGCCAGCCATACCAGCACCGCCCCGCGGCGGTAGCGCAAACCGTGCATCACCGTATGCATAAAGGCCCCCGCCCCTATTGGGATCTGTCGACACTGGTTCGTCAGAGTACGGGCGCGGCCCCCTATCAAACTGCCGCGCACGTCCCCATCTTTACACAACGAAATCGCAACTAAACACCGTCAGAATCGCACTGTGATCGCAAATATGACCGGTTTGCCCCGGTCATTGGCGGGCTGCGATAATCGGCGGACTCAACCGGGGCATGACCCCTTCAAGTATTTGCGGAGATATCCATGTCGGACGTCAGCGTTGTCATCGTCGGTGCCAAGCGCACTGCCATTGGCTCCTTCCTCGGCCAGTTCACTGGCGTACCCACCCCCACGCTGGGTGCCACCGCCATCCGTGCCGCGCTGGAGCAGTCCGGCCTAGCCCCCGCCGATGTCACTGAAGTCATCATGGGTTGCGTGCTGCCGGCCAACCTGGGCCAGGCTCCCGCGCGCCAGGCCTCGCTCGGCGCCGGCCTGCCCGCCGCCACCGGCTGCACCACCATCAATAAGGTGTGCGGCTCGGGCATGAAGGCCCTCATGCTGGGCCACGACCTGATCAAGGCCGGCTCGGCCTCGGTCGTCGTCGCGGGCGGCATGGAATCGATGACCAATGCGCCGCACATGGTCAACGCACGCACGGGCATCCGCTATGGCGATGGCACGCTGGTCGACCACATGGCGTGGGACGGCCTGACCAACCCGTACGACGGCAAGGCCATGGGCGTGTTCGGCGAGCTGTGTGCCGACAAGTACCACTTTACCCGTGAGGAGCAGGACACGTTCTCGACGGAATCCGTCGAGCGCGCCAAGGCCGCACAGGCATCCGGCGCCTTCGCCGATGAAATCGTCCCGGTGACGGTCGCAAGCCGCAAGGGCGAGATCAAGGTCGACACCGACGAACAGCCGGGCCGCTCCGATATCAGCAAGATCCCATCGCTGAAGCCGGCTTTCCGCAAGGAGAACGGCACCATCACCGCCGCCAGCTCCTCCAGCATCTCCGATGGCGCTGCCGCGCTCGTGCTCTTGTCAGCGGATGACGCAAAGGCACGTGGTCTCAAGCCCCTCGCCCGCGTTGTCGCCCATGCCACCCATTCCCAGGAGCCGGAGTGGTTTACCACCGCGCCCGTCGGTGCCCTGCACAAGGTGCTGGAAAAGGCCGGCTGGAAGACCAGCGACGTCGACCTGTTCGAAGTCAACGAAGCCTTCGCCGTGGTCGCCATGGCAGCCATGCGTGAGCTCGACATCCCGCGTGACAAGATCAACGTCAACGGCGGCGCCTGCGCCCTCGGCCACCCCATCGGCGCCAGCGGTGCCCGTCTCGTGGTCACGCTGCTCAATGCGCTGAAAACCCGTGGCCTTAAGCGTGGCGTGGCGTCGCTGTGCATCGGTGGCGGTGAGGCTACTGCCGTCGCAGTGGAACTGCTGTAAGGTCGTGGAACCGGTGGCCGGGCATCCGGCCGCCGATGAAAGCGGGGTTAACCCGGTTTCGCTGCTTTACATAAATAGGTGGCGCAATTTCCGCGAAAGCGCTATTAATACGCCCGCCAAACGGCATTCCACGGCAAAGGAGATTCAACATGAAGTTCACGCGTACCCTTCTCGCCTCTGCGCTCGTCGCGCTGCTGGCGGCTTGCAGCAACGGCGCGCAGGATTCCGCGCAGGACGCTCAGAAGTCGGCTGACCAGGCTCAGCAGGCTGCTGACCAGGCTCAGAAGGCTGCTGCTGCTCCGGCAGAGCAGGCTCCGGCCGCTGCTTCGACCGCGGCTGCTGCTGCCCCGGCCGAACAGCCGGCGCCGACCCCGGCTTCGACCGCTGCTGCTCCGGCTGCCGCTTCGACCGCTGGTCACTAAGTACACTCGTGTACTTCCGAAACCGGCCGCCTTGCGCGGCCGGTTTTTTTTGTGCCTGAGAAAAGCCAGCGGCCGCCTTGCGCGGTCGGTTTTTTTTGGTGCCTATGAAAAGCCGGCGGCCGCCTCGCACCACCGATTTTTCTTATGCCCATGAAAAGCCAGCGGCCGCATCATGCGGCCGATTTTCTTTGCGTTCACAACGCCTTGCCCGGATTCATGCTGCGACGCCGATTTAGCCCTTGAGCACAGGCGGCTA
Organism: Dyella sp. AD56; assembly: GCF_002878475.1. Taxonomy (NCBI): domain Bacteria; kingdom Pseudomonadati; phylum Pseudomonadota; class Gammaproteobacteria; order Lysobacterales; family Rhodanobacteraceae; genus Dyella; species Dyella sp. AD56. The sequence continues at coordinate 157,968 of NZ_NRDP01000011.1, forward strand.
TCATCCGGGACTCCCCACGAACGGCAGCTTCCGCTCATGAGTGTCATCGCGTCGCAGATCGATCCCCGCTCCCCGGACTTCCAGGCCAGCAGCGCGCAGTTGAAGGGTCAGGTGGACGACCTGCATCGCGAACTGGCGCGCAGCGCTGAAGGCGGTGGCGAGAAGGCCCGCGACAAGCACACGTCCCGCGGCAAGCTGCTGCCACGTGAGCGCATCCGCGCCCTGCTCGATCCCGGCTCGCCGTTCCTCGAGCTGTCGCCGCTGGCTGCGCACGGCATGTACGACGATGCGGCACCGGCCGCAGGCATCATCACCGGCATCGGCCGCGTCAACGGCATCGAAGTGTTGGTGGTCGCCAACGACGCCACCGTCAAGGGCGGCACCTACTTTCCGATGACAGTGAAGAAGCACCTCCGTGCGCAGGAAGTCGCGCTGGAGAACCGCCTGCCCTGCATCTATCTGGTCGACTCCGGCGGTGCGTTCCTGCCGCTGCAGGATGAGGTGTTTCCGGACAAGGAACACTTCGGGCGCATTTTCTTCAACCAGGCACGCATGTCCGGCCTGGGGATTCCGCAGATCGCCGTCGTGATGGGTTCGTGTACGGCCGGTGGCGCCTATGTGCCGGCGATGAGCGACGAAACCATCATCGTGCGCGAGCAGGGCACGATCTTCCTCGGCGGCCCGCCGTTGGTGAAGGCCGCCACCGGCGAGGTGGTCGACGCGGAGGCGCTGGGTGGTGCGGATGTCCATACGTCCGTGTCGGGCGTCGCGGACCACTACGCCGAGAACGACGCGCATGCACTCTCCATTGCCCGCGATATCGTCGCCAGCCTCAACCGCAAGAAGGACATGCCACTGGCGCTGCGTGCGCCAGCAGAGCCCCTTTACGCTGCCGATGAGTTGTACGGGATCATCCCGCAGGACAGTCGCCGTCCGTTCGACATCCGCGAGGTGATCGCACGCATCGTCGACGGCTCGGAATTCCACGAGTTCAAGGCGCGTTACGGCAAGACCCTGGTGTGCGGTTTCGCGCATATCCACGGCTATCCCGTGGGCATCATCGCCAACAACGGCATCCTGTTCTCGGAGTCCGCGCTCAAGGGCGCGCACTTCATCGAATTGTGCAACCAGCGCAACGTGCCGCTGGTGTTCCTGCAGAACATCACCGGCTTCATGGTTGGCAAGAAGTACGAGAACGCCGGCATCGCAAAGGACGGCGCCAAGATGGTGACGGCTGTGGCCTGCTCCCATGTGCCCAAATTCACCGTGGTGATCGGCGGCAGCTTTGGCGCGGGCAACTACGCCATGTGCGGGCGCGCCTATGGCGCACGCTTTCTGTGGATGTGGCCCAACTCGCGCATCAGCGTGATGGGTGGCGAGCAGGCCGCGTCGGTGCTCGCCACGGTGCGCCGTGATGGCATCGAAGCCAGCGGCAAGTCCTGGAGCGCGGAGGATGAAGAAGCCTTCAAGGCGCCGATCCGCGACCAGTACGAGCGTCAGGGCCACCCCTACTACGCCAGTGCCCGCTTGTGGGACGACGGCATCATCGATCCGGCCGATACGCGCCGCGTGCTGGGGCTGGCGATTTCGGCGTCGCTCAATGCACCGATCGAGCCGCAGCGCTACGGCGTGTTCCGCATGTAAGCTTGTAACCAGCTATTGCTTTAAGTCCTCTTAGTCACGGCGCTTTGCGAGGCGGTTGGCAGTACCCTCTGTGTCCCACGGGAGTTGCCAAGCAGCAACATTCCCCACCGGACAAATGAGAGCACCCGTCGGTGTCCTCAGGCGCCATGCCGCTTGCTTTGTGTGGGTGGCACGCAACGCGTATGACGATGACGCAGGTGTGATCTGCGGCGAAGACAAGAGCCTCGTCACCCACTCAGACCGACACGCTAGAAATCAGCGTTGCGCCGCACGACGTCCTAAAGCCGTGCAACGCCACGCCAAACCCGGCGCGCAACGTCGCGTCCCCTTCGGTAATCGTCGCGGCGCCGCATTGTGGGCAATGCACCGTGTCATTGAGCACAGCAACACGGCATCCGTTCACCTTAAAGCGGCCCGTGGCGCGAACGGTGCCGCCGTGGGTGGTGGTGTCGCCGTCCAGTACGGGGCGTTTAGTGGGGAAGGACATAGTTGCTTCCTTGAAGGATGAGGCGACGCGCCGAAGATGTGAACGATGCGGTTTGGCTGATGTGCTGGTTGGTCAACTGGGGGGCCACGATGCTTATCACGATGGCAACAGCCATCATTAGCCGGGCGATAGAGAATGAGCTCATAGTCATACTTGCTACAAGTCATGATCGTCACAACGAAAAGTTGCATCGATCTTTAGGTACGATTGCTGCGCTGTTGTGACTCATGTGCTTAATGCACACTGGCCGTTCAAAGCTTGCGCTTATCAATCTTCCCTTGCAGGCATCATCGCTTACGATTGTCTTCACTGGGCTGGTGCAAACGTCACCCGCAACCACTTTCTCGAATGAGCTTATCAAGACGAACTTGTGGTATCGGATCGAATATTCATCGCGCACAATGCTGCCGCCGCTCGTTTGAACACTGACGTAATTACCGGACTTCTCCTTACTTGCATCAATCGGCAGGCGACCGGCCGCAATGACTGCACCCTGGCTCATCGATACGAGGAAAATTTGACGCGATGAGATAGGCGTCATGGATAGATCATTTATGGCTATATCGTTGACCCCATCGCCATCAAAATCTTCGTCAACGCTTACTACATCACTGCACGGGTGCGCCTCGGGTAGAGAGACAATCACGGCCTTACCCTGGAGCCCATTTCGTTGCAGGTTTATTTGCACCGCCATGCCTTTTGCCTCTTTTGTGCAAAGGACATCGATACGTATCCCTCGGGCCGGGGCGTAGCTCAAGGCCTCGGAGTCGCCAGCGGCAACCGAAGCGCTTGCAAAACTCAGTATCGCGAGAGTAAGGGCGCGCTTGATCATATCGAATCTCCGAGTATCCCCCTGATGCGAGAGGCACTATCTACGCGCTCTTGGTAGTGCGCAGCAGTTGGAAAGTCCGCAGGGCTCCGCGCGCGATCACCGCGAATTCGATTTGTCAGGGTCACGGTGTCATCACTGGCTGCGATGGAATTGAGTTGATTCTTTGCCCAAAACCAACCTGCAGTATCGATGGCATTGAATGGTTCAATTTGCACGATATCGGGATTCTGGATGATGGGCGGCCTCATTTCTGCAATTAGGCGCGCAACAGTTGCTTGATCCTGTATTGCGGGTTTGTTTGCGTCTTGCGCTTGATGGTATGAGCCCGAAAGGCCCCACCAACCGAGATTGGTCCACCAGTTATCCTTTACTGACTTTGGGTCGAGCCATCCACGATATGTCCAGTACTTGTGGTAGTTGCCACGGCCCGTCATCTGTTTGAAGCCTCGCCCCCTGAACTTTCCGCCATCGTTCCATTCAACGTTGCCGAGCCACCCAACATAGTTCTTTGCAGCTTCGTAGTGCCGAAAGTAAGTCATTGGATCGCCGTTAGATAGCTCACTCATCCAAAGCAGTTGGTTTGATTCAACCGCTGCCTGCCCAAAAAAGTGCGATCCAATCAGTTCATCAACTAGTGAGTATTTATTGCGAACCTTGTTGATGTGGATGAGGTACTTGTCCACATTTTGCTGCGTTGCTCGTGGATAGACCCTCTTAAACTCATCCTTGCTCAACCACCCGCAACGCTTGAACGCCGAAATAAACTCCCCCGGATGAAAATGCACCTGCCGCCCCGCGTCCAGCGGCATTCCCGCAACCTCCCAAAACGACAAAGCCATGCAGTGTTGCTGAAAGCGGGTGTATACATCATCGCTGACACAGCTCTCGACGCCGATGCCACGCGAGTCGCTAGGCCTGCCTTTGAGCCAGTTCCAGTGTTGTTCAAAAAGTGCCGTGGACCATTCCGTCGCCATCGTCACCACACAGCGGCGGAGCCGCTTCCGTACCGCCGTGTTTGCCATGGCCGCTTCAACGCGCACGTAGCGCGCGGCACGCTGCTGCGCTACTTGCTCGGGCGTGAGCGGCGTTGCGGGCGGCGGTGGCGGTGTGGCCGGCGGTGGGTCGATCAAGTTCAACAGGGTGGCGGAGCGTGCGCGGCTGTACGACGTGCCCGGCACGAGAAACGCGGCATCGCCCTCGCCAAAGGCTTGCGCGGCCTCGCGCCGCTCGGCGTTGAGGCGGGTACGCGTGAAGGGCTTGCCAACCTCATCCTTCTTGTAATCGGCGGGATAGCGGTAGCGCTCGTATTTCCCCCCAGATGCCCCGGCCGTGCTTGGCGCGGATGAGGCGTACTCGCTGGACACCTCGACGTCGGACGTGACTCGCCCCAATTTCGCCTCGGACGCGTACGGCGCCGCCTGATGCTCCAGATTATATTTGGCGTTCCAGAATGTGTACTCACGCCCCCGGGTACTCGTCGGGGCCATGCGCTGGCTGTAGCGGAATTTGCGCAGGCTGGGTTGATCGGCGGTGCCGCCGGCTTGCGGCTCGTAGATCAACGCGCCGCCCTTGGGGAGGCTCTGCGTGGTGTCGGTGAAGATCAATTGATGGTGATTCGCTTCGTGCTCAATCGATAGCACGATGCCTTCGTCGGCTGAAATTCTCTGCACAAAGGCCCAATCACTCTCATTCCATTGGCACGCAAACTCGCGGGGCAGGTGCGGACCCGATAGGTTCCACTCCACACCCAACAGGCCGTGCTCCTTGAGCAGCACGCCGATGATGTCGGGCACCGACAGTTGCTGAAATATTCTGCAATTGCTGCGTAGCGTGAGGCGGGCGAGCGCAGGTTCTAAGACCGCGCTATATCGCGTCCGGTGTGTGCCGCTATCCCCCTGGTCCCAGGCCGTGACGATGCCGTGGACATGTCGCACCACTTGGCCATCACGCCAGATGGCGAAGTGGGCTGGAGCGTCAAGCAGTGTGGAGAAGTCGACGTTGTCGTCGAAAGAAGATAGCTCGACGCTCAAGCGATAAGGCAACGGGGTGCCGTCATCGGATGGGAGCCCATCGGCCGAGAGGGATTCATCGAGCGAGAAGCTCACGACCTCAAAAGAGGTGGCTGAAGACGAAGGGGTGAAGGTGTAACGAACATCGGCACTACGGGACATCGTGGAACATCCTCCGTGGCATGCGTTCGGACCTGGCGATCCCGTCAGGTGGTATTTCTTTTGACGCTACCGACGCAGCAACAGCACCGTCCATCAGAACGATCTGAAATTACCGCCCACCCCTCGTGTGTGCGATGCACAGGGGTTAGACACGCTGGCGAGTGGGCACTTGATCGTCTTTCATGCTGGACCATTGCAATGGTCCGCTCGACACCGATCCATCGTTTGTATAGCCCAAACTTGAGCGCGCCACGCAGGGCGGCCAAGAATCGATTCTTGCCCACGTCTGCCACAGCCAGTTCTACGCGCCATGCCTTGATATGTTCCTCGCGTCCCCTTGGCAAGCCTCACATTCCTCAGCATGTAGCTTTATACGTGGCGGAAAAACATGTCGCCCGAAACGTCAGCATCCATCTTCTTTTCGACGCCGGTCCGCCACGCAGGCAGTACCCATTGCAGAACAGACAGTGGCACGTGGAAACGCCATCAGATCTGATCCAATCAGTGTGATAGTTGCCTGTCACTGCCCGTCTTTGCCCGTTTTCTCTCCTCGTGAAAGGGAGCTTGGCTCAACGGTTGCTACCGCAGATAAAGAAAGGCCTCGTCTCACGACGAGGCCAGGTCCCTCGATACATCGGGACCAAGGGCCGGCGGGGGGATGCCGGCCGAAGGGAACACTTAGTGCAATGCGTCCGGTACCAACTCCAGGTTCAACACCTGGAACGGCGCCAGCGTGATCGTGCTCGGCTGGTCTGCGTCGAAACTCAGCACCGGCTTGCCCGCGTCCTCCTTCCACGGGCTGCGCGCATTGAAGCGATGCGCCGCACCGGGCGGAAGCTCCATCTGCCGTGCCAGGTCGATCACCGCCAGCTGTGGTTTGTCACTGGGGTTGCGCAAGGTGAGGATGGCCTTGGTCGGCGTCCACGCGGCCCAGCCGTAGACGTCCAATCGCCCAGGGTCGCCACCGACCCAATGCACATCCCTGAGCACACCCGCGTTAGTGCGCGACCAGCGCGCGGCTTCGGCGAGCACATCCCAGTCCTGCGCGGAAAGCAGATCCGGTGTGATGTACATCTCCTGCAGTTGCGTGCCAGTGCCAAAGTAGGAGCGCACTTCGTTGGCGAAATCGTGGCCCGGGTCGGCGTTGAGTCGACGGTTTTCCTTGGCGTAGATGATGCCGTGGAGCATCAGCGAGTTGAGCGGATACAGCGGCCCCTTCTCCACGATGTTGTGGTACGTCTCGCGATCGCGATAGGTGATCCAACGCTCGCGCTTGGTGCCCACGCCGGCCAGATCGTCGTCTTCGCCGTCACGCCAGATCGAATCGGCATAGCGCAGCCAGAACGGTGAGGCCATGGTCCCGGTGGTGAGGTTGATATACAGGTCCGGCTTAGCCACGCGCAGGTCGTCGATCAGCTGGATCGCCGCATCGAAGTCGCTGCTGAAGCGGCTGCCCGGAAATACCTTGTCCGCGTTACCCGTGCCATCAAACTTGAACTGGTTGATGCCGTCGTTCTTCACCAGATCCATTACGGCGTCGTGGAAGCGCTGGTAGTACTTGGGACCGGAGAGCGCGAGACCGCCATCGATGATTTCGTAGCCGGCGGCCTGCCCGTTCTTGACGCGCTCTTCCTTCGGCTTGCCGTAACCACCCCACGGGGACAGCCACATGCCGGGCGCTGCACCGTACTTGGCTGCCGCGTCACGCAGCGGCGAGAAACCGTGCGGGAAGTCCTTGCTGAAGTGCCAGCTGCCGCTGCGATCGTCCCAGCCATCGTCGAACAGGTAGGAGTCGAGTGTCACGCCGCGCTTGACCTTCAGCTCTTCGCCGAAGGCATGAATGCGGTCCAATGCCTGTGCCTCGGTGTACGGCGTGAAGTAACCGATGTCGTACCACGAGTTGTAGTGCAGGAAGGTGCGATACGGATGCGCGCGCTCGCGTTCGACATAGGTAAGGAAATCGCGGCGCAATTGGTTGTCATGCGTCACGCCGACTACGGCCGAATACGTGATCGACTGCCCCTTGGGCAGTGGCAGGCCGCGTTCGATCCACAACTTTGCTTGCTTGCCATGCACTTCACTGGACGAGAGGGGATGCTCGAAGCCCAAGTAATCATGCCCCGCGACAATGGGCGAGCCCGGCACGACACCGACGACTTCCGCACCCTCCGCCTGCATTTGCAGCAAGGCCACCTTGCTGATGTTCTCGTCCTGCTTCAGCGCGGTGATGGTGACGATGGCACGAAGATAGTCCGAGCCTTCGCGCTGTACCCATTGCCAGTCGATGCGGAAGCGACCGTCCGCATCACCGAAGCTCGCCTGCATGGCGCTGCCTGGGAAACGCTCCGCGAGGCGGGATGCCTTGGCGTTTGCCTTCAGCGTGCTGGCCTTGGGTGCCGAGATCACCTTCAACTGCCCCACACCGAGTTTGCTACCGTCCGCCATGGACAGTTCAATCGGCGCTGTTACCGGCAACGCCTGATGGTTCGGCTGATCCTCCACCACCATGTCGGCCAGCGTGCCGTCGGCCATCTTCCATCGGGCGACGATGCTGTCATTGCCGAACTGATACGCGTCGCCCTGTTGCGAAAAGGCTGCCATATGCCCGTCCGCTGCACTTGCTGCGCCAGCCATCCCGGCCAGCAGCATGCATGCCAGCAATGTACGTGACTTGCCAATGAGCCGCTGAGTACGGCCAACTCCAATCCCTGCCATGTTCACACCTCTCTTCGTGCCCTAGCCCGCACCGCGCTATCGTTCGCGGCCAGCCCGGATCAAAAAAGCCGCGGCAGGTGCCGCGGCTCGCGCGTGGGTCAAGCCCGATCAGAACTTCTGCTGGTAACGCAGGTAGACATAGCGACCAATGTCATACGACGCGTTGTAGTTATACGGCGTATCGCTGCCCGCATAGCCGCCGTAGATATACGGCCCCTTGCGATTGAACACGTTGTTGGCGCCCAGCGAAATGGTGGCCTTCCACGGTGCCTTCCAATACACCTGGACGTCGTCGAAGGTGACCGAGGCGATCTGTGTCATCGGCTCCGGACCCACGCCCGGGGCGTAGTAGTTGGGCAAGGTGCAGGGGAAGGCGGTGCGCGTGTTCGGCGGCGGGAAGGCGCACGGCGCCTTCAGCGGCGAGAAGTAGCGCATGGTCCAGGTGGCGCCAAAGTCGCGCCATGCCCAATCCACCGAGAAGTTGCCGCGCAGGCGCCACACTGACATGGCCGTCTGGGACGACGCGATGCCGGTGCCGTAGACCACCGCCGAGCCTACGGTCGGCAGCATGTTGTAGCTGGTGACGTAGGTGCCGGAGAGGTTGAGCTTGAAGCGTCCGATAGCGTACTCGGGCAAGGCATAAGCGAGATTGAAATCGTAGCCCGACGTCTTCTCCCAGCCGGCGTTGGTTTCCAGGTTCATCAGGTTGATGATCTGCCCTGTGCCCGCCTGACGCTGGAACTGCGAGCAAGACGACTCGAGGCCGTACTGGTAGCAGTTGGCCAACACCTGGTCATTGGTGATGCCGGTGATCAGGTTGCGGATGTTGTAGCGCCAGTAGTCGACCGATGCGTTGAAACCCTGCAGCCAGGATGGGCTGTACACGAAGCCGACCTGGCCGTTGTACGACGTCTCGGGTTGCAGATGCGGATTGCCGCCATTGAAGCTTTCCGTGACGCCAACTGCCTCAGGCGCGATCACCGGCTGCCCGGTGTTGTCGATCTGGCGGAAGTTCGTCGGCACGCCGGCAACGCCGCCGTATCCCGTCTTGCAGCGCTGTGCAACCGTGGGGCTATAGCCATACGTAGCTTGGCCGAACACCGCATCGCACGGATCGGTGAAGCCGCCCGCGTTGTAGAGGCCCTGATAGAGATCGTTGACGGTGGGTGCGCGGAAGCCGGTGCCGTAGCTCGCACGAACCAGCAGGTCGTCGAACGGTTGCCAGGTCAGCTTGAACGATGCGTTGGTGGTGCTGCCGAAGTTGCTGTAGTCGGAATAGCGGAGCGCGGCATCCAGTGCGAGGCTCTTGGCACCAGGCAGATCCTTCAGGAACGGCGCGTTGACCTCGACATACGCCTCGTTCAAGGAGTAGCTACCGTGATTGGGGCCCACCGCACCATCGGTCGAATTGCCGGCGGCGGCAAAGGCATCTGGCTCGTCGTAGCCCGACACGTTGCGATGGTCCACGCCGGTCGCAAAGGTGAACTGTCCGCCCGGCAAGGAGAACAAGTCACCGCCAAAGTCCGCTGATGCTGCCTTTTCCTCACTGCCATAGCGCTCGACGCTGTTGATCATCAGATAGTCGAGCATTTGCTGGGTGACATTGCCCAGCGGATTGAGCGGCACGCAGCCAGCGATCACGTTGCCCGGCGTGCCGCAACGCACGACGCCATCCGAACCGCGGAAGGATGGCCCCAGCGCGTTCGCCGCGTTCGGCAGGTTGAAATACCCCGTGCGCGTGTTCACGCCGGTGATCTTGCTGTCGTAGTAGTTCACGTCCCAGTTGAACGTGTGCTCGCCCAGGCTGAACACGCCGTCCAGGCCCGCGCTGTAACGGGTGTTCTTGGGTTTGTTGTAGCTGTTGAACGTATCGCCAGCGATGCGGCGATAGAAGTTCACGTCCTGCGGTGTTTGGCCCGGCTGGTTATAGGGGTTGTAATAGCTCTGGGCCGAAAGCACCGATGGGAAGTTGTCATGCCCGCCCATGCCGCTATACAAGGTGGCCGTACCCGCCGTGGCCGACTCGCTGTCCAGGTTGTAGCCTGCGTTGAACCTGGCCGTGATGTTGTCGGTGATCTTGTAATGCGTATCCAGGTACAGGTTCTTGGTACGGTCGGCCGTGTGCAGCATGTACTGATGGCCGGCGTCCTTGTTGTACGTGTAATCACCGGGATTGATCACGTCGCCGTTCGGACCGTAAGTCGGCTTGACCACCTGATGGTAGTCATTGAGATTGGACCCGTCGCCTCCCGGGCCGAGCACGATGGAATGCTGGCTACCATCGGGAAGGGTCGCGTTGGTGATCACAGGCTGGTAGCCCACGTACGAGCGACCGTACAGGGGATGCTGATCCGTCCACGGATAGCTGGAGAAACCGCGCGAGCTGGCCCACACCGGCTCCTGGTTCTGGTACGAGGCACTGAACACCACGCCCCAACGATCGGTGGTCTTGCCGAACGTCACGTCGTACTGGCTCTGCTCGCCATCGCCATGGGGCGCGTACATGCCGTTATAGGTGTTGAGCTCGACGCCGTTGAAATCCTTGCGCGTGATGATGTTGACCACGCCGGCGATGGCATCGGAGCCGTACACGGCGGATGCGCCGTTGGCGAGCACATCGATGTGGTCGATGATTGCCGTGGGGATCACGTTGACGTTGGTGTAACCGCCATGCGCCGCGCCGATGCGCTGGCCATCCAGCAGTACCAGCGTGCGTGGCGCACCCAGGCCACGCAGGTTGATGAACTGTCCGCCCTGATTCGGGCCAAGATCGCCAGGTGCCGACATGCTCAGGTCAGGTGTTGCGGCGGCCGAAACGTTCTGCAGAATCTGGCCGACAGTAGCAAAACCCTGTCGGTCGATATCGGCGCGACTGATGGTGATCACCGGCTGTGCATCCGCCACGTCAACGCTGCGAATGTTGGAGCCAGTCACCGTCACCTGCTGCAGCTGCTTGGCGTTCTTCTCGGATGCCTTGCCATCGTCCTGCTTTGCCTGCGACTTCGGCGACGCGTTGGTCGACGTGTCCGCTGGCGGTGTCGAAGATTGCGCCAGTGCGGCGCCACCCCAGGCCACGCCACCGACAGCCCATGCAAGGCGCATGGCGATCACCAGTGCATTGGCCTGCATCGCCCCCTCGCGATGGCCGTTACTACATGAAAAACCACCCTTCCGCGTATTCATGAACACTCTCTCCCCGTGGTCTATGTCGTCGCACCGCATGAACTCCCCGTTCGTAGCGGTGCCTAGATGACTGCCCATGGAGTCGGGCCCCATGGATTGGTTGGTGCGAACAACTCTCCCTTTCGCCCGCGTGGCTTCAACGCGCCACGCGCGCCATCAAACGCTTGCTGTCGATACCGCGATGCGCTGAATTCGTACGTCAGGAAGCAGCGCCTGCACGACGCGCCGCTCCACAAAACCGGTTTCCTCACCCATGGCATTGGCTGCGCCGCACGCCACCGCGAGGCGCAGGGACTCGTCGAAGCTCAGGCCACGCTCGTGCGCAACGGCCAGCCCCGCGAGGAAACAATCGCCCGAGCCCACCGCATTCGTGCTCTGTTTCAGCACGAGTCGGGCGTGCCATGTGCTTTCGCCGTCGAAGCCGAATGCGCCCTGCTCACCCAACGTAATCACGGGACGCAAAACGCCCCTCGCGTAGAGTTCGTGCAACAACGACGCCGCCTGTGCTTGCGTCTCCACCGGATGCCCGACCAGTTGCCCAGCCTCATCGCGGTTGGGCTTGATGACGCTGGGGCGCGCATCGGCCACATGGCGCAACGCTTCGCCGCTGGCATCTACCAGGCAGGTCATGCCGCTGCCGCTTGCCTGACGCACGATGCGTGCATAGGTGTCGCTCTCGAAACCGCGTGGAAGGCTGCCGGTGAGTACCAGTGCATCGCTGTTGTCGAGTGCGCGCCCCAGCGTTCGGATCAGTTCATCGCGAGTAGCGGCACTGAGCATCGGGCCTGGATCGAGCACTTCGGTCATGCGGCCGTCGCGCTCGCGCAGCGCCAGGCATTGGCGCAGGTCATCGCCGATTTCCACGCCATGGAACAACACGCCGCGCTCGCTCATCCGCCGCGCCACGAAGTTGCGATGCGTCGCGTCGATCAGGCCGACCAGTTGTACCGGCTCGCCCAGTGCGGCGATGGTCTGCGCCACGTGGACGCCCTTGCCGCCGGGGTAGCTCTGCACGGCGTTCGCGCGTTGCACGGTGCCGGGTTGCAGCGCATCGAGGGTCACCAACCGGTCGATCGCCGTATTGAATCCCCCCACCGTAATCACGCGGCTGCCTCCAGCATGGCGCGAACATCCGCTTCGCTGCCCTGACAGGCCGTGCCGCCAATGCCACGCGTGGAAAGCGAACCGCAGGCGCTACCCCAACGCAGGCAGTCGCGCAGCGTCATTCCGCGACGCCACGCATGCAGGAAACCGGCGTCGAACGAATCACCGGCCCCCGTGCTGTCGAGCACGTCAACGGCGTGTGCCGCCACGGCTAGCAGGGGGCCGTCATCCTGCAACGCGATGCAACCGTCGCCGCCGAGCTTGACGACGGTCAGCGTGTGACCGTTGCGCAAGGCATGCAGTGATGCCTGCGCGGTGGATTCACCACTGATCGCGCATGCCTCGCGCTCGTTCGGCAAGAACACATCAACCAGCGGCAACAACGCGACCAGCTCCCTGCCCCAGCGCTGGTGCGGATCGAAACCAGGGTCGAGCGATACAGTGAGCCCCGCCCGGCGTGCCCGCTCGAACAATTCACGCAGGCCCGGCTGTAGCAGATCCTGCAGGTAGTACGACGAAACATGCAGATGACCGCAGCCCGCCAGACGTTCGTCGGTGATCATGTCCTGGCGCAACGCGCCGATGGCGCCGGCATAGGTGACCAGTGCGCGGTCCTGCTGCGATGACAGCGCCACGGTGATGCCCGTCTGCAGCGAGGCATCCCGACGCACGGCGGATACGTCGATGCGCGCCTCGCGCATCGCATCGACGCAGTAATCGCCCCAGCCATCCATACCGGTGACGCCCGCGAAGGCAACCGGATGACCCAGACGTGCCAAGCCCATCGCGCAGATCATCGACGAGCTGCCGGGACCTTGGCGAAAGCCGGATGCCAATACTTCGCCGCCAAACTCGGGCAGGCGCTCGCAACCGGTGAGCACCAGGTCGACGTTGATCTCGCCGGCGATCAGCAGCGGCTTCACGTGCCGCTCTCCGCGCCATGAATGGCGAACGCCTGCACCACGCGCGTCAACACACCTTGCGACGGTGCATCCGGTTGCTGGCCCAGCGACAGGCAACGGAACAGCGCGAGTACCTGACCGGCGACAACGTGCACCATCGCCTGCTGCGCTTCGTCCAGTCTCGACAGCCCGGGCAATTCGACGGCGACATCGCCGGGGCCGATCAGATCCGTGGGAATCGCTTCGCCCACCACGATGCGCACGCCACCCAGCTTCTTGCGGGCGATTTCGCGCAACAAGTCCAGCTCATAGGCGCGCACGGCTGGCGCACTCGACAGAAAGGCGACGACGGGGCACGGGCGATCCAGCCAGGACATCGGGCCATGGCGCAAACCAAGATAGGTCTCGCACATCGCGCTCACCGCGCCGCCGGACATCTCCAGCATCTTCAATGCCGCCTCACGCGCGGCACCAAACGCGGCGCCACTGCCGAGGTACAGCGCAGCATCGAAATCGACCGCCCCCTGTTGCGCGAGCGCGTCGCCATAGCGTTCGAACAGGTGCGTGGCGATGTTGGCCGCAAGGTCCGCCAGGCTGGCATCCGCAGGGCCGCCATGGACATGCAACAAGCCGCTACCACCCAACACCAGGTTGGTGAAGCTGCTGGTCATCACCAGGCTGCGGTCATTGGTGCGCGGCGACAGTTGCATCACACGCACGCGCGGTTCGTTGCGATAGCGCGTGGCGAGTTGCCCCTGCACATTGCAGGTCACCACCAGGTGTTGGTAGTCCGGCTCCGCTTCCAGCACCTGATCGACCACGCTGGCGCTTTCCGGGCTGTCGCCCGAGCGCGCGATCGATATCAGCAGGCCACGTCCCTTGGGCAGGGTGCCGCGACGATGCGTAAGCAACGTGCCCGCGGCAATCGCTTGGGCGGGAATGCCTAAGCCTTCTTGCAGCACCGGCGCCAGGCATTCGCCCACGTAGACGGAACTGCCGGAGCCGGTCAGCACGATGTGCTCTGGCTGCGTTGCGAGCAGCTCGCGCAGCGTCGCCTGCGTGGTGGGGTCAGACAGCCGCGAGGCCGTGTCACGCCACGTATCGGGCTGCTGAAGGATCTCGCGCACGGTGTCGGCACAGCCCAGGCGCGCCTGCTCGGCGGGCGATGCGGCTTTCAGCGATTCCAGCGTCGGAACAGTCACGGAGGGTTTGACAGGCATGGGCATCTGATTAAATATGATGTGAAACGAAACAACACGAAACCTCAAACACAAGGTATTCGAAATGAAACGCAAGTTGCAAGACCCGTCGTTTTCCTCCTCCAAGCTGGCTTCGCTGGCTCTTTCGCATGGCAAGCGCACCCGCCTGTGGCGCCTGCTCTATGGCAGCGGTCCGCGCAACGGCAGCCTGCTGGTGCTGCCGCTGGACCAGGGCCTGGAACATGGCCCGACCGATTTCTTTCCCCACCCGCCGGCCGTCGATCCGAGCTATCAGTTCGAGCTCGCCGAGGCCGGCGGCTTTTCTGCCATCGCGCTGGGCATTGGCCTGGCCGAGAAGTACATGACGGAGTACTGCGGTCGCGTGCCGCTGATCCTCAAGCTCAACGGCAAGACCAATATCTCCAGCGACGCGGAGGCGACCTCGCCGCTCTTTGCATCCGTGGAAGACGCCGTGCGCCTGGGCGCGGATGCCGTGGGCTACACCATGTACGTTGGCTCGCCGCGCCAGCACGACGAGTTCCGTCAGTTCGAGAAAGTGCGCCAGGATTGCGAGCGCTACGGCATGCCGTTGGTGGTGTGGTCGTACCCGCGCGGCAGCGCGATCAACGCCAAGGGCGGCACCAATACGCTTTACGCACAGGACTACGCCGCACGCGTGGCGCTGGAACTGGGCGCGGACATCGTGAAGCTGCACGAACCCAACGACAGCGTGGCCAACGTGCCCGCGCCCTACGACAAGCTGCAGGAAGATGCCGCAGCGCGCTGCGCACGCGTGGTGCGTTCGGCCGGCCGCACGATGGTGCTGTTCTCCGGTGGCGAGAAGAACGACGATGACGCAGCGGTGCTGCGCAAGGTCGAGTTCTACATGCAGAGCGGCGCCAGCGGCGTGATGTTTGGCCGCAACATGTGGCTGCGGCCGTTCGACCAGGCGGTGGCGCTCACCCGCCAGGTGCACGACATCATGGCGCGCTATCCGGGCTGATCGGGACATACACGATGCGTGACGCGAACTCTCGCGCCCGGCGGCGATTCGATCTGGATCGCCGCCACCTGCTCACCGCAACCCCCACGGGTTGCGGTTGCTGCGCGCCGCCGATGCTCGGCGGTGGCAGCAACAAGAATCCACTGCAAACCGCGGCAAAAGCCGACGGCGAGAATCTTCGCCTGACCGACTTCAAACCGCGCAGCATGCTGCATGTACCGGTGACCCGTGTAGAAAAACCGGCATTCCCGGTCATCGACGTACACACGCACTTGAGTTGGATGAGCGAAACGCGCAATGGCGTGTCGCTGGGCGAGGCGATGACGTACTTCGCTGATCCCGCCGAACTGGTGGCGCTGATGGACCGCAAGGGCATCCGCACCATGGTCAACCTGACCGGTGGCACCGGCAAAGGGCTAGCGGAGTCCATCGCGCGTTTCGACGCTGTAGCGCCCGGACGGTTCCGCACCATGACGGAACCGTCGTTCGCGCTGTTTGCCGAGCCTGACTACCCACGCCTGCAGGCCGAAGCGATCGAACAGGCGCATCGCATCGGTGCGGCGGGCCTGAAGCTATTGAAGACGCTGGGCCTGTACCTGCGTGAAGGCATCGACCAGGGCGAGCTTGTCGGCGTGGACGATGCACGCTTCGATCCCATGTGGGAAACCTGCGCGGCGCGGAAGATGCCAGTGTTCATCCACACCTCCGACCCGGAAGCGTTCTTCCTGCCGGGCGACAGCGCCAACGAGCGCTACGAGGAACTGGCCAAGCATCCGGACTGGTCGTTCTACGGCCCGGAATACCCCAGCCACCGCGACCTGCTGGCAGCACGCAACCGTGTGATCGCGCGGCACCCGAACACCACGTTCGTGCTGATGCACGTAGGCAACCAGGCTGAAGATCTAGCAGCCATCGCCGCGTGCATGGACCGCCACCCCAACGTGCAGGTGGATATCAGCGCGCGCATCAGTGAATTGGGGCGCCAGCCACGCATGGCGCGGCGCTTCTTCGAGCGCTACCAGGACCGCATCTTGTTTGGCACCGACGCCGTGCCGCCCCCTTACGGCAACGATGTGCCGCAACAGTTACTCGGCGATGAGCTTTACGAGATCTACTACCGTTTCCTGGAGACAGAAGACGAGTATTTCGATTACGCTCCTTCCGCCGCACCGCCGCAGGGGCGCTGGTCCATCTACGGGGTGGGCCTGCCGCAGGACATCCTGCGCAAGCTCTATCACGACAACGCGGCAAGACTACTGGGCATGCCTTGACTCTCGCCTGTGGCAGGATGGCCACAGAGCTCGCGCGATGATGCCGGACCGGGCCAGCCCACCAGGAAAGGAACCATGACGACACGACGCAAGGCTGCCCTGCCCCCGCCGAAGCTACTGGTGGAAGAACGCCGGCGTCGCATCGTCGAGCTGGTCAATGAGAACGGGCGCGCGACGGTCGACGAACTGGTCGCCCTGTTCGACATCTCGGCAGTGACCATCCGCGCCGATCTGGAGGCGCTCGATCGTGCTGGTGCGATCAGCCGCTCCCACGGTGGCGCCCTGCCCGCCGCGACGACGCAACTGGATACGCCGCTCAATATCAAGGAAACCCGCCACCATGTGCAGAAGCTGCGCATCGGCCAGGCTGCCGCGCGACTGATCGAGGACGGCGAGACCGTCATCCTCGACTCCGGCTCCACCACGGTGGAGATCGCCCGGCAGATCCGCCAGCGCAAGTGGACCTCACTGACGGTCATCACCAATGCGCTCAACATCGCCATGGAGCTGTCGGCCACGCCCGCCGTGCGGGTAATGATGCTGGGCGGCCTGTTGCGCCAGACCTCGTACTCACTGGCCGGCCCCGATGCCGAGCAGGCCCTGTCGAGGCTTTCCGCCGACCGCCTGTTCCTGGGTGTGGACGGGCTGGACCCGGCGGTCGGCGTGACCACGCCCGACCCGCTGGAGGCTTCGCTCAACGCGCTGATGATCCGCGTGTCACGCCAGACCATCGCCGTGCTCGACGCCAGTAAGTTCGGTCAGCGCAGCCTGTCCGTCATCGCCCCGGTGAACGATCTGGATATGGTGATCAGCGACGACGCTGCCCCGGCGGAATACGTCGAGGCGTTGGAAAGCAAGGGTGTGAAAACGCTGCTGGTTTAGGAGCAGCCCAAAAGCCTGTTAGCGCGGCACCCGCAACTGCGAATTGCGCAAGGCTTCGTCGTGCTCGACTTCATCGTGACCGGCAATGTCCAGCGTGTCCTGCAGGCCATGGCCAGCAGGGTGGTGCATGGTGGGCGGCACGGTGATCTCAGCGGTATCGCCTTCCGGCACGGCGGTATCCATCGGGGGAATATGCTGCATGGGACACTCCTGGGAGATCGGCGGATTCTACCCGGCCGCCGTCTCAGGCGCGCGTACCCGCCCCACCACCCGCCAGCCGGGCCGTTCCGGATTACACTTGCCGGAGCGCTACGGAGGGTATGGCAAGGATGATCGTTGGCATTGATCTGGGTACCACGCACTCGCTGATCGGTACCTACGGGGAACATGGCTCGGTTCTGTTTCCCAATGCGCTGGGTGACCTGCTGACACCGTCGGTGGTCAGTGTGGATGGCGACGGGCACATCATCGTCGGCCGCGCGGCGCGCGACCGCATGGTCAGCCACCCGGACAGCAGCGTGGCAACGTTCAAGCGCTACATGGGCACGGCGCGCGAAACGCGCTTGGGTACGCATGTGTTCCGCCCTGAAGAATTGTCCGCGCTGATCCTGCGAGCCCTCATCGCTGACGCCGAGGCCGTCTCCGGCGAAAAGATCACCGAGGCCGTGATCAGCGTACCCGCGTATTTCTCCGATGCGCAGCGCAAGGCCACGCGAGCGGCCGGTGAGTTGGCCGGCATTCGCGTCGAACGCCTGATCAACGAACCCACCGCCGCCGCCCTCGCCTATGGCCTGCAGGAGAAGCCGGACGGCTCGCGCTTCCTGGTGTTCGATCTCGGCGGCGGTACTTTCGACGTGTCGGTGCTGGAAATGTTCGACGGCGTAGTGGAAGTACATGCCAGCGCAGGCGACAACTTCCTCGGCGGCGAGGATTTCCTCGATGTGATGGAAAGCGCTTTCCTCGGCGACGAAAAGATCGCGATCGATACGCTATCCCCCCAGGAACACGGCCAGTTGCGCCGCCGCCTGGAGCAGGCCAAGCGCGAGCTTGGCGCGCAGGGAGGCACAGGCATCGAGTGGCGTATCGGCGATCGTCCAGTGAACTGGCAGATCGACGAGGAGCGCTTTGCACGACTGTGCGAACCGCTCGTGCAGCGTATGCGCACGCCGCTGGAACGCGCGATGCGCGACGCGCGCCTGCAACCGGAGCAACTGGCGGAAATCGTGCTGGTGGGTGGCGCCAGCCGCATGCCACTCGTGGCCCGCCTGGTCTCGCGCATGTTCGGGCGCCTGCCGTTGCGGCACATCAACCCGGATCAGGCGATCGCGCTCGGTGCATGTATTGCGGCCGGCCTCAAATCGCGCGACCAGCGTCTCGATGAGGTCATTCTCACCGATGTGTGCCCGTACACCCTGGGCACTAAGATATCCCGCCGCGACGAACAGGGTCGCGAGCAGACGGGCTTCTTCTCGCCGATCATCCATCGCAATAGCACGGTACCGGTAAGCCGCGAGGAAACCTTCCTACCGTTCCGCGACAACCAAACCAAGCTCACGCTGGAGGTCTACCAGGGCGAGCACCCCATGGCGGACCGCAACATCAAGCTGGGCGAGCTGGAGATCCCACTGTCGTCGCAGCGCTCAGCCGCGCAGAACGCAGTGAACCTACGCTTCACCTACGACGTGAATGGCGTGCTGCAGGTAGAAGCCACTCTGCTCGCAACGAATGAGCGTCACGAACTGGTGCTCGAACAGAATCCGGGCTTGCTCACGCCCGCGGACATCCGTGCACGCCTCCAGACGCTGGAGGGGATCAAGATTCATCCGCGCGACAAGCACGAAAACATCGCGCTGCTGGCACGCGCCGAACGTCTTTACGAGGAATACATCGCCGCCCGCGCGCAGTTGCAGCAGTGGATCGCGCAGTTTCGCAACATTCTGGACACGCAGGATGACCACCTCATCCGCGAACACCGCCGCCAGCTGAGTCAGGCGCTCGATACGCTGGATGCCCACGTATGACCTCGCCGCTGGCGTGGTTCGGCTTGCCCGACGATGCCGACGAAAGGGAGCTGAAGCGTGCCTACGCCGCACGGCTGAAGGAAGCGCGTCCCGACGTCGATCCGGAAGCGTTTCAGGAGCTGCGCAAGAAGTACGAGGCCGCCCAAACGTGGTGCAGGCAGCGCGCCATCCCGCAGGAGCATCCGCCGGTTAGCGCCCCACCGACGCCGCGCACCGACGATGCATCACCGCCAGTCGGCGAGATGGCCTCTCCGCACGTGCCCCCTGCGTGGCGCGCCGTACGCTTCGACAACACACCGCCCGTGCGACCTGCGATGGAACCGGTGCGCTTCGATGCCGAAGGTTTCGCCACTGCGTATATCGACACCGCAGCAGTGTCCGATACGCAGGCCCTTTTGACTTGGCTGCAGGAACGACCCGAACTCTGGTCGCTGCGCATCAAGCAGCAAGCTGGTCACGCCGTATTGCGCCGACTGTTTCGCGACCAACCGCCGATCGGTGCCACCTCGTTTGACGCCACACTGCAGTTCTTCGGCCTGGATCACGCACTGGCGGGACCCGATCCCTTTCAGACCCAACAACTGCGTACGAATCTCGACGAACGACACACGCTGGTGCAGCGCTTCGAGCCGGCCGTCGAGGCGTGGAATGCAGACCCCGCCGGTGTGAATGCAGAAGTGATCTATCGCTGGTTCTGCGCTCTCGCGCGAGAGCAGGCCGGCGAGCCCGCTGCGGCCGCACTGCACGCACAACCGGTATTGCGCAGTTGGGACGTGCGGCTGCAGTTGGCGCCTGGGCTACTGGAGCTTTTGGTGCGCGAGCGTCCGCCCATGTCCACCGCGTTGGCTGGCGTGCTGTTCGACTATTTCCGCCTGTCCGAATTGGCGACCAGCCGAGGCGTTTCCCTGCAGGACTTGCCGAACCAGTTGGAAGTGCGCTGGCTGATGCTGCCGGAGAACGCCGAACGACTCGCAGTGCGAGTGCGCGACGCCAAGAAACCCTATGGCGATATCAAGAAGAGCAGCCGTTACCTTCGTTGGGTGCAGCGACCGTTTCACTGGTGGTGGGTCGTACTGACCGCGTGGATTCCGGGCCTGCCGACGGCGCTCGGCCTGTTCCTCTGGCGCCTTTCCGAAGGCGTGCCCGCACGACTGCCCCGCACCATCGACCCGGCGCTCATCCGCTTTTGCGTCGCGGCGGCGAGCCCCCATGTGGTGACGGGACCGCGCGTGCTGATCGGCATCATTCGATGCGCTACCTTGCTCGTGCTCGGCGCGCTGCTTGATACCGTGTGGTACTTCCTCCTTGAGGAACCCTATGGTGAACAAGGGTCGGCCAGCCTGCTGATCAGCGCCGCCGTGATCACAGCGACGTGGGCGGCATACCTCACGTTCGTCGCGCTCCTGCTCTGGCAACGGCGCCCGGAAGAACCGGCACAGCCCCGACCATTGCTACGCATCGCGTTCCTTCCGGTGATGTGTGTCATCGGCCTTCTCGTGTGGTTTGCCACGGGGCACACCGGCGTGACCCTCGGCGTACTGCTGCCCACTGCGTCGCTCGCCTACGGCCGTTACCGCGCCCGTAACCCACTGCCACCGGCCAACCTGCGAACCCGCTGGGCCGCACTGCCAGACTCGCTATTTTTCATGGGCATGTGGGGATCGATCCATTGGCCGCCCTGCATGGCTCTGGTCGCGCTCGCCGCGTGGGGTACCGACCTGTGGCTCCAGCGGACGCGGTTGCTTTGGCGCCCTGGAGCCAAGCCCGCAACCACCCCGACAAGCGGGACCTGACAACATATTCAACCTAATGGTTGACTTTCCTTTGATGCAGGCACATATTCAACCTTATGGTTGAATTAAATACCCCTGCGCTGGACACGGTTTTTCAGGCCCTCACCGACGGCACCCGCCGCGCCATGCTGCGCAGTCTGGCCGAGGGCGACCGCAACATCGGCGAACTCGCCGCTCCTTTCGACATGTCGCTGGCTGCCGCCTCCAAGCACGTAAAAGTGCTGGAACGCGCTGGCTTGGTGCGCCGCATCGTTAAGGGGCGTACTCACATCTGCCGATTGGAGCCCGCGCCACTGGCCGTCGCCGATGAGTGGCTGCGTTTCTACGAGCAGTTCTGGAACCAGCGGCTCGACGCCCTCGACGCTTTGCTCCGAGCCGAAGACGCGGCCACGGGCAAGCCCAAACCCAAAGGGACACCACGATGAACACCGTTGCCCTACGCACACTGCGTATCACTCGCCACTTCGATGCCTGCCCCGAGCGCGTGTTCGATGCTTGGCTCGATCCCGCTACGGCCGGGCGTTGGCTGTTCTCCGCACCCAACGGCGAGATGGTGAAGGTGGACATCGATGCACGCGTCGGTGGGCACTTCTGTTTTCGTGACCGACGCGACGGTGAGGACGTGGACCATGTGGGCGAGTACCTGGAGATCGACCGGCCGCGCCGGCTCGTCTTCACCTTCGGCGTGCCCAAGTACTCGGATGCCATGACGCGCGTCAGCATCGATATCGTCCCCGTGGGTTCCGGTTGCGAGCTGACGCTGTTACATGAAGACGTGCTGCCCGAATGGGCGAACGCAACGACACAAGGCTGGACCGATATCCTCGGGCACCTGCAGCAGAACCTGCATCGCCATCCCTCACGCCAGCGCCTTGCGACCGACACCATCCGCTTCGAACGCGTGCTGCCCGGTCCGATCGAACGCGTGTGGTCGTACCTCACCGACTCGGACAAGCGCGGCCAATGGCTCGCCACCGGCGCGATGGAGCAGCGTGTAGGCAGCGAGTTCGAAATGCATTTCCATCACATCGAGCTGTCGCAAACGCCGATACCACCACCAGAACGTTTCAAGGTCTACGCGGACGGCGTGTCGTCCCGCCACCGCGTACTTGCCTGCGAGCCGCCGCACCTGCTTGCCATGACCTGGGGCGGGTTCGATGACCCGTCGGAAGTCACCTTCGAACTCACGCCCGAGCACGGGCAGGTACGCCTGACGGTCACGCACCGCAAGCTCAAGCCAGCAGACCTCATCAGTACCAGCGGTGGCTGGCACACCCATCTGGACGTGTTGGCTGATCGTCTGGACGGCCATTTGCCGCAGCCGTTCTGGCCTGTTTTCAACCACTTGCTGACGCGCTACGAGCAGCTTTCGTCCGACTGACGCCGCCGTGCGGACAATTGCGGAGCGCCGGACACGGGAGTAAGTTCGGCCACACCGTTAGCACACGCAACCAAGGGAAGGTTTGCCATGATCGTGCAGAAGCGTTCCTCATCGCTCCTTTTCTGCGTTGCTGCGCTCGCGCTGGCAACGGGCACGGCTTTCGCCGATCAGGACCTCTCGCAGCGCAAGATCCCAACCGACGGCAAACCCGTGGTGCTCTCACCAGCATCCGCCGCCGCAGCGGCGGATGACAAACAGGGAGACAATTCCCGCTCGTTCAACACGCCGACTGACGATGGCCGACCGGGCGAGTATTACTTCGCGCTGGGCGTGCAGGCGGTCAAGAAGAACGACTATGCACACGCCATGGCGATGTACAAGGTCGCCGCGTCGTGGGCGTATAAGCCGGCCGAATATAACCTGGGCGTGATGTATCTCAACGGGCAGGGTTCACCGGTGGACCTTCCCCGTGCCCTCGCCTGGCTGGCGTTGGCCGCGGAGCGCAACGACCCGCAATACATTCGCGCCCGCCAACTGGTCTACACCAACGTCACGCCGGCGCAGTACGACCAGGCCAACGTCATCTGGCGCGAACTGATCCCCACCTATGGCGACGAGACTGCGCTGCCGCGCGCCAAGCAACGCTGGCGTGAGGCGATGCAGAACTCCACGGGTTCACGCGTGGGCTCGTCCGCCGCGCACATCATGGTGGGTGGTGCCGACGGCACGCCCAATCACATGCAGTCGCCCAATTACGACACTCACGACGGCTACCATGTCACCGGCAATCCCGCCGAGCTGGCAGGCGTGCATCAGGCTGACGGCTCGGTGGCTTATCAAGCCTTGCGCTCGACCGACAATCCTTACGACCCGAAGGTGATGCCAGTCACCGGGCAGGCCACCGTGGGACCGCTGTCCCAGGCCAACAACAAGGAAGGCCAGGCCACCAAAGACCAGGACAGCACGAAGGCCGACGACAACGGCCACCCGTAACCCGCGCGGGCAATCGCCATGGCGATTGCCCCGCTACCTAGATGAGAGTAGCTTCGAAGTGCTGTCTTCTGCAGGTAGACGCGAGGTGTCGCCATGGGCGTATGCAATCACCTGAAGCCGGGTTCTCTCCGGGCCATCGTCCTCGCTGGGCTTCTGCTCTGGCCCACCTTAAGCGCTGCGGAAGATACGCTGCCCACCATCCCCATCGACACGCAGTCGCCGCCGCCGAAAGTGGTGAGCTACAACGCGACTCCGGACGTTCCCAGCAGCCGCACCGATCCGTTCAATCGTCCCGAGGACGACGGCCGCCCCGGCGAATACTTCTTCTACCTTGGCGCGCTGGCCAACCAGAAAGGTGACTACGCGCATGCCATCGCCATGTTCGAAGTATCGGCGTCCTGGGCGTACAAACCGGCTGAATACAACCTCGGCGTGCTGTACCTCAACGGCCATGGTTCGTCGGTGGATCTGCCACGCGCCATGGCATGGTTTGCGCTGGCGGCGGAACGCAACGAGCCGCAGTACGTGTACGCCAAGCAGTTGCTCTATGCACACCTGACACCGGATCAGTTCGATCAAGCCAACATCATCTGGCGCGAGCTACTGCCGAAGTACGGTGACACAGCGGCTCTACCGCGTGCCAAGGCGCGCTGGCACGAAGTGCTCATCTCCGCCACCGGCTCGCGCGTTGGCTCAGCGGCGACTCACCTCATGGTGGGCGGTATGTCGGGTAGAAATGGCCACGACTCGTTCGCCAACTATGACGTGGGCAATGGCGGCATCCGCGCCAATGCGCCGGGCGAAGTCACCGGCGTACATCAGACCGACGGCGTCATCGCCTATGAGCAACTGCGCGAAAGCACCGATCCCTACGATCCGAAGTTCACCTCGTACCTGCGATCGGGCACGGTCACGGTCGGCATTCTCCGCCCGGTGAAACCGGATGATCCGGCACTGCGCAAGATGAATCCGCCAATGGATGCATCACCCTCCGATCACCAGTAGTCGTTGTCGAACACGCACAGCGGATACGCATCGGCGCGCACGATACGCTGAAACGCGCGCATGCGATCACGCGAAAAACACGCGCCAACGTGCCTGAATTTTTCACACCACCTGCACTGCCGCAATGGCAGCGCACCACATTTCGGTGAACTACATCACGCGCAAACAGCACTAGCTGCATCGTGCCTGACCGCATGAACTTGCCAAGTCTCGGCGAAGGCTCCCTGTCATATAAGCGCAGTGTCATGCGCACTGCCGCCGCATACGGATCACCCCCGGCGTGCGCGTTTCACCGCGTTGCCGCGGCAACGCATGGGGCGGCTAAAGGCGCGGCGATCACGCTGCGCTCCAACCAACGTCACATCACGAAGGGAGCTCGTCATGAAGTCTCGTTGCAATCTGTTCGCGCTCTGCGCACCCGTCGTCACCGCCACCCTGCTGTACGCAGGCCTAGCCACGGTAGCGACACCGGCACTGGCGGCATCGCCGTCGGCCAGCACGGTCACCCGGACATTGGTGATCGAACCGGATCAGGGCCTGACCCCGATCTACAACCTGATCCAGTCGGCCAACAGCACCATCGACATGACCATGTACGAACTGGTCGACACGCAGGCGCAATCCCTGCTTTGCCAAGCTGCCGCCAACGGCGTGGCGGTGCGCGTGATCCTCGATCAGAACCTTGAATACAACAACAACCTCAGCGCCTATAACCAGCTCAACAGCTGTGGTGCAACGGCGGTCTGGGCCTGGACCAAGTACGACGCCACGCATGAGAAATCCATCGTGGTCGATGGCACCACCGCGGCCATCATGTCGCTCAACCTGACCAGCCGTTACTACAGCACCAGTCGCGACTTTGCGGTGATCGAGAACGATGCGGCCGACGTCGCGGCCATCGAAAGCACCTTCAGCGCGGACTTCGCCTCTCAGACCATCACGCCGCCGGTGGGTGACGACCTGGTGTGGAGCCCGACAAACTCGAAGACGCAACTGCTCAATGTGATCAACAGTGCGCAGTCCACCCTGCAGGTGGAGAACGAGGAGATGAGCTACAGCAGCATCGTCACCGCGCTGGAGAACGCAGCCAAGCGCGGCGTGGCCGTCACCGTGTGCATGACCAATGATGCCAACGACTATGCCACTGAGTTCAACGCACTGAAGAAGGCTGGCGTGAACATCACCACGTACGCCGAGACGGCGCCGTTGTACATCCATGCCAAGGCCATCGTGGCCGACTACGGCACCGCCAACGCGCGCGCGTTCGTGGGCTCGGAGAACTTCTCTTCGGCCTCGCTCAACTACAACCGCGAGTTGGGTCTGGTGACCACGGACGCCACCATTCTGTCCCAGCTGAACACCACCCTGTCCAGCGACTACGCCGGCGGTACGGCCTGGTAAGCGACACAACGATCGGGACGCTATGCGCGTCCCGATCGATCGCTATGGGGTGTTGCGCGTTACTTACCGCGCGGGCGGAACTCCAGCGGATGCACGTCGCGCGCTGCCGCAGGTGGCTTCGGGCCACAGGAGCCGCAGGTATCGCAACCGTCGCTGCAGTTACCGGTAGATTGCTTGGGCTGCAGGCGACGCGCAAACGCGCGTTGCCATGCGGCACTCCCCGAACGATCGAGACGAAGCGCCAGCGTTGCCAACCAGCGACTGCTCAGCCGTGGCGCCAGCTTGCGGAACGTAATCCACACACCGAACAGCGCGACCACGCCGACGATCACGTACTGCACGACCAGACCGGTACTCATGTCAGCCAGCTCGCGATCTGATAGGTGAGGAACGAGGCCACGTAAGCCACCGCGAACATGTAGCCGAACGAGATGCCCACGTTGCGCCAGGAGTTGGTTTCGCGACGGATCACCGCCAGCGTGGACATACACTGCGGCGCGAACGCGAACCACACCAGCAGCGACAGCGCGCTGGGCAGCGAGAAGTTGGCCGCCAGCGCCTGCGCTAGACCCGCGCTATCGGCACCATCACCACCCACTGCGTACACCGTGGCGAGCGCAGCCACGGCGGTTTCGCGCGCGGCGAAGGCGGGAATCAGCGACACGCTGATCTGCCAGTTGAAACCCAGCGGCGCAAAAAAGATGTACTGCAGACCGCGACCGAGGTAACCGGCGAAGCTGTAGTCGATGGCCGGGCCCGTAGCGCCAGCAGGCGCCGCCGGGAAGCTGGACAGCACCCACATCAGGATCGTCAGGCCCAGGATCACGCCAGTGAGGCGCTTGAGGAAGATCATGCCGCGCTCCCACAAGCCGATGGCCACGTCGCGCACCTTCGGCAGGCGGTACGACGGCAGCTCCATCAGCAGCGCGTGTTCGCTGCGATCGCGTCGCAGCTTCTTCATCACCCAACCCACCACCATGGCGCCGACAATGCCCGCCGCATACAACGCGAACAGCACCAGGCCCTGCATGTTGAAGATGCCCAGCACACGGCGCGTGGGAATGAACGCGCCGATCAGCAGTGCATACACCGGCAATCGCGCCGAGCACGTCATCAACGGCGCGACGAGAATGGTCGAGAGGCGATCACGCGGATCGGTGATGCTGCGCGTGCCCATGATGCCGGGGATGGCGCAGGCAAAACTCGAAAGCAGCGGAATGAACGAACGCCCCGTCAAACCGACCGACACCATCAGGCGATCGAGCAGGAACGCCGCGCGCGGCAGGTAGCC
The DNA here is from genome assembly GCF_002878475.1 of Dyella sp. AD56. Classification (NCBI taxonomy): domain Bacteria; kingdom Pseudomonadati; phylum Pseudomonadota; class Gammaproteobacteria; order Lysobacterales; family Rhodanobacteraceae; genus Dyella; species Dyella sp. AD56. Next base: position 185,246 of record NZ_NRDP01000011.1, read on the forward strand.
GGATTCCTCCAACACCAGGATGAAGAAAAACAGCACCAGGATGACGGGTAGGAAGCCGATCACCGTGCCCAGGCCGCCGAACACGCCATCGACGAGCAGACTTTGCAGCGGCCCCGCCGGCATCCACGCGGTGACGTGCTCGCCGAGCCAGCCGAAGCCATCGCCGATCAGGTCGGACATCGGTTTGCCAGCGGCGTACACCGCCTGGAACACCAGGAACATCACGACCGTGAGAATCAGCAGCCCGAACACCGGATGCAGTGCCCAGCGATCCAGCGCATCGTCGATCTTCGCGGTGGCGCGCGGCATGGTGACGGTGGCCGCCATCAGTTCGCGTACTTGCACGTGAAGGTCGGCGCGGCTGGCCGCGTCATCGGGTTGTGCGGGTGCGGCCTGTGGAATCTCGCCGTCGACCTGGGCAATCAGCGCCTTCACGCCATCGCGCTTCACCGCGACGGTTTCCACCACGGGGATGCCAAGGCGGCGCGACAGCTCCGCCACGTCGATCACCACGCCACGGCGGCGCGCCGCGTCCATCATGTTCAGCGCCAACACCACCGGAAGGCCAAGTCGCTTCACTTCCAGCACAAAGCGCAGATGCAGGCGCAGGTTGGTCGCATCGGCCACGCAGACAACCAGATCCGGCACCGACTCGCCCGGATAATTGCCTTCCAGCACGTCGCGGGTGATCTGCTCGTCGGGGCTGGTGGCGTCGAAGCTGTACGTGCCCGGCAAGTCCAACACCTGCAACACGCGGCCGGAGGGTGCAGTGAAGCGACCTTCTTTGCGCTCCACCGTCACGCCGGCGTAGTTCGCCACCTTCTGGCGGCCACCGGTGAGCTGGTTGAACAACGCGGTCTTGCCGCAGTTGGGATTGCCAACCAAGGCAATGCGCAGGGTGCTCGCACTCATGCAACGGTCTCCGCGTTCACCAGCACGCGCTCGGCTTCCTTGCGGCGCAGGGCGAAGCGTGTGGAGCCGATCTGGATCAGCAACGGGTCCGCGCCCAGCGGACCCTGCGCCACCACGCGAACCGGCTCGCCCGATACGAAACCGAGGTCGCGCAGTCGCTGCGCGATCACGTCGGAAGCATGAGCATCGTCCACTCGGTCCACCACGGCAGTAGCCCCTTTCGGAAGATCGGACAGGCGCACTGGTCACCAACTCAAATAAGAATGGTTCGCATTGTACATTACTCCCCTGCGGACTGCAGCGCGGCCCATTGCCGCCGTGGCATCCACCACCGCAAGAACATGAAGGCTGAACCACCGCCAGTGGCGCGCACTTGGAACTGGACGCCGACGCCCCGATAGCCATTGAACAAGGCGCCGCGACGACATGGCGGCGCAGCCATACCGGTGAGGCGACAACGCACCGCCGGGCCACATCGATGCCGAGGTTTCCATGGCTCTGTTCAACCGACATGCGGGCGGATTGCGCCTGGAACGCATGCAAGCTTCCCCGCAGTACGGCGGCGAGAGCTTCGTCAACACCTACCGCTCCAGCGCGCCGCGCGTCGAGGACGACAAGCCGTCGCTGGTCGACTTCATCTTCCGAGGCGAAGGCCGTACACCGTCGAAGCCGCTGCCCTCACTCGATCCCCGCCAGCAGTGGACGCGCCCGGTGGAAACCGGCTTGCGCACCACCTGGTTGGGCCATTCGACCGTGCTGCTGGAGATCGACGGCGTACGCGTGCTCACCGATCCGGTCTGGGGCGAACGCGCGTCGCCCTTCTCCTTCATGGGGCCCAAGCGCTTCCAGCCGGTGCCGGTGGACATCGCCGCGTTGCCGCCGCTGGACGCCGTGCTGATCTCGCACGACCACTACGACCATCTCGACTACTCGAGCATCCGTGCGCTGGCAAAGCTGCAGGTGCCGTTCATCACCTCGCTGGGCGTGGGCGTGCATCTGGAAGCGTGGGGCGTGCCGGCCGAACGCATCATCGAGCTGGACTGGTGGGAAAGCACCACGCTGCCACGCGGCTTGAGGCTCACTGCTGCTCCGTCGCACCACTTTTCCGGGCGTAGCCTGCGTGACCGCAATGCCACGCTATGGTCTTCCTTCGTATTGCGCGGCGAGCGGCATTCCGTGTTCTTCAGCGGTGATACGGGCCTGTCGCCGCACTTTGCGGAGATCGGCCAACGGTTGGGGCCGTTCGATCTGGTGATGATCGAAGTGGGCGCGTTCCATCCCTCATGGGGCAGCGTGCACCTGGGACCGGACAACGCCATCACCGCGTGGCGCCAGCTTGGCAGCGGACGCTTCCTGCCGGTGCACTGGGGCACCTTTAACCTCGCCATGCATCCGTGGGCTGAACCGGCAGAAGTGCTGCTGGCCAAGGTGCCCGAAGGCCTGGTCATGCCGCGGCTGGGTGAAGCCGTGGAGCCCGCGCGTGTCGAAGCCGTGCAACCGTGGTGGCGCGATGTGTCTTCCGGCCACTGGCAGGGCTCGGCCCTGGAAGCCGCGGAATTCCTGGTGCTTCCGGCCAAGGACTGAGGCGCGCCGCTTCGGCGAAGAACATCGTGGGGAAGGGTTCGGTTTACGATGTCGCTCCCCAGCAGGAGCGACTCATGAGCCAAAGCATCCAGATCGCCGATCACGGCGGCGTCCGCCGCATCACCCTGAATCGCCCGCAGGTGCACAACGCCTTTGACGATGGCCTGATCGCCGAACTCACCGCGGCGCTGGAGCACGCGGGCGAAGACGGCAACGTGCGTGCAGTCGTGCTCACGGGCGAAGGCGCCAGCTTCTCCGCCGGCGCGGACTTGAACTGGATGCGCAGCATGGTCGGTGCGAGCGAAGCGGAGAACCGCGAAGACTCCCTGCGCCTCGCCACACTGATGCGCACGCTGCAATACCTGCCCAAGCCCACTATCGCCCGCGTGAATGGCGCCGCCTATGGCGGCGGCGTCGGGCTGGTGGCTTGCTGCGACATTGCCATTGGCGTGGATACGGCACGCTTTGGTCTCACCGAGGTGAAACTCGGCCTGGTGCCAGCGGTGATCTCGCCCTACGTCATCCACGCCATTGGGCTGCGCCAGGCGCGCCGCCTTTTCGTCACCGGTGAACTGTTCGATGCGGCCACGGCCTTGCAGATCGGCCTGCTCCATCAGTGCGTTCCCGTCGAGCAGTTGGACGACGCCGTCAACACGACGCTCGGCCTACTCGCCAAGGCCGGTCCGGTGGCACAGGCCGAAGCCAAGCAGCTTGCCTTGCGCATGGCTGGCGCCGACGAAAACCACGCCGCGCAAATCGATCGCGAAAATGCCGCGCTCATTGCGCGCCTGCGCGTGTCCGCAGAAGGCCAGGAAGGACTGGGTGCGTTCCTCGGCAAGCGTGCCGCGTCATGGTGTAACCAGGGCTGACGCTTTCTGTCGCATACTCGCCGCTCCATTGCGCAAAGGAACGGTGCCATGATCGACCACGTAGGGTTGCAGGTTTCAGGTTACGAACGAAGCCGCGAGTTCTACCGCAAGGTGCTCGCGACACTGGGCGGCGAGTTGGTCATGGAAGTCACGGCAGAGCAGACCGGCGATGGCGCACACGCAGGCTTCGGCATGAGTGGCCGCCCCACGTTCTGGATCGGCACGTCGCAGCAGGCCAATCACGCCACGGGCGCCGTGCACGTGGCATTCACCGCGCCCAACCGAGGCGCGGTGATGGCCTTCCACCGTGCCGCACTCGAAGCAGGCGCCAAGGACAACGGCGCACCGGGCCTTCGCCCGCATTACCACGCGCATTACTACGGCGCCTTTGTGCTCGATCCCGATGGGCACAACATCGAAGCCGTCTGCCACTCGCCGGAATGATTTCATCCAGGGGCATAACACCATGACGCATCCCATCATCAACATCGCCGACGTCGAGCTGCAGCCCTTCCCGCCCGGCATGGGCCCCACCGGCGACGCCGCCGAGCGGTTCGAAGCGCGCATGGGCCGCTTCTCCATGCAGGTTGGCGCGAAGAAACTGGGCTACAACATCACGGCCGTGCCACCGGGCAAGCGCGCATTTCCGCTGCATAACCATCGCATCAACGAGGAGATGTTTTTCATCCTCGAAGGCAGTGGCGAGGTGCGCATCGGCGACCAGCGTTATCCGATCCGGGTAGGCGACGTAATTGCCTGTCCCCCTGGCGGCCCGGAAAAGGCGCACCAGATCATCAACACCGGTACGACCGAAATGCGCTACCTCGCGGTGAGCTCCAAGGAAACGCCCGAGATCTGCGATTACCCGGATACCGGCAAGATCGGCATCCTTGCCGAGTACCCGCCCGCCGCCGATGGTTCGCCGCAAGGTTTCAGGATGGTGACGCGCGCGGACATGCAGGTCGGTTACTGGGAAGGCGAATAGCGCCAGCCCGCTCCACTGGGGCGCCCCATGCTGCGCTGCGCATCGGCGGCAGCGCAGCAATCTGCTAGTTTTGACAGCTTCGCACCGTCCCCCGGAAGCCGCATGTTCGAGCGCGTACTCATTGCCAACCGCGGCGAAATCGCCTGCCGCGTCATTCGCACCTGCCGGCGCCTCGGCATCCACACCATCGCGGTGTATTCGGAGGCCGACGCCAACGCGCAGCATGTGCGGCTGGCGGATGAGGCGTGGCCGATCGGCGGCCCGCGGCCGACCGAGTCCTATCTGCGCGGCGACGTGATCCTGGACGTGGCACGCAAGAGCGGTGCGCAGGCGATTCACCCCGGCTATGGCTTCCTGTCCGAGAACACCGCCTTTGCACGCGCCTGCACTGAGGCCGGCATCGTGTTTATCGGCCCGCGTCCGGAAAGCATCGACGCTATGGGTTCCAAGGCAGCGGCCAAGGCGCTGATGGAAAAGCACGACGTGCCGTTGGTACCCGGTTACCACGGCGCGGACCAGTCCGACGAGGTGCTCGCCGAGCAAGCGCGCCGCACGGGTTTCCCGCTGATGATCAAGGCAGCCTCCGGCGGCGGCGGCAAGGGCATGCGCATCGTGCACAGCGAGGCTGAATTTGCCGCGGCGCTCGCCTCCGCACAGCGCGAGGCAGCCAGTTCGTTCGGCGACACGCGCGTCATCCTCGAACGCTACGTCGAACATCCGCGCCACATCGAATTCCAGGTATTCGGCGACACGCAAGGCAACGTCATCCATCTCAATGAGCGCGAATGCTCCGCGCAACGTCGCTACCAGAAGGTGCTGGAGGAAACGCCCTCGCCCTTCCTCGACGATGCACGCCGCACCGCGATGGGCGCCGCCGCCGTGGCCGCTGCGAAGGCAGTGAACTACGTCGGCGCGGGCACGGTGGAATTCATCGTCGGCCAAGGCGGCGAGTTCTTCTTCATGGAGATGAATACGCGCCTGCAAGTGGAACATCCGGTCACCGAAGAAACGCTTGGACTGGACTTGGTGGAATGGCAGTTGCGCGTGGCCGCCGGCCAGCCCCTGCCGCTCGCACAGGAACAGATCAAGGCAAACGGTCACGCCATCGAAGTGCGCCTATACGCCGAAGATCCCGACCAGAACTTCCTGCCCGGCTCGGGCAAGCTGATCAAGCTGCGCCTGCCCTCGCCATCGCGCCATGTACGCCTGGACGGCGGCGTGATCGAAGGCGACACGGTCACCATCTTCTACGACCCGATGATCGCCAAACTCATCGTGTGGGACGTCGATCGCCCGCAGGCTCTGCAGCGCTTGCGTGATGCACTGATGGCCAGCGAGATCGTCGGACCAAAATCCAATATTGCGTTTCTTGAACGCCTGTCGCGCCACCCCGTGGTGGTCGAAGGCCGCATCGATACCGGCTACCTCGATCGCCATCTGGACCAATTCCTGGCCGGCGACGCGGCACCCCAGGCGCGCGTACTTTTTGCAGCCGCCGTCGCTGCGCTGATCCATGACGAACGCAGCGTCGTGGCGAACCCCGCTGACCCGCACTCACCGTGGTTGCGTGCGGATGCATGGCGTGTGGGCCATGCCGGCAAACGCATCGTGGCGCTGTCGCTGCACGGCCAACGTCACGAAGTCGAAGCGTACGGCCATGACGGCAACTACCGGCTGCACCACGGCGATACCGCGTGTGACGTACAGGGTGCGCGACTCGGCGACGAGGCACTCAGCGCGCGCTTCGACGGCGAGTCCGTACGCGTGCCAGTGCGCACCGATGCTGCACGCGTGACCGTCCACGACGCTCACGGCTACCGTCACGTGTTCGAGCGCGCGGCGGCGTTTGCGTGGGAGTCGAAAGAAGCGGCGGGCGGCAACCAGATCGTTGCACCGATGCCCGGCCGTATCGTGCTGGTGAAGGCAAGCGCGGGCGACACGGTGGAAGAAGGTCAGGAGCTCCTGGTGATGGAAGCGATGAAGATGGAGCTGGCGCTGAAGGCACCCCGCGCCGGCAACATCGCGAGCATCCATGCTGCGCAAGGCGACTTCGTCGAAGCCGACACGGTGCTACTGCGCTTCGCCGACTGACGGATACCATCCCCGCGGCGCAACGGATGTGGCCTGCGGGGAACAGCGCCGGCACCTCGTGGCCCGCTCATATCATCATCGTCATAAAGGGAGTTTCGACGAATGTTCGACAAGAGAACCTGGGCCGCAGGCCTATGGATACCGGTTCTGGCTTTGGGCGTGGCGGCATCGGAGCATGCGGATGACAAGCCCGCCTTGCGCACCATCGCCAGCACCACCCTGACCGATCGGCAGCAAAGCGCCACCACGGTGATCACGATCGCCGAAGGCGCCAAGGTCGATGGCAAACGCGCCATCCGGTATCACGTGGTGTACGACTCGGCGTCGAACTGCCACGCCGTCGTGGATGGCACGGCAACCTTCTTTTCCGAAACCGACGAATCGGGCGACACGTCCGAGGCTCTGCCTAACGGCGAATGGGCGACAACGCATCAGTTCCGTGACAACGGGGCCAATGGCCTGGTGAAGCTGGGCGTAGACGTCGATGCGGCGCATCCGCGATTTGTCGACTTCACGCTGGAGCATCCCGCCGCCGCGCTGCCCAAGTGCATCGGACCGGCGGGGCTGGTCTTCAACGTGTTCGCCGAGCGGGCAGACCCGACCAACCCGCTGTACAAGATGCGGGATAAAACCGCAGCCACATATCACAACGTCGTCTACGACTATATGGTGGATTATCCCGACGAACTTCTGGTGCCGGGCACCGAATCGGCATCGGGTGATGGGCTGGATTTCGCGCCTAAATCCGGCAAGGCGGACATCGCGGTCTGGGGCAAGTACGCCTCACCGGATGACACGCGGGCCAGCCTGTTGCACGACGATGAAACGCATTGCGCGCCCGGCAAGGTGTCGTATGAGGTGAACAAACCCACCTTCATCGCTTTCTCCTGCCTGACGCCGAAGGGTCGCATCGTGTACGAGAAGATGGCCATCCATAACGATGTGTATGCCGCGGTGCGATTCGAGTACGACGCGGCGGATCACGCTACTTGGGGGCCGGTAATCAAGCAGATGGCCGGTTCGCTGCGCATCGGCCCTGGCCCTCAGCCAGCAAAAGATTGAAGCGCCGCACATTCGTACGGCCGGGTTAGCCCGCAGTCACACATACGAAGAATCTTGCGAGTACAAATGGCGCGCTGCCCACGAGGCAGTCCCACTTCAAGGAAGACCCACGATGTTGCGCACGACCCTTCTGCTCGGCCTGCTGCTCGCTACCACCACCTTCGCCAGTCACGCAGAAGACGTGACAGGCAGCAAGGACCATCCCCTGCTGAGCCGCTTCACCGGCGCCGAGATCAAGAGCTACAAGCAGTCCGACTACGACGAAGCGGAGCTACCCAACGCACCTATCACGACGAAAGACGGCAAGATGATGCCGCTCGAAGGTCGCGTCACGCGCATCGGCTATCGCATCGATGGCAGCCGCTCGCTGCTGGAAATCAGCCGCAACTACGAGCAGGCCCTCGCCGCTGGCAAATTCCAGACCGTGTACAGCTGCAAGGGTCCGGCGTGCGGCGCTGAGTTCAGTAACGTCGTCGTCATTTCGGGCCGCGTCATGCCGGTGGCGTTTCCCTCCTCGTTCAACGACAAGCAACGCGCCGTGCTGGCCAAGCGCAGCGGCCCCGACGGCGATACGTGGGCCTTCATCTACCTGATGGACGACACCGATTCCAACAAGGCCAACTACGTCTACGAGGAAATCGTCGAACCCAAACCCATGGCGACGGGCCAGGTGAAAGTACTCGATGCCAAGAGCATGCAGAACGCCCTGAACAGTGACGGCAAGGTCGCCCTCTACGGCATCTACTTCGACACCGACAAGGCCGACGTCAAACCCGAGTCGAAGCCCGAGCTGACGGAGATGGCGAAGCTGCTCAACGACAATCCCAAGCTCAAGGTGTACATCGTCGGCCACACCGACAACCAGGGGCAGTTCGCGCACAACCTTGATCTGGCCCAGCATCGCGCCGACGCAGTGGCCAAGACACTGGCCGCCGACTACAAGGTGCCGGCCGCACGCATGGCGGCCAAGAGCGTCGCCTCACTGGCACCCGTCGCCAGCAATACCGACGACGCCGGCCGCGCCAACAATCGCCGGGTGGAACTGGTCGTCCAGTAATTTTGTTCCAGCGCCGCGGGCAAACCGCGACGTTCTTTCAGCACAGCAAGGAATGCACCATGCGTAAGACACTCGGCTCGCCGCTGTTGCGGCGGCTTCCGGCGCTATTGGCCTTCACCCTGCTGGTTGCCGCATGCGGCAAGCCGACAGACGACCACGCCACGGCGGCCAGCCCGCCGGCGGACACCCAGGGATCGGCCGATGCCTCAAACGCCAACGAGCTTGCCGAATCCACCGCCAAGTGCGAAAGCAATCCGCTGACCAAGGCGATGCCACCCAAGTCCGTCGTCGGCGACCTGCCCTTCTGGTATTGGCACTGCACGTTCAACACTCTTAGCGCCGTTTACGGTACGGATGGCGGCAAGCAAGTGGAAATCATGCTTACCGACACGCGCCCGCCCGAGCTCGACAAAGAATCGGGGATCACGGCGGAGACGTTCAAGCAAGCCGCCGACGGAACGCGCTCCTTGACACAACTCAGCGTGCAGAATTACGTGGAAACCCGCAAATTGATGGAACAGCAACCGTCAATGGTGGAAGTCATTGGCGGCCCGGACTATATGCCGATCATTGAAACCGGTCCTGCGGGCGAACCGATCGTCATCTATGTCGGCGCCAAGATCAGTCCCAGTGAAGATGCCGTGTCGGCGCTGCTCAAGGACCGTTACGTTCTCGCGGTGCAGGCCAGGGACAAGGAAGGCCGATCGGCCACTGGCATGACCGCCCCCCAGGCGCAGGCGCTGTACGATCCTTACCTCAAGCAGATGCACCTGGACGTGCTTCAGTAAGGGCACGGAGGCGGGCCGTTGCGCCCGCCTTCCGCCGCACGAACGCGCTATGCTCGGCGGCATGAATACCAGCAACCATGTCCGCATCGTCGAAGTCGGTGCACGAGACGGCCTGCAGAACGAGAAAACCCTGCTGCCCGCCAACGTGAAGATCGCGTTGATCGATCGCCTTTCCAGCACCGGTCTGAAAACCATCGAAGCCACCAGCTTCGTCAGTCCCAAGTGGGTGCCGCAACTGGCAGACGCCGCCGAGGTGTTCCAAGGTATCCGCAAGGTGCCCGGCGTGAGCTACCCCGTACTGGTACCCAACGAGCAAGGCTACGAACGCGCACGCGCGGTTGGCGTCACCGAGATCGCTGTGTTCACTGCGGCGTCGGAAGTCTTCAATCAAAAGAATATCAACGCGTCGATCGACGAGTCGATCGAACGCTTCCTCCCAGTGATGAAGCGCGCACAGCAAGACGGCGTGAAAGTGCGCGGTTACGTCTCCACCGTGCTGGGTTGCCCGTACCAGGGCGAAGTCCCCGTGAGCGACGTGGTGCGCGTGGCGCGCCGCTTGTACGAGGTCGGCTGCTACGAAGTGTCGCTCGGCGACACCATTGGCGTCGGCACGCCGGCCAAGGCGCGCGCCATGCTCAAGGCCGTGGCCGCGGAAGTGCCCATGTCTGCGCTCGCCGTGCATTTCCACGACACCTACGGGCAGGCGCTGGCCAATATCCTCGCTTGTCTTGAGGAGGGCGTGCGCGTGGTGGACAGCTCCGTATCCGGTACGGGCGGTTGCCCGTACGCCAAGGGCGCCACCGGCAACGTCGCCAGCGAGGACGTGGTCTACATGCTGCACGGGCTGGGCATGGAAACCGGCATCGACCTGGATATCCTGGTCGCCACCGGCGCCTGGCTGGCCGGCCAGTTGCACAAGGAAACGGCCAGCCGGGTGACCCGCGCGCTTACGGCCGCCTGATCCGCCCAGCGCAGGTACTCCCCGCGCCCTCCCCTGTCCGTATTCACTCCCACCCGGGGCCGCTTCGTCGCCCCGGGCGTGTTTTCATCGAAAAGCGCGGGCGGGCGCCGAACGGGCTGGTTATTCTTCGGCGCATCCCATCCAAACCAAGGATGCAGTCGTAATGAAGAGCTTTATGTTCGTGGCACGCCTCGTCGTGTTCTGGTTCTTCGTGTTGCTGTTCGCGGCATTGCTGCTCGCCAACAGTCCGATGTTCCGTTATCGCGACACGGCGCCAATGTTCGTGCTGGTGATCTTTATCGCCCTGCTCATGGTGGTGACCACTGCTGTCACGCATCTGCGTCGCGTGCGCCTGATCGCCGGCCACCTCGACGACAGCACGATGGGCAATCGTCAGCGCCGCCAGATTGAGATTCCCTTCGAAGCGGGCGAGGCTTTCGATCTGCTCGACGCAGCCATCCGCGAACTGCCGCGCACGGAAGACGTGGAAAGCGCTCGCGATAGCCTGCAGATCCGCGCCAAGGTGCAGCGCCCCAAGCCCTACGGCGCGCACAACCCGTTGGGACGGCTCGATCCGTCCAAGTGGTTCGGCCATCTGCGTAACCAGATCTTCGCCACCGTCACGCCCGGCGACGGCATTGGCAGCGTCACCCTGATCTGCGAACCCGAGGCCGGCGCGTGGAGCGACTGGTTCCGCGTGGATGACGGCACCAACCTGGAAAATGCTGAAGGCATCACCCGCGCCATCACGCGTCGCATTGCCGAAAAACGCCGCAACGAGCAGATGCGCGCCCGCCAGACGGAGAACGAGAAAGAGCGCACCGTCGCGCGACTCAACCTGCTGCACGCACAGGTGGAACCGCACTTTCTCTACAACACGCTGGCCAGCGCGCAGTACCTGACGCGCACCGATCCGCAGCAGGCAGACCACATGTTGGGCCACCTGATCCACTACCTGCGCCACTCCCTGCCCCAACGCGACGATGCCTTGTCCACGCTCGGCGACGAACTGGAACGCACACGCGCTTACCTTGAGATCATGCGTCTGCGCATGGGCCCCCGCCTTTCGCTGCAGATCGACGTGCCCGACACACTGCGTGCCGTCGCCATCCCGCCGATGATGCTGCAGACGTTGGTGGAGAACGCGATCAAGCATGGCCTGGAGCCCAAGCCCGGCGGCGGCAGCGTGTGGATCCTGGCGCGCCGCGACGACGATGCCATCGCCATCACCGTGGCGGACGACGGCCGCGGCTTCAACGAAGCGGGTGGTGGCACCGGTATCGGCCTGAAGAATGTGCGCGAACGGCTGCGCCTGATCTACGGTGCCGATGCATCGCTCTCCGTCGTGAGCAACGCACCGGAAGGTGTGGCCGCCACGATCACCGTGCCCCTGCGCACCGACACCCCGGATAACGCGTCGTGACCACTGCCATCCTTGCCGAAGACGAAGTTCTGCTGCGCACGGCCCTGCGTGATCTGCTCGCCCGTGTCTGGCCGGAGCTGCAGATCGTCGCCGAGTGCGAAGACGGCGCGAGTGCATTGGAGGCCATCGATGCGCAGCACCCGGACATCGCCTTCCTCGACATCCGTATGCCCGGGCTCAGCGGATTGGAAGTCGCTGCCGCCGCGGCGGAAGCCAGCCCGCAGACGCAAGTGGTGTTCACCACCGCCTACGACCAGTACGCCATCGATGCCTTCGAGCGAGGGGCGGTGGATTACCTGCTCAAGCCCATCACCGAAACGCGGCTTACCGCCACCATGCAGCGCCTGCAGTCACGGGCCGCGCCGAAGGCCGCCGAGGCGGCCCAGCTCTCCCAATTGCTGCGTGACGTGATGCTTCATTCCGGCTCGCGCACCGAACCACTCACCTGGATCACCGCCAGCAATGGCCGCGAAACGCGACTGATCATGGTGGACGACGTGGCGTATTTCCGCGCCGACAACAAGTACACCGTCGCCATGACGGCCGAGGGCGAGGCGCTGCTGCGCAAGCCCATCCGTGAACTGGCCGCCATGCTCGATCCCTCGGTGTTCAAGCAGATCCACCGCTCCACCATCGTCAACCTGCGCGCGGTCGCTTCGGTGGTCCGCGACGACACGGGCAAAGGCACGCTGCGCCTGAAACAGCGACCTGAGACGCTGGTAGTGAGCCAACCCTTCATGACGTTGTTCCGAAACATGTAGGCGGCCATACGCTGCCCAGAATCACGAGAGGTCACCATGGAAAAGCTGATTCTTCTGTTCTATCTGTTGTTGTCGCTTACCGGCTGCGAGCCGACGCGAAACGTCGACACGCATGAGGTCGTCAACGGCATCGATCTGATCGACAGCAAGATCCAGATCACCGGTGAACTGGCTACGTTCCGCTGTGTTCGCAGCGACAGCGGCCAATGCCACTACATGGTGCTGCCCGGCTCGTGCGGCACCCGCCAGGTGAACTGCAAGTCACCCATTACTGTCTTCTCCATGCGCCAAGGCGATACGCTGTTGCTCACACGCCTGCCCGAAGACTTTGCCAGTTGCGTCACCACCACGCAGGTCAACCCCAATGCCTGCGCCCGCCAGCTCGCCAGTGCGGCTCCCGCTACGCCTTGAGCACGCCCTACAATCGGGCGTATCGACGACGGGGAGTACGCGATGCGCTGGACACGGGGCAAGACTTGGGCGGGACTGCTGGCAGCGTTGGCCATCACCAGTGTCACCGCCGCGACCGCCGTACCGCCCAAGGGCGACATTCTGCTGGTACCTGACCGCGTCTGGACTGCCGACGGCGACGCCGCACACGCTGGATGGGGCGTGTTGGTGCATGACGGTGCGATCACCGCCGTAGGTCCCGTCGACACGCTCAAGACACCCGCCGGCGCGCAACGGATCGCCCTACCCGGCAGCACGCTCACGCCGGGCTTGATCGACCTGCATTCGCACGTGTTCCTGCACCCGTACAACGAAACACTGTGGAACGATCAGGTACTGAAGGAGCCGCAGGACTACCGCACACTGGAAGCCGCAGCGCATGCGCGCGCCACCCTGCTTGCCGGCTTCACCACCCTGCGGGACCTCGGCACCGAAGGTGCCGGCTACGCCGACGTGTCGGTCAAGCGCGCTATCGATGAAGGCATGATTCCCGGGCCACGCATGTTCGTCGCCACCCGAGCTATCGTGGCAACCGCCAGCTACGGTCCCGGACCACGCGGTTTCCGTCCCGACATCGATCTGCCCAGTGGCGCGCAGGAAATCAGCGGCGTGGACGAAGCCATCCGCGCCACGCGCGAACAAGCCGGCCATGGTGCGGACTGGATCAAGCTGTACGCCGACTATCGCGTCGGCGTGGACGGCAGTACGCAACCCACGTTGTCGCTGGCAGAAATGAAAGCCATCGTCGATACGGCGCATCTCTCCGGCCGCCCCGTGGCCGCACATGCTTCCAGCGACGAAGGCGTACGTCTCGCGGTGGAAGCAGGCGTGGATAGTATCGAGCATGGTTATCGCGCGAGTGAGGCGACCTTCCGCCTGCTCAAGCAACACGGCACGGCCTACGAGCCCACGCTGACGGCCGTGGAATCCACCGCGCAGTATTTCGAACACTACGTGCCCGGTCAAAGTGAGCCCACGGCGCGCATGAAGGAAGCCGAGCGTGCCTTCCGCACGGCCCTCAAGCTTGGTGTCACCATCGGCAATGGCAGCGACGTGGGCGTGTTCACCCACGGCGACAACTGGCGCGAACCCACCAATATGGTGCGCGATGGCATGACGCCGCCGCAGGCATTGCATGCCGCCACCGATGTCGCCGCACGCATCCTGCGCAAGCAGAATAGCTTTGGCCGTATCGCTCCCGGCCTGCGTGCCGACCTCGTCGCATTCGCTGGCGATCCCAGCGCACACGTCGACGATCTTCAGCATCCCGTCTTCGTGATGAAGGACGGCACCATCTACCGCACACCGCAGGGTACGCCATGACTGACGTCCGCATCCGCCCCATCGAAGCACGCGACAACGCAGCTGTAGCCAACATCATCCGAGCCGTCATGCCGGAATTCGGCGCCGACGGCCCCGGCTTCGCCATCCACGACGCGGAGGTGGACGCCATGTACGAAGCCTATGCTCGCCCACGCAGCGCGTACTTCGTGGTGGAGCGCGACGGACGAGTGATCGGTGGTGGCGGCGTTGCGCCGTTGGAAGGCGGCGATACCGACGTATGCGAACTGCGCAAGATGTACTTCCTGCCCGAAGCGCGAGGCATTGGTGCAGGTAGCGCGATGATGTTGCGTTGTCTGGACGCCGCACGCGCACATGGCTTCCGTCGCTGCTACCTGGAAACGCTCACCGGCATGGACGCGGCCCGCGAGCTCTATCTCCGCCATGGTTTTCGCGTCATCGATGCACCGATGGGCGGCACGGGGCATTTCAGCTGCGATCGGTTTTTTCTCCGCGAAATTTAAGAATGCTCTGATCCCTTCGGTGAAGTGTGGAATCTGCGTTCGCAAGCTCGTAGGGTGTGAGGTCTGGCGCCGCGCGAGCGGACTGTTCGGACGTGTCGCGCATCGCGGCACAGGAGCACACGGATCTCTATGGCGAGACGTTTCCGCCCGAACGAAATACATGTTCCGCGGTCGCCAGTGCTGCACCCATCGAGGGGCCATGGAATAGCGCCCCTACTAGTGAAACGATCAGAGTAATCCCAGGAAATCACCATGGTCCGTGATCACCGCGTTGGCACTTACATCAAGGAAGCGCAGCCATTCGCCCAACCCATCCTCGAACATCTGCGTGACCTCGTGCACGAGGTGTGTCCCGAGGTCGAGGAGGACATCAAATGGAGCATGCCCTTTTTCAACTACAAGGGTTCGCCCATCTGTTCGATGGCGGCTTTCAAGCAACACTGCTCCTTAGGCTTCTGGCGTTATAAGGACATCGTCGGCCGTAAAAACGTAGAAGGCACGAGTCAGTTCGGCAAACTGATGTCGCTGAAGGATCTGCCGCCCAGCGAAACCCTGGTGGCGTACATCCACAAAGCGATGGCGCTTAACGAAGCGGGCGTGAAATCCAAACGCGCACGAGCCGCGGTCAAGCCCCCGCCGATGCTCCCCGAGGATGTAGCCGCCCTGCTCGCGAAGGAGGAGCACAACGCCGCCCGCGAGACCTACGAAGCCTTTCCGCCCAGCGCACAACGCGATTACGTGGAGTGGATCAACGAGGCGAAGACCAACACCACGCGCACGAAACGCATCGCGACTACACTGGAGTGGCTGGCCGCTGGCAAGCGGCGCAACTGGAAATACGAGTAATGCAGAAAGCGCCCCGGCTGCATTTCGGAATCGACGATCCAGACGCGCCTGACGTCTCGCCGCTGATCCGTGAGCTGGACGGCTATCTCACTGAACTTTACCCCACCGGAAACATACACCCGGTGACTGCCGAAGCACTGAAAGCGCCCAACGTCACCTTTCTGACCGCGCGCATCGACGGTACGCCGGTGGCCTGCGGCGCACTCGTTCGGCATGACGGTTATGTGGAAGTAAAGCGCATGTACGTGCTGCCGGCCTGCCGCGGCCTGGGGCTGGGCAAGCAGCTACTGGACGCGCTGGAAGCGGAGATCGCTCGTGCCAGTGGCGGGTTGGTTCGCCTGGAAACCGGCACCGCGCAGACGGAGGCGCTGGAACTCTACGAGCACGCTGGTTATCGTCGCTGTCCACCGTTCGGCGAACACCGCGCCAACCCGCGCAGCATCTGCATGGAGAAAGCCATCCAATGATCCGCATTGCCCATGGCGACGACGCTGCAGCCGTCCACGACATCTACACGCCGTCGGTACTCCACGGCGTGGAAACGTTCGAAACCGAGTTGCCGGGTGTCGACGCCATGCGCGAGCGCATCCTTACGCGCCTGTGTCAGTACCCGTGGATCGTCTGGGAGGAGAACGGCCGAGTGCTGGCCTACGCCTACGCCAGCCGATTCCGCGAGCGCGCTGCCTACGATTGGATCGCCGAAACATCCATCTACGTCCACCCCGATGCACGCCGCCGCGGTATCGCCCGCCGCCTGTACTACACGCTGCTCGATGCCATGCGGTTGCAGGGCATCAACCAGGCTGTCGGCGTGATCACGCTGCCCGGCCAGAGCAGCGTCGCCATGCACGAGGCCATGGGCTTCACGCCGGCAGGCGTGTGGCGTAGCTCGGGCTACAAGCTCGACGCCTGGTGGGACGTGGGCGTGTGGCAATTGGAACTGCAAGCGCCGCAGAACCCACCCCTGCGCGTGGCGCCGTTCGCGGAACTGCGTGAGACTCAGGAGTGGGTTGCCTTGCTGCGGCGCGCAAACGCCTGACGCTCCGGGCCGCGCCCGCCTGTCGCCCGCGCGTCCCTGCCCCCTCCTCGGCTACCATTGGCTTTTTGGCATGTCCGAGGACGCTCCATGCAGCTCAATCAGGTCAAGGCGATCATCACCGGCGGCGCCTCCGGTCTCGGCCACGCGGTGGCCCAGTACCTTGTCGCCAACGGCGGCAAGGTGGCCCTGTTCGACGTGAACGAAGAGAAGGGCCAGGAAGCCGCCAAGGCGCTGAGCGGCCACTTCTTCCGCACGGACGTCACCTCCGAGGAAGGTGTCTCGACGAACGTCGCCGCCGCCAGTGCGGCCATGGGCGGCCTCAACGTGGTGGTGAACTGCGCCGGCATCCTGGGCGCGGGCCGCATGCTGGGCAAAGAAGGCCCGATGCCGCTCAACACCTTTGCCACCACGGTGATGGTGAACCTGGTGGGCAGCTTCAACGTCGCCAAGGCCGGCGCCGCTCTGATGCAGAACAACGAAGCCGGTGAAGACGGCGAGCGCGGCGTGATCATCAACACCGCCTCCGTGGCCGCGTTCGAAGGCCAGATCGGCCAGGCCGCCTACTCCGCATCCAAGGGTGGCGTGGTCGGCATGACGCTGCCGATGGCGCGCGAGTTGTCCCGCTTCGGCATCCGCGTGGTGACCATCGCCCCGGGCATCTTCTGGACGCCGATGGTGGATGGCATGCCGCCGCAGGTGCAGGAATCGCTGTCCGCCGCCATCCCGTTCCCTTCGCGCCTGGGCAAGCCGGATGAGTACGCAACGACGGTGGGCTTCATCCTTGGCAATCGCTACATCAACGGTGAAACCATCCGCCTTGACGGCGCGGTGCGTCTGCAGCCGAAGTAAGTCTTTTCAGCTGTCATCCCCGCGCAGGGCCTCTGCTGGCATGCGCTGACATGACGACCACCAAACGTCCCATCAAACGATCAAACATCCATGAAAGCTTCCGACGTCAAGAAAGGCAATGTGGTCGAACACGAAGGCACCGTCTACCAGGTGCGCGACATCGAACGCAGTTCGCCGACTGCGCGTGGCGGCAACGTCACCTTCCGCTTCACCATGTATTCGATCCCCGGCGGCCGCAAGTTCGACCTGAGCCTGCGCGCTGACGATGATCTCAAGGAAATGGATCTGGTCCGTCGCGAGGCCAACTTCTCGTACATGGATGGCGAAGTCTTCGTGTTCATGGACAAAGAGGATTACACCCAATACCTTCTCTCGCCGGAACTGGTCGGCGACAACTCGGGCTACATCGTCGAGGACGTCGAGGGCTACTACGTGCAGCTCATCGACGATGCACCGGTAGGCCTGCAGGTGCCGACCAGCGTGACGCTGACCGTTGTCGATACCGCACCGGAACTGAAGGGCGCCAGCGCCACCAAACGCACCAAGCCGGCCAAGCTCAACACCGGCGTCGAAATCCAGGTGCCCGAGTACATCACCAACGAAGAAAAAGTGTGGGTGAATACGCTGACGGGTGAGTTCGCCGGCCGCGCCTGATCGCCACGATCGATGCAACGTCCAAAGCGCCGGGGTAACCCGGCGCTTTTTTATTCGCTTGACGACATGGCCCGGCTGGGGCACGTTCGCCTCTTCCCTTCCAGGATGGAATGCCGTGTCGCGCCCCCACGCCCCACACGCCCGCCGATTCGCTGTGCATCGTTGGCTGATGCCCCTATGCCTTGCGACGGTGCTTTCCGCCTGCGCGCCGACGCCGGTACGTAATCCCATCGCACAGTGGGTGCCTTCACCCAACTACGATGCACGCCGTCCGGTGCTGATCGTCATCCATTTCACCAACGAGCATTCCGCATCGCAGGCGCTGCATACCTTGCGCACGGCCAACAGCGGCGGCCCGGTGAGCGCGCATTATCTGGTCGGCGATGACGGCCACATTTACCAACTGGTCGAGGACAGCGCGCGCGCGTGGCATGCAGGTGCCGGTCGCTGGGGCACCATCACTGACGTGAACTCAGCGTCCATCGGCATCGAGCTGGACAACGACGGCGACTCGCCTTTTACCCAGGTGCAGATCGACAGTCTGCTGCGCCTGCTGGCCGACCTCACCGACCGCCTGCGTATTCCGCGCACGCAGATCATCGGCCACGAAGACCTCGCCCCCGGCCGCAAGGATGATCCCGGCCCGCGCTTCCCCTGGCAGCAACTAGCGCAGGCTGGCTTCGGCCTGTGGCCACAGGGGTCGCTGGTCGATCCGCCACTGGGGTTCGATCCGTGGGCGGCACTGGGGCTGATCGGCTACCCGTTGGATAACCGTACCGCCGCAGTGCATTCGTTCCATCACCACTTCCGCGGCATGGACGTCGGCGTAAGCGGCGACACGCTGGACGCCCAGGATTTGCGCATTCTGTACGCGCTGTCACGACAGTTGGGTGCCGGTGGTGGCACCGCGGGCGTACCGGCCGGCTAAGAGCTATCGATTCGTCGCGTTTGCTTCAGGCTGACTGAGGCAAAATCTGTGCGTCACCAAGGAGCTTCGCCGCGCCATGTCTTCGACGGGTTATTCGCTGCGCGCCACAGTCGTCGACAGCCTGCTCACCACCAAGCGACCGGATGTGCCGGTGCGCGTGGTCGTGCGCAACACCGCGGCGGTCGTCCTGCCGCTGGCGATTGGCATTATGGCTGGCCACCCAGGCATCGGCCTTGGTATTGGCGCGGGTGCGTTGGACACCATGTTCTCGGACCAGCCGGGCCCTTATCGCCAACGCATGACGCGGCTGCTGCTCGCCTCGCTTGCTGCCGGGCTGGCGTCACTGATCGGTTTCCTGATCGGCGACCAACTGATTCCTATCCTGATCGCCACCGCCGCCTTCGGCTTCTTCGGTGGCATGTTGGTGGTGTTCGGCGCCGACATGGCGCGCGTGGGCATGACCAGCATGATTCTGTTGGTGGTCACGGCCGCCACACCGCGACCATTCGGCGAAGCCCTGGGCGCATCCGCATTGATCTTCGCCGGTGGATTGCTGCTTACGCTGTTTTCGGTAGCGGCATGGCCGCTGCAACGCTACCGTCCGGAGCGCCATGCACTGGCTGAGGTATATCGCGGCCTATCGTCGCTCGCGCGGCAGCAGGAGCATGACGACGCCGACGTGCCCGCGCTGACCGATGCCATGACCACGCTGCAACACACGCTGCTGGGACGCCACCATGCGCGCGGCCGCGCCATGGAGGCCTTCGGCGTGCTGTTGGAACTGGCCGAACGCATCCGCCTCGAACTCGTTGCCATGGCTGAGCTGCGTGCCAACCCCACCATCCACGCCATGTTCCGCGGGGACGCAGCGCGCGTACTTGCCGCCATCGCGGATGCGCTGGAGGTAGCCGAGTCGCCACGACAGGCCGAGCACGCCTTGCAGACGTTGCAAGCCAGCGAGAACGCCCTGCTCGTTAATGGCGGCAATGCGGATGGCCTGGCCACGCATATCCACGCCCTATCGGGCCAGCTTGCCGCAGCCGTACGTAATGCCAACTGGGCCGGCAGCCGTGGCGAATTGCGCGCCGCCGCCGCAGAAACACCGCTACCCGCTGCGCTGCGCAGCAGTTCGGCGCGCGCGACCCTACGTGCAAACCTGACGCCGCATTCGGTGGCTTTTCGCCACGCCATACGCACCGCCATCACGCTCTCGGCCACCCTGCTCGTCTCACGCGAACTCGGCCTGCCCCATGGTTACTGGCTACCCATGACGGCAGCCATTGTGCTGCGCCCGGATTTTGCCGCGACCTTCAACTTCGGTCTGTTACGCGTGGTCGGCACGGTACTCGGCCTGGTGCTCACCACCGCACTGCTGCACTTCACACCGCACGACCCGTGGGCGCACCTCGCACTCATGGCGGTGCTCTGCATGGGTTTCCGCTATCTCGCCACGGCACACTACGGCGTGGCGGTCGCGGCGCTCACCGGCACCGTGGTGATCCTCTTGTCGTTCGAGGGCGTGAACTCCAGCGATGCGGTACTGGACCGTGTGATCAACACGGCGCTGGGCAGCGGCATGGCCTTGCTGGCCTATGTGCTTTGGCCCACGTGGGAGCGTGCACGTGCGCGTGCGGCCCTCTCAGACATGCTCGATGCCTATGCCGATTACCTCAACGCACTCGCCCGCCCCGAGCGTCGCGACGGTCGCCGCGAAGCACGCACCGCAGCCCGCACCGCACGCAGCAACGCGCAGGCATCGCTTGACCGCATGCGCGCGGAACCGGGTACGCCAGCGCCATTGCTGGAACTGGCCAATGCGCTCTTTTCCAACGGCAACCGCCTCGCACGTACGGCGATGACGCTGGAAGCACTGATCGATGATCACCACAGCCTGCCGGAAACGGCGGAGATGTGTTCTTTCGTGGACCACGCCGCCGGCGCACTCCACGCCATCGCCAACGCCTTGCGTGCGCAGCGTGCTCCCGAACACCTACCCGACCTGCGCGGCCTGCAGCGCACCTTCGCGGCACTGCTGAACATGGCTGAAGACCGCCAGGCCGCCGAATTGCTCGCGCGCATCAGCGACCGACTGGTAGACAACGTGAACACGCTCGCGCACATCACGGGGCGCAGCCACAGCAAGTCCACGGCAACGGTGTAAGCCGGGCCTATCCTCTGTAGCGGCGCACTTGTACGCCGCTACGTTGGGAACGCTGCCTCAGGCCCCCACGCGGCGACGCACCGCATCGATATCTCGAATGGGCCATACGTCGATGCGCCCCGTGCGCGCCCACGGGAATTCCGAGGCGATGCGCAGGGCTTCGTCCATGTTCGCCGCCTCGATCACGTTGAAGCCGCCCAGGTATTCCTTCGCCTCGGCGAATGGGCCATCCATCACGCTCATTTTTTCGTCGCGCATGCGCAACGACTTGATCTGACCAGGGGATTCGAGCTGCACGGAATCGAGCAGGTGGCCCTGATCGCGCAGTTCATCGGCATGCTCGAAACAGCCGCGCATCATGGTGTCGAACTCGCCTGCCGGCAGGGCATCGAGCAGGGTGTCGTCGTTGTAAATCATGACCAGGAACTTCATGTTGCCTCCCACGGCAAGGGAACGCGATGGCACCCGCCATGATGACGGGAAATCCTTGCGCTTTGCATCTTCCAAATGGCGGTAGTTCACCCGTGCGCCGTACGTGCGGCGGTTCCGTCAGCGCTGTCGGAATCTCGCTTCCCCTGAGCGGGTGACCCTGAGCGCTCCCGATTACGCTGCACCGCGCCGAGACGGCGCCCCGGCCGTGGCATACACTCTGGAGCATGCTCAAAATCGATACGCACGCCCACATCCTGCCCCGTGACTGGCCGAACCTTGCCGCCAAGTTCGGTGACGAGCGCTTTCCCGTGATGATCCACAACGACGGGCGCCATCGCATCTACAAAGATGGCAAGTTCTTCCGGGAGGTCTGGGACTCCGCCTTCGACCCGCAGCAGCGCATCGACGACTACGCCCGTTTCGGGGTGAGCGTGCAGGTGGTCTCCACCGTGCCGGTGCTGTTCTCCTACTGGGCGCCGGGCTATCAGGCGCTGGAACTGCATCGCCACCTGAACGACCAGATGGCGCAGATCTGCAACGACTATCCGCGCCACTATGCCGGCATCGGCACCGTGCCGCTGCAATCGCCGGATCTGGCGATACGCGAGCTGGAGCGTTGCATCGATGAGCTCGGCCTGCAGGGCGTGCAAGTGGGCTCGCACTGCAACGACTGGAACCTCGACGCGCCGGAGCTGTTCCCCTTCTTCGAGGCCGCGGCCGACCTTGGCGCTGCGATCATGGTGCACCCGTGGGACATGATGGGCGCCGCCAGCATGCCCAAGTACTGGCTGCCCTGGCTGGTCGGTATGCCGGCCGAACAGGCGCGTGCAGGCTGCTGCCTGGTGTTCGGCGGCGTACTGGAGCGCCTGCCGAAGCTGCGCGTGATGCTGGCCCACGGCGGCGGCAGCTTCCCCTGGTCCATCGGCCGCATCGAGCACGGCTTCCGCATGCGCCCGGACCTGGTGGCCACCGACAACCCGCGCAACCCGCGCGAGTACCTCAAGCGCCTGTATTTCGACTCCTGCGTGCACGACCCGCAGGCCCTGCGCTACCTTCTGGATGTGACCGGGGTCGAGCGCGTGATGCTGGGGACCGACTATCCTTTCCCGCTGGGGGAACAGCATCCGGGCAGCGGTATCGAGTCACTCGAACTCGGTCACGCTGACCGCGCGCAGCTCTTCCACGGCACTGCCCTGGAATGGCTGGGGCTGCCGTTGCACCGATTCCAACCCCACGCCCAACAGGAAACGGCATGAGCTTCTTCCGCAATACGGTTATCGCCAGCCTCCTGGTGCTCAGCGGAGCCGCAAAGGCTTCCGACGTCAGCATGGCGGGCGGCAGTGTCACCTTCAGCACGCCCGACCAGTGGATGGGCATCATGGAAACCGAAGGCGACCCGGAAGTGCGCGTGTTCCAGGTGCCCGACCCGTCGCCCAACGGCAACAACAGCCTTGCCCGCATTTCCGTCACGGTGAAGCAGGTGAGCGACAACGGCGAGTTCCAGCAATACGTCGCGGGCGCCATGGGCAAGGCCAAGGCCCTTACCGGCTATCAGGCAGCCACCGGCGGCGCGGCGGACAACTTCGTCTACACCGCGCAGGAAAATGGCGCGCAGTACAGCTACAGCGAGCGGTACTGGTTCAAGAACAACCATGCCATCCAGTTGCGTTGCGTGCGACCGGCGCAAAGCCAAGCCGGCGCCGCATGGCAAAATGCGTTCGACAAAGGCTGCAGCGATATCGCCGCACGCCTGAAGTAAGCCGCTCATTCGCGTCGTGCCGCCATCAGCACGACGCTTCTGCAAGAGACTCCCCGATGTCCGCTCCCTTCGAAGCCACCCTTGCCTGGGCGCAGGCCCAGGATGCCGCTGATCCGCTGCGCAGCTTTCGCGACGAATTCCTGATTCCTCCGCACGAAGGCCACGACAGCCACTACTTCTGCGGCAACTCGCTGGGTTTGCAGCCACGCGCCGTGCGCGATGCACTGAGCGCCGAGCTGGACGACTGGGCCGGGCTGGCGGTGGAAGGCCACTTCAAGGGCCGTCTGCCGTGGATGAACTACCACGAGTTTGTGCGCGATGACCTTGCCGCCGTGGTGGGCGCGCAGCCGTCCGAAGTGGTCGCGATGAATACGCTGGGCGTAAACCTGCACCTGATGATGGTCAGCTTCTATCGTCCCACGCAGGAACGCCACGCCATTCTGATCGAAGCGGGTTCGTTCCCAACCGACCGCTACGCAGTGGAGTCGCAAGTGCGCTTCCACGGCTTCGACCCAGCTACGTCACTGATCGAACTTCAAGGCGACGAAGCGAATGGCACGATATCCATGGAAGCCATCGAGCGCGTGCTGGCCGAGCACGGCTCGCGCATCGCGCTGGTGATGCTGCCGGGCGTGCAGTACCGCACGGGTCAGGCCTTCGACCTCGCGGCCATCACGCGCCTGGCCAATCGCCATGGGTGCATGGTGGGCTTTGACCTGGCGCATGCGGTGGGCAACCTGCCACTGCAGTTGCACGACACCGGCGCGGACTTTGCCATCTGGTGCAGCTACAAGTACCTCAATAGCGGCCCGGGTGCCGTCGGCGGCGCCTTCGTGCATGGGCGCCACGCGCGCACCACGCTGCCGCGTTTCGCGGGCTGGTGGGGCCACGACAAGACCACGCGTTTCCAGATGGGTCCGCAGTTCGTGCCGACCTATGGCGCGGATGGCTGGCAGCTCAGCAACCCGCCCATCCTCGCGCTGGCACCGCTGCGCGTGTCGCTGGAGATCTTCCGTCGCGCCGGCATGTCGAATCTACGCGAGAAATCGGTGCGCCTTACCGGATATCTGGAATGGCTGGTGCAGACGCAGTTGAGTGATGTGCTGGAAGTAGTGACACCACGCGATCCTGCACGCCGTGGTTCGCAGCTTTCCATCCGCGTGCAGGGTGGCCGCGCGCGCGGCCGCGCCCTGTTCGAGTACCTGATGGAGCAAGGCATTGTCGGCGACTGGCGCGAGCCGGACGTGATCCGCATTTCGCCGACGCCGCTGTACAACCGCTTTGCCGATTGCGTAGCGTTTGTCGAAGCCACCCGACGCTGGGCGCAGCAGGGATGATCAGACGGCGCGGCTGATGCCGCGCCGTGCCAACGCATCGCCCACAAAAGCCAGCGCACACAAACCGAGGCCGACCACGCACACGCCCGTCCAGCCGGCGATGGCCCACGCACTGCCGGCGGCTACGGCACCCGCGCCACCGCCGATAAAGAACACGCCGACGAAAAGGCCATTCAGACGGCTGCGTGCTGCCGGATCGAGCATGTTGACGGCACGCCGCCCCAGCGTCTGGTCACCGACGGCACCTGCATCCAGCACGATGGCCGCCACCACCAGCAGGCCCAGCGCCAGCCGCGGATGGCCTGCAACATCCAGCCCCAGCCATCCCGCGCCGGCCACGCCCGCCAGTACGAAACCAGCTGTAGCCACCACGTGAGCAATGGGCATGCCGACCACGCTGTAGCCACGGTCGCCCGCCTTGCCCGCCAACGGTGCGACCACCGTGCCAGCCACACCGGCCAGGGCAAACCAGGCGAGGCTGTGACTGTCCAGCAGAAATGGCGCTTGCACCAAGCGCAACGCGATCCCCGTCCAGAAGGTACTGAACGCGGCCATGAGGATCGCCGCAGACACCGCATACCGGCGCAACACCCGCTCGTTACGCCAGAGTGACCACATGGACGCGATCAACCCGCGGTACGAGGTATGGACGGGCGGCTGCCGTGTTGGCAAGGCAAACCACAGGGCGACGGCAAGCAGTGCATCGAAGACGCCCAACAGGCCGTAACACGCGCGCCAACCCCACGTGCCTTCAATCAGGCTGGCGAACGGACGCGACAACAGAATGCCGAGCATGACGCCACTCATTACGTTGCCCACCGCACTACCGCGATGTTCTGGCCTTGCCATGGCCGCCGCCAGCGGCACAAGAATCTGGATGGCGCACGATGTCGTGCCCGCCACGCACACCGCGAGCAACAGCCACCATGCCTGCTGCGCCACTGCCGCCGCACCCAGCGCCAGCGCGCAAGCCACCAGCGTGAACGTGGTGAGGCGGCGATTCTCGAACAAGTCGGCAAGCGGCACGAGGAACAACATGCCCACCGCGTAACCCAACTGCGGAAGCATAGCCACGAGGCCGGTCAGCGAGGCCGGTAGGTGCATGGCGCGGGCCACGGGGCCAGCGAGCGGCTGTGCGGCCGTGAGGTTGATGATGATGACGCCCACCGCGAAAGCGAACAGCAGCGTCAGCGGCGTGGTGAGTTCCGTTTGCACTTCATCCGCAGCGATTTCGATACGGCGATGGGAGCGATATTCCATGACCTGAGGCCTTGCCATTCATCAGGCTATGGATGCTAAATACAGTCAGACCATGATCACAGTGAATAATATTCATAAACTTCATGCGCATTTAGCATAATGAAAGAGACTATCCACGCATGAATACGCGAGACGTCAGGGCTTTCGTCGCCGTCGTGGACACGGGCTCCATCGTGCAGGCCGCAGCCCAGTTGCACCTTACCCAGCCTGGTGTGACACGCCGGGTACAGAGCCTGGAGGCCCTGCTGGGCATCGAGCTGCTGAACCGCCAATCCAAGCCACTGCGCCCCACCGCGGCGGGGCTGGAGATCTACCGGAAAGGCCGCGATCTACTGGACGCGGAAGCGAGCCTGCTCGCGCTCGCCCGCACCGACACGGAACCCACCGGAGAGTTTCGGCTAGGCATGCCCCCGTATCTCGCCGAGCGCGCCCTGGCCGGACCCATCGACCAGCTCCGCCTGCGCTTCCCCGGCCTTACCCTGCGCGTTCACTCGTCCTGGTCGCCTGGGCTGATGGAACAGGTTGAGCAAGGGCAATTGGACGTTTCCGCGGTACTGCTGTCGGAGAGCTCGCCACCACCACAGGCCATGACCGCTCACGCCTTCGACCGCCAGCCAATACGCATCGTGGCGGCGCCCTCGCTCGGCTTGCGCGGCCGCGTGTCGCTCAAAGACCTTTCCGCATTCCCGTGGGTGCTCAGCCAAAACGGATGCGGCATGCGCTCCACGCTTCAACGAACCATGGAAGAGCGCGGCCTGCCCTGCAACGTCGGCGTCGAAGCCTTCGGCTCGGACCTGCAACTGTCACTCGTCGCGCGTGGCACGGGCATCGGCATTGTCACCCCTGACCTGTTGGCCGCCAGTCCATACCGCAAGCAGGTCAAGGTGCTCACTGTCACCGACTTCCAAATGGACATGATCGCTTGGCTGATCCACCGCGCCCTGCCGCCTCGCCTGGAAGTACCTGTGGCACTCCTGCTGGAACAACTCAGGCTGCTAACGTCGCAACGGCCACGGCCCCGCTGAACCAGTGACCGGGACGTCTGGCCGTCCGTTTAACCACCGGCGGGATGGTTAGTAGCTTTGCCATCATCACCATCAAGACAAGGAAAGCCCATGCGCAACGCTTCGCTCGCACGACTGGCCTGCCTGCTTGCCCCCTTATTCGTACTTTCTACGGCATGCGCACAGAGCGCAGACGCCATTCCCACCGGCGATGCCCTCAACCACACCATCGCCGCGCTCGACACCAAGGTCTTCGATGCCTACAACACCTGCGACCTGAAGACCTTCGGCGGGTACTTCAGCGAAGACGTGGAGTTCTACCATGACACCGGTGGCCTCATGACATCCCGCGACGCGGTGGTGGATGCCACGCGCCGGAACATCTGCCACAAGGTGCGCCGGGAACTGGTTGGCTCCCTCGAGGTATATCCGATCAAGGACTATGGCGCCATGGAAGTTGGCTCACACCGCTTCTGCGAGCTCGATACCGGCAAGTGCGTGGGCGTTGGCAAGTTCCTCAACATCTGGCGCTATAAGGACGGCCAGTGGCAGATGACACGCGTGATCAGTTACGACCACCACGCCATCGAGACTGGGAAATAGCCCACAGCTTTCATCCAGGAGCGCACGCATGCGCTCCTGGATGCTCAGTGACGTCGTCAGACGAGGCGGCTTTCCGGATGCCGCACTTGCCCTTCCCCGCGCACAACGAAGCGCTCGATAGTCAGCGACTCCGCGCCCATCGGGCCGTAGGCATGCAAGCGCGTCGTCGAAATGCCGATCTCCGCGCCCAACCCCAGCTGTCCACCGTCGGAAAACCGCGATGAGGCGTTGACCATCACCACCGCGGAGCGCAGCGACTGCACGAATTTCCTCGCCGTCGCATCGTCGTTGGTGGCAATGACCTCCGTGTGATCCGAGCCGTAGCGGCGAATATGGGCAATCGCTTCGTCGAAGCTGTCCACCACACGCACCGCGATAATCAGATCGAGAAACTCGGCCGCGTAATCGTCCTCATCAGCAACGCTCACGCCGGGTACGAGTGCACGCGTGGCGGCATCACCGCGCAACTCCACGCCGCGTTCGCGCAACGCGGTGGCGGCACGAGGTAGAAAGTCGCTCGCCACGTCGCGATGAATCAGCACGGTTTCCAGCGCATTGCATACACCTGGGCGAGATGTCTTGCCATCGACCAGCAGGTTTAACGCAAGCGTCAGATCGGCAGAAGCATCCACGTAGAGGTGACACACACCCTTGTAGTGCTTGATGACCGGCACGCGCGCATGCTCCGTGACGAAGCGGATCAAACCCTCGCCACCGCGCGGGATGGCTAGGTCCACCACGTCGCTCAGCTGCAGCAGTTCGACCATGGTCTCGCGGCGAAGGTCCTCTACTAGCGTCACGGCCGCCTCGGGCAGGCCATGTGCGCGCAATGCTTCATGCAAGGCTGCGGCGATAGCACGGTTGGATTGGAGGGCCTCGGAACCACCGCGCAAGATCACCGCATTACCTGCCATCAGGCAGAGTGCGGCAGCGTCGGCGGTCACATTGGGGCGGGCTTCGTAAATCATCGCCACCACGCCGAGCGGAATGCGCACGCGCTCCACCACGACGCCATTGGGCAGCGTGTCGCGACGGGTGACGATCCCTACCGGATCGGGCAGCGACGCGACCTCGCGCAATGCATGGACGATGCCGGCCACGCGCACCTCGTCCAGGCGAAGACGGTCGAGCATCGCACCCTGCAGCCCTTTCTCAACAGCTGAATGTATGTCCTTCGCGTTCGCCTCAAGGACACCGGCTGTGCGACGCGACAAGACATCAGCCATGTCATTCAGCAGCGCCCGCTTCGCCGGAGTATCGAGCACCGACAGCAGCGGTGCCGCATCGCGGCAGGCGATGGCCAGTGAACGGATGTCACTCATGCGTCGATATCTCCCGTGCTTTCGATCTCGGCCAACGTGGCAAGGTCGTCGCGATGCACGATCTCGGCGCCATAGCTGTAGCCAAGCACGACATCGATATCGCGACTGTGACGCCCAGCCAGCCGCTGTACCTCGGTTGCACCGTACTGGCACAAGCCGCGCGCGATGGCTCGACCGGATGCGTCGACGATCTCCACCAGATCGCCACGATGGAATTCGCCGGCTACCTCCAGCACCCCACCCGGCAACAGTGAGGCGCGTCCACTCGCCAGCGCCTTCACGGCGCCCGCGTCTACCTTGACGCATCCCGGCGCCGATGGTGCATGACGCAGCCAGTACTTGCGCGCCTGCATGCGGCTGCGCCCCGCCGCGAAATAGGTGCCCCGCAACTGGCCCTGTGCAAGCGCTGCAACGGTGTCGTCATGCCTGCCGCTGAACAGCGCCGTGGGTACGCCGGCCGCCGCTGCCTTGGCGGCGGCCTCCAGTTTGGTGCGCATACCACCGGTGCCGACAGCACTACCGCTGCCGCCGGCCATGGCCACGATCTCGGGTGTCAACGATTCCACCCGTACCAACGGTACGGCGGAAGGATCGCGACGCGGGTCGGCTGTGTAGAGCGCATCGATATCCGATGCAATCAGCAGCAGGTCCGCATCCACCAGCGCCGCTACGATGGCCGCGAGGTTGTCGTTATCGCCCAACTTCAACTCGTCGACCGCGACGGTGTCGTTCTCGTTCACCACCGGCAGCACGTCGAGTGCGAGCAGTTCGCGCAAGGTGGCCCGCGCGTTGAGATAACGTCTGCGGTTACGCAGATCGTCATGCGTCAGCAACACCTGGGCAACCGGGCACGGACTGAGCGACTGCCACAGCGCGATCATGGGTGCCTGACCCAGCGCTGCCAACGCCTGTTTTGCAGCAAGATCACCGCCGCTGGGCGCATGGGCGCGCAACTGCGCACGACCCGCCGCCACCGCACCGGACGACACCAGCACCACCTGCCGGCCTGCGACGCGGCTCGCCTGGATGAAACCCGCCAGGGCGGCGGCGTAGCGCGGAGTAAGGCCACCGCCATCGGCGGCCAATAGGTTGCTACCCACTTTGAGGACGGCACGGCGCCATGATGGCAACGCCTGCGCAGAAATGGCGTCGCTCATGGGTTCGCCTCTAAGGGTGCATCGATGCGGTCACCATGGCTGCGGGGTGACGAAACGACCAGCATCCGCACTTCCGCACCACTGTCGTTGCGCACCTGGTGAGCCGCACCGGGAGGCACGTGCAAGCCATGCCCTGTCGCGAGCCGATGGGACGTCCCCTCCAGCTCCAGGGTCAGCTCGCCCTGCAGCACGTAGAAGAACTGGCGGGAGCACGCATGCCGGTGGCGAACTTCCCAGGTGCCCGGCGGCATGCGCTCTTCGATCACACTCAGGTCGTCACCGGCCAGCAGATGCCAGCCGTCGCAACCCTGTCCCCATCGGTAATGTTCGGCACTGCCCGTACTGACGGTTCCCATGCCGATGCTCCGTTTAGCCGTCCAGACGATCGAGTCTATCGCGCAACACATCCAAACGCAGGTCATGACCGGATCCGGGCGACACACGGGCCGCGAGGCTGGCCTCCGGCGTACGTCCTTCGCCCGCTGAGGCAGCGGCGTCTGCCGCAGCGCGATAGGCATCACGGAACGGCACGCCCGCTGCGGCCTGCTCAATGGCTACGTCAGTGGCATACATGGCTGGCTCGATCGCGGCACGCATGGCCGGTTCATTCCACTCCATGCGCGCCAGCAGGTCGGGCACCAGCTCCAGCGCGGCCAGGCCATGACGGCAACCGTGGAACAACGAGCCCTTGGAGAACTGCAGGTCACGCTGGTAGCCAGACGGTAGCGATAGCAATTGCTCGATCTCGGTGCGGGCCGCCGCCACGCTCGCGTAACTGGCGCGCAGCAGTTCCACCACGTCCGGATTGCGCTTGTTCGGCATGATCGAGCTGCCGGTGGTGTACTCGGACGGCAGCTTCACGAAATTGAACTCCGCCGTGGTGAACAGCGAGAGATCCCACGCCATGCGACGCACGTCGAGCAACGCACCGGCGATGGCTTCGAGGACGGCCATCTCGAACTTGCCACGCGACAACTGTGCATAGATCGGCGACACCTGCATGCGGGCAAAGCCCAGCGCCTGCGTGGTGTGCTCGCGATCCAGCTTGAGGTTTACGCCATAGCCGGCGGCGGTACCCAGCGGATTGGCATCGATCAGCAGCGCCGTCTGCTGTGCGCGCAACGCGTTGTCGATAAAGCCTTCCGCGAAGCCGGCAAACCACATGCCAGTCGACGACACCACGGCACGCTGCAGGTGCGTATAGCCCGGCAAGGGAATCGCCGGTTGCGCTGCGCGATCGAGGCAGACCTTGGCGATGGCGCGGCAGTGCTGCTCCAGTGCGCCGAGCTGCTCCTTCAGCCACAGGCGCGTGGCAACCAGGATCTGGTCATTGCGGCTGCGGCCCGTATGCACACGGCGGCCCGCATCGCCCAGGCGCTCGGTCAGGCGTGCCTCGATGGCCGAATGGCCGTCTTCGTAGCGATCGTCCAGCACGAAGTGGCCGGCGCGGAAGTCTTCCGCCAGCACATCCAGTTCGCGCTTGAGCGCCGCTGCTTCATCCGCGCTCACGACCCCGATGTTGGCCAGGCCTTCGACGTGCGCCTTGCTTGCGGTGATGTCGTGCAGGAAGAACTCGCGATCCAGTATCACATCGTCGCCGGCGAGGAACGCCATGATGCGCGCGTCGATCTTGATGTTGGATTTCTGCCAAAGGGGTTGGGTCATGGGTATCTCCCTGCAAACGGTGAATTCCGGTCTGCCCGGCATAAGCCGGGCACCCGCTCAGGCGACCGGAATCGCCGTGTATTCGTCCACGCCAATGGCGCGATTGATGTTCTGCATGGCCTGGGTCGCCGCACCCTTCAACAGGTTGTCCAGCGTCGCCACCACCACCACGCGCTTGCCGTCGTTCGATACAGCGAAGCCTCCGATATCCACGTGATGCTTGTGCGCGATCTGGCTGACCCAAGGCGCTTCCTCGACCACGCGCACCAGTTTCTCGCCTTCGTACGCGGCTTTGAAACGGTTGACGATATCTTCGCGCTTCACCTGACGTGCCAAATACAGATTCGTGGTGACGGTAAGGCCACGGAAATGCGGCGCCACGTGCGGCATGAACTCCACCGGCACGTTGAGGTGGCGGCTGGCCTCCTTCTCGTGCATGTGGCCAGTAAGCGAGTACGGCATCAGGTTGTCGCGCAGCTTCTCCGGGTCGTTCTTGTCGGACGGCGTGGTGCCGGCGCCCGAATAACCCGACACGCCGAAGCTCACTGGCGGTGCCGCGAGCAGATCCTTCAGCGGGGCGATCGACAACTGGATCGCCGTTGCGTAGCAGCCGGGATTGCTGATGCGCTTCTCGCCGCGCCAACGTTCGCGGGTCAGCTCAGGTAGGCCGTAGTACCACTTCTCGTTGAAACGGTAATCCGCCGACAGGTCGACGATGAGCGTGTCCTGCTTCGCCTTGTCGATGGCCTCGACGAACGGCGCCGCCTTGCCGTTGGGCAAGGCGAGCACCACAACATCTGCGCCCTGCGCAGCCACGGCCTCGGGATCGAGGCTGGCGTAGCGCAGGTCGCCGTGGAAGCCGTCCACCTGATCGGCCACGCGCTGGCCGTCCAACTCACGCGAGGAAACGAAGGCCAGTTCCAGTGCGGGGTGCGCCGCCACCAGGCGGATGAGTTCGGCGCCAGTGTGGCCGCGCGCGCCGACGATACCGATGCGATGTTTGGTCGTACTCATGATTCAATCCACCAAGGTCGGTTGCCGCTGCGCGCAATGGGCGACGCAGTGGGCGATCGTCTCGAAGTCTTCAATGCCGTACCAGAACACTTTCCAGCGTGGCTGCTTGAGGCAACCGTCCGATTCGGCGTAATAGAAGTGATTGACGGCATTGCCGTGGCGCGAGCGCCAGAACAGCTTCGGATTTTCCTCGCGCATCACCTGCCACACGGCGCGGCCCAGGCCTTCACCTTGCGCGTCGTCGAGCACGGCGAACTTGTCCAGGTACGGCAACCCATCTTCCTGGGTGAGGATCATCGCCGTGCGGTAGTTTTCGCTCACGTAGATGCGGAACGGCTTGGTGCGTTCGAAGTAATCCGGTACCAGCGTGCGGCCAAAGCTCGACTCGATCAGCTCGCGCATGCGCGCCAGGTCGATACCTTCCCACGACTCGAAGCGCTTCACCTTCTCGCCACGGCGCACCAGCGTGCCCGAGCCCTTGTGCGTGAACAGCTCCTTGGCCAGCTCCGACGGCTTGGTGATCGACACCGAGGACGTGAGCGGCAGGTCGTTGAGCAGATCCGCGATCTGCTCGATCTTCAGACGCATGCCGCCGTTGATCCACGGCTGCGCCATCAGGTGCTCGAACTCGGTACTCAGGTTGATCGAGTCGATGATGTTGCCCTTGTCGTCCAGCAGGCCACCCGTACCCGTGAGGAACACGATCTTGTACGGCTGCAGCACGCGCACCAGTTCATTGGCGGCGAAGTCCGCGTTGACGTTGAGGATCTGGCCCTCTTCCGTCTCGCCCAGGCTGGCGATCACCGGAATGGAACCGGCGCGCAGGCTGGCCTCAATCGGCGCGAGGTTGATGCTGCTGACCTTACCCACGAGACCGTAGGTGTCGCGATCCAGATAGCTTGCCGTGAACACACCCGACAGCACCGAGGTGGCGCGTGTGTCCATGGTCTGCAGTGCCTCGACCAGACGCAGGTTCTGGTCCTGGAACACTTTACGCACGATGGAGAGCGCCCTGGGCGTGGTCACGCGCAGACCATTCACCGTGTGCTTCTCGATGCCGGCGGCCGACAGCTCTTCGTCCAACTGTGGACCGGCGCCATGCAACACGATGGGCGTCAGGCCGACCTGCTGCAGGAAGGTCAGCGAGGACGTAAGTGCCGGCAGATCATCGCGCAGCACCGCGCCGCCGACCTTCACCACGGCAAAGCGCTTGGCGTCGAGCTGCGAGAAGCGCTTGAGGTATTGCTGGATCTCCTTCGCACTGCCCATGCTCGAAAGCAGGCGAACGATGGTTTTCCGGGTGTGCTTGTGGGCTTCCACTGTTGCTTAGCTCTTGTCGATGATGCGATGAATGGTGTCGGCGTAGTGCTTCAGCTGTTCGAGCGAGACCCACTCGTCGGCGGTATGCGCCTGCGCAATGTCGCCGGGGCCGTAAACGAAACTGATGTAGCCAGCGGCGGAGAACAGGGCCGCTTCTGTCCAGAAGTCCACGGCATTGCCGATGGGAATGTTGAGCTCGTCCGCCAGGTCCCGCGCGGCCAGACGACGGGCTTCCGCAGTGGCCGTGTCACCGGCTGGCAGCGAATCGCCGCGGAACAGCTCCTCGAACGACACCGGCTGCGGCTCCACCAGCGTGCGGAAGGTTTGCAGCAACTGATCTGGCGCCATGGTCGGCAGCGGACGAAAACCAAAACGCACCTCCGCCGACGGGGCGATCATGTTCGCCTTGATGCCGCCGTCCACGCGACCGATGTTGAAGCGCAGGCCGGTGAGTCCACCGAAGCGCTCGTGCGCCTGCTTATCCACGTAATCCAGCGCTGCCGCGCTCCAGCGTACGGCCTGATGCACGGCGCTGTCGCTGGGCTTCTGTTCGCCCGAGGCATGCCCTGCACTGCCCTTGAAGCGCATATGCACGGAATGGATGCCACGATGCGCAAGTACCGCCTCGCCCTTGGTCGGCTCGGCCACGATGATGGCGTCGTACGCTGGCTTGTCCTTGAGGAAGCCAGCGATGCAACGTGGATCGTTCGCTTCCTCATCGGTCGAAAGCAGCAGCGCCATATCGCCCTGGGTGACGTTGGCGACCGCCACCAAGGCAGCGGCCGCACCCTTGATATCGCAGGCACCCAGGCCAATGGCGCGATCTTCCGTTACGCGAAGTTCGTGCGGGCTCGCCGTCCAGTGCGGCGAATCCGGCACCGTATCCAAGTGCACGTTGAACAGCACCTTGGGGTTTCCACGCACGGCATACAGCGTCACAGCGCCAGCGCCGTAATCGGTCACGCTGACGTCGAAGCCCGGCAGGTTCTCCCGCAGGTAATCGAAGATGCCGCCGGTGCCAATTTCGCGCGGCGGATTGCGCGTGTCGTAGCTGACCAGCGCGCGAAGATGTCGAAGGGTGTCGTCGAGTAATGAGCTCATGAAGTCCGTCGTAATAGATGCGTCGCCGGGCCCGTCAGAAACGAGCCAGCTGGTAGATGTCCGGCCGATAGATTTCCATCAGCGTCTCGGGACGTGAAGGCGCGGTAAAACCGTGCCGGGCGTAAAGCTCATGAGCATCGAAGGTGGCCAGCGTGAAACGGCGCAACCCTTGCAGATCCGGATGCTCCAACACCGCATCCACCATGAGCTTGCCGTAAGCCTTGCCGCGATGATCGGGCAGCACGAACACGTCGACCAGGTTGGCGAATGTCGCAAAGTCAGAAATGACTCGCGCAAACGCCACCTGGTTGCCGTTCACGTAGCCGCCAAAGCACAGCGAGTGTTCGATGGACCGGCGCACCGTCGACAGTGGAATGCCTTGCGCCCAGGTGGACCCGGTCGAAAGGAACCCATGAATCAGCGCCAGATCGAGCTGATTCTTGTCGGTGGAGATGTGCAGGTTCTCGTCCATCACGCCGTGCTCCTGACTATGCTTAGGCGCGATTGATTTCCGCCCACAGCGTGCTGCTCATGCCGAACAGCTTGATGAAACCTTCGGCCTCTTCCACACCCCAGTCCGCCGACTGGGCGTAGGTCGCGCCCTTGGCATTGAGGATGTGCGGAGAACGGACTTCCACCGCCGTGACCTGCGCACCCGAGGTCTCCAGCACCACTTCGCCGTTGACGGTGCTCTGGCTGGAGGCCAGGTACGCTTCCAAGTCGGTCTTGATCGGATCGTGGAAGAAACCTTCGTAAACCACTTCCACCCACTTGCGCGCCACTTCCGGCTTGAAGCGGTTCTGCTGCTTGGTCAGCACAGCTTCTTCCAGCGCACGATGTGCGGCGAGCAGCGAGATCAGGCCCGGCGCTTCGTACACGATGCGGCCCTTGAGGCCGATGGTGGTGTCGCCGGTATACATGCCGCGACCCACGCCGTACGGCGCAAACAGTTCATTGAGCTTGGCCAGCAAGTTCGCGCCCGGCAGCTTCTCGCCATTGAGCGACACCGCCTCACCCTTCTCGAAGCCAAGGGTGACCGTGAGCTTTTCGGACGGCCACTCAGAACGCGGCTTGCACCAGCCACGTGCGCCCTCGCCCGGGGTCTTCCAATGGTCAATCTCGCCACCGGAAAGCGTCACGCCCAGGAGATTCTCGTTGATGGTGTAACTCTTCTGCTTGGCGCGGACTTCAAAGCCACGCTCCTCCAGATAGGCTTGCTCGTAAGCGCGCGTCTGGGTGTGTTCCTTCTGGATCTCGCGGATCGGCGCCACGATCTGGTAGTCGCCCAGCGCCTTCACGGCCAGGTCGAAACGGACCTGGTCGTTGCCCATGCCGGTGCAACCGTGCGCGATGGCTTTGGTGCCCAGTTCCTTGGCGCGTGCGATGGCCGCGTCCACGATCAGGTAGCGGTCCGACACCAGCAACGGGTATTGACCCTGATAGGCCTCGCCAGCCTGCACGAAGGGCTTCACGAAACCATTCCAGATCGCCGGGCCGCCGTCGACCGTGACATGGCTCGCCACGCCCAGTTCCTTGGCGCGCTGCTCGATATAGGCGCGCTCCTCGGCATCCACGCCGCCGGTGTCGGCGAAGACGGTGTGCACGGCCCAGCCGCGCTCCTTGAGGTAAGGCACGCAGAAGCTGGTGTCGAGGCCACCGGAGAAGGCGAGAACGATGTCTTTGCTCATGACTTGCGAATCCTGAAATGGATGGCTAAACGGGAATGATTAGATGGATTCAACCACGATGCGCGGTTCCACGCGCACCGGGAAGTTCACGGAATTGGCAATGAAGCAACCGTGGTGCGCGGGATCGTGCGCAGCCTCGGCCTTGGCCGGGTCGCTGTCGGCCGTAATGGTGACGATTGGATGCAACACCACCTCGGTGAAGTGGCCGCCATGGACGTCCGTTTCCATCGTGCCCTCTGCGCTGTCGGCGTACGCCGTGACGACCACTCCGGCGAGCACGGCCTGGTGCAGGTACGACAACATGTGGCAGGTGGACAGCGCCGTCACCAGCATGTCCTCGGGGTTGTGCTTGCTGGCGTCGCCGCGAAACGCCGGATCGGATGAACCCTCCAGCATCGGCTTGCCTGCAATGCGGATCTCATGCGCGCGACCGTAACCTTGGTAAGTCTTGGTGCCAGTGCCCTGGTTGCCTGTCCAGGTGACGTCGACCTTGTAGCTGTGCTGATGCGTATGGCTCACGACCTGTCCTTTTCTTGTTGTGACATGAGATCGGCCAGCTCCGCGTCGCCACGACCGGCGCGCTCACCCAATCCCGCATGCACGCCCGCGCGATTGGCATCAGGATGGTTCTGGCTCAGCTTGAACTTACCTTCGATGCGCTCGATGGAAATCTCGAGACCCACGATGGCGCGCAGCATCTTTTCAATGTGGTCTTCTGGCGCGTCCGACACGTGCCACGGCTCAGGCTGGCCAGCTTCGTGGCGATCGGTCAGGCGCTCCAGCAGCGTGCGCAGCCACACGCCATCGCTGACCGTACGCAGGCGGCCATGCACATGCACCACGGCGTAGTTCCACGTCGGCACTTCGCGATGGGTTTCCCGCTTGCTGGGGTACCAATTCGGACTCACGTAGCCGTCAGGGCCACGGAAGATCACCAGCACTTCGGCACCATCCATGCGCGACAGCTCGTTACCGCGCGCGACGTGCCCGTGTAGTTTTCCGTCCACCAGCTCAAGCGGCAGATGATTCGCCGCCAGACCACCCTCGCCGTGCGTCACTATGGTGGCGAACGGATACGCATGCATCAGTGCGTGCAGCTTCTCGCTGTTCGCTTCCTTGAAATGCGTGGGAACGTACATGATCAGCGATGACCCATCAGCGAGGCCATTACCGCCTTCTGCACGTGCAGACGGTTCTCGGCTTCGTCGATGGCGATGCAGGCCGGCGAATCCATCACCGCGTCGGTAGCCTTCACGTTGCGGCGCAGCGGCAAGCAGTGGCTGAAGAGACCATTGTTGGTCAGTGCCATCTTCGCCTCGTCGACGATGAAGTGCTTATTGGCTTCGCGGACCGGCTTTTCCTGTTCCCAACGACCGAAGAACGGCAGCGCGCCCCAGCTCTTGGCATACACGACATCGGCGCCACGGTAGGCGTCCTCGATATCGTGACTCACCTTGAACGAGCCGCCGTTTTCCTTGGCGTTCTGGTAGCCGAACTCCATGTAGCGCTCGTCGAGCACATAGTCAGGCGTGGGGCACAGCAGGGTCACGTCCATGCCCATCTTGGTGGCGATGAGCAGAGCCGAGTTGGCGACGGCCGTGTTAAGCGGCTTGGGGTGGTACGTCCAGGTGAGCACGTACTTCTTGTTCTGCAGGTTGCCCAGGTGTTCCTTCAGCGCCATCGCGTGCGCCAGCTCCTGGCACGGATGGGTGATGGTTTCCATGTTGATCACCGGCACCGTGGCGTACTTGGCGAACGCCTTGATGACGTTGTCCTCGCGGTCCACTGCCCAGTCCTGGAATTTCGGAAAGGCTCGCACAGCGATCAGGTCCACATAGCGCGACAGCACGCGCGCCACTTCCGCGATGTGCTCTTCGGTATCACCGTCCATCACCGTGCCAACTTCGAACTCGATCGGCCACGCGTCCTTGCCCGGTGCCAGCACGATGGCATGGCCACCCAGGTGGAAGGCGCCCAGCTCAAAGCTGGTACGCGTGCGCATGGACGGGTTGAAGAACATCAGCGCCACCGACTTGCCTGCCAACTGCTGGCCGCGCGGCGAGCGCTTAAAAGCCGAGGCCTGCTCAAGCAGCGCATCGATCTCAGCGCGACTGTAATCCTGGGTGGTCAGAAAGTGGCGGAGCGTCATGATGGAGGTTGCCCTTGTCGAATCGTCGGAATCCAGAAACAAAAAAACCCGGCTGCTAGCCGGGTTTTGTCGTCGATGCACGTTAAACGCGTGCGACAGCCTACCCGGCCAATTGGCGGAGCAGCGGTCGGCGAGCACGCGACGTCATCCCAGCGGCCATGCGGGCGCTAGTGAGGACGGTGGCGGTATAGACGGCTGCGGACATGGAAGTTCCGGGAGGTTGAACTCGCATCATGACGGGAATTTCGCTGCCATGCAACAACAAGTGCCCACGGATAGAATATCGCCGCCCGAAGGCGGCGATGTCGGCCTGGATCTCAGTCGGCGGGAGAAACGCTCACCCGCACACGCAAGCGTTCGCCGGGGTCGTAGTTGAGCCGGGACAGGTACACCTCGCCCCGGTAACGGTATTCCACGTCATAGCCCATGATGCGGCGCTGCTCGCTCACTTCGCTGACCTGTCGGCAATGGGTTTCAGTGGTCTCGTACTCACCACCGCCCGACTGAGTGGCGCTGTTTCCGACGGCACCACCCGCCACGGCGCCAACCACGGTTGCCGCCGTACGGCCACTGCCCCGGCCCACGGTACTGCCCAGCACGCCACCCACCACAGCACCCAGGATGGTGCCGGCAGCCGACCCCTGGCTGGGGGTCTGACGCACTACCTGTTGGTCATAGCATTCCTGGCGCGGCACTTCGGTGCGTGCCACGCCATACACCGGATCGACGCGCAGCACATCCGCCCATCCATAGTGGGTGTTGTCGTCATTCTGTTGATTCTGGTACCGCGCATCCTGCGCAAACACGCCAGTGGTCACTAGGGACAGCACCAGCGCAGGGAACAACCACTTGGTCATTACGACCTCCGCAAGGAGCAACTCGGGGCGCATCTCTGCACCTCATAGCATCCATTCCAGCAAATTCACTCTGAATCGACGCTTAGAAGTTGTCCTAAAGTTGGACGAACGTCTGCCGTTGTTCATCCATCCGGCTCTGTTCCGGCGGGCAACCGGCAGGCCGGGGCCCTGTGGCCTGCGGAGCGCTCTACGGCTTGTTAAGATGCGCGACTGGCTTGCGCCGCCCGGCGCCGCTATCCACCGTCCGGACCACCCGACCGATGCCGATTTCGCTCCATAACAGCCTGACGCGCCGCGTAGAACCATTCACCCCGCTCGACCCGAACCGGGTCACGATGTACCTGTGCGGGCCGACGGTCTACAACTACGTGCACATCGGCAATGCGCGCGGACCGGTGCTGTTCGACGTGCTGGCGAAGCTGTTGCGCCGCCACTATCCGAACGTGGTCTACGCCCGCAACATCACCGACGTCGACGACAAGATCAACGCGGCGGCCCAGCAGTTGGGCGTGGGCATCGAAAGCATCACCACGCGCTACGCCCAGGCCTATCGCGAGGACATGGCCAAGCTGGGCATTGCCCCGCCGGACGTGGAGCCACACGCCACGGCGCACATCCCTCAGATCATCGCCATGATCGAGCGCCTGATCGCCAGCGGCCACGCCTACGCGGCGGAAGGCCATGTGCTGTTCAAGGTGGGCTCGTACCCTGCCTACGGCGCACTTTCGGGACGCGACCCCGAGGAACTGTTGGCTGGCGCGCGCGTGGAAGTGGCGCCCTATAAGGAAAGCCCAGGCGACTTCGTGCTGTGGAAGCCCTCCACCCCCGAACTGCCGGGCTGGGACAGCCCCTGGGGTCGCGGCCGCCCGGGTTGGCACATCGAATGCTCGGCCATGAGCGAGGCCCACCTGGGCGAAACCATCGACATCCATGCCGGTGGCGTCGATCTGCAGTTCCCGCACCACGAGAATGAGATCGCCCAGTCCACTTGCGCCCACGGCGGCAAAACCTTCGCCCGCTTCTGGCTGCACAACGGCATGCTGACCTTTAGCGGCCGCAAGATGTCAAAGTCGCTGGGCAACGTGATGTTGGTGCACGAATTGCTGAAGCAGCATCCGCCGGAGGCCTTGCGCCTGCTGCTGCTGCGCGGCCATTACCGTCAGCCGCTGGACTGGTCAGACAGCGCTGTGGCGCAGGCGATCAGCACCCTCGACGGCTGGTATCGCGTGCT
Source organism: Dyella sp. AD56 (assembly GCF_002878475.1). Taxonomy (NCBI): domain Bacteria; kingdom Pseudomonadati; phylum Pseudomonadota; class Gammaproteobacteria; order Lysobacterales; family Rhodanobacteraceae; genus Dyella; species Dyella sp. AD56. The sequence continues at coordinate 226,370 of NZ_NRDP01000011.1, forward strand.
GCGCGACTTGGCCGATGTCGACGTGGATACGGCCAACCTGCCCGTTCCGGCGACGATTGAGGCGGCACTGTGCGACGACCTCAATACGCCGCAGGCACTGGCCGAACTGTCCCAGCTGGCCGATACCGCTCGTCAGGCAAGCACTCCTGAAGCCCGACACGATGCCAAGGCGACCCTGCTCGGTGCCGGCGCCGTGCTTGGCCTACTGCAACAGGATCCGGAAACCTGGTTCAAGCAGGCTGGCGGCGAAGATGCCGTTGATGAAGCGCGCGTCGAGGCACTGCTTGCAGAGCGCCGCAGCGCCCGCGCTGCCAAGGACTTCAAGCGCGCCGACGCCATCCGAGAGGAACTCACCGCGATGGGTGTCGCGATTGAGGATGGGGCGCAAGGTACGCGCTGGAGCGTCGTGAAGGGCTGAGCAGCCTTCCAGCCCCCTATGTAATGACGGGGCTAGACTGACTCCTCACCCCAGCCCTCTCCCCACAGGGGAGAGGGCGCAGAAAAGCGGCGCATGCTCAAACGCGCGATAATGGCGCTATGAATGCCATCGCCACTTCCAGCGCCGAACAGGCGCAGCAAGACATCGTCGACGAATTTGCCTTCTTTGGAGACTGGACTGAGCGCTACCAGTACCTGATCGACCTGGGCAAGCAATTGCCGGACTTTCCGGAAGACCTGAAGATCGAGGATTACCGCGTGCACGGCTGCCAGTCGATGGTGTGGCTGGTGCCCAGCGGTGATGCGGGCAAGCTGCACTTCCAGGCCACCAGTGACTCCGCCATCGTCTCCGGACTGATCGCCCTGGTGCTACGCGTGTATTCGGACCGCTCCGCCCGCGACATCGTCGCCACGGAACCGAGCTTTATCCAAGCCATCGGCCTGGCGAAGCACCTTTCGCCCACGCGCTCGAACGGCCTCGCCGCCATGCTGACGAAGATCAAGGCGTATGCCGCGGCCACGCTGAAAGCCTGACCCGGCCATTACAAGACACATCAAAACAAAGCCCCGCGCAGCGGGGCTTTGTTTCATGCGGCACACGGCAAAGGTGCGACCGCTTAGTCGCCCATCTGCTTCTGCAGATGCTCGCGACGCTCCTGCGCATCGAGCGACAAGGTGGCAATCGGGCGGGCGTCGAGACGCTCCACGCCAATTTCCTCGTCGGTCTCTTCGCAGAAGCCGTAGCGGCCTTCTTCGATGCGGCGCAGGGCCTTGTCGATCTTGGAGATCAGCTTGCGGTAACGATCACGCGTACGCAGCTCCAGCGAGTTTTCGGTCTCGCGGGTGGCGCGTTCAGCTTCATCGCCCACATCACGCACCTCATCACGCAGGTTCTCCATGGTCTGGCGCGACTCTTCCACCAACTGCTCACGCCATTCGCGCAGCTTGTTACGGAAGTAGGCCAGGTGCTTGGGGTTCATGTACTCCTCGTCGTTCGAGGGGCGGTAACCCTTGGGCAGATCGATCAGCGTCGTAGAGGGCAGCGCATAACGGCCGTCTTCACGGGTGATGCCATTGTCGAGAGTTGCAGATTTGTTCATCGAGGACTGCTGGGCTTTCTGAGTTTTGATGGGGATGTGACGAGCGGTCGCACTGGCCACTTTGCCTGTGAAAGGCGATGTGACCGGCTTGGCCGGCACGGCATGGGAGACCGGGGTTGCCTTGGCCGGGGCCGGCGTCGCCGGCCGGGCAGCCGCAGGCTGCTTGGCGGGGACGGGGCTGGCCGCGGGCTTGGCGGGCGCTGCCTTGGCCGTCTTTGCCGGTGCCGGAGCCGGCTTCACCGGCTTGGTCACCGCCTTGGGCGGCTCCTTCTTGGCGGGCTCCGAAACTTTCTTGGCGACCGGTTTCTCAATTTTCTTAGCGACGGCCGGTTTCTTGGCCGGCGCGCCTTCTTGGCGGGAGGCTTGGGAGCGGCCTTCTTGGCAACACTCTTGGCCGGAGCCTTGGCGACGACCTTCGCGGCGGCAGGCTTCTTGGCAGCGGCAGCCTTCTTCACCGGCGCATTCTTCACGGCCGGCTTCTTGACCGCGGCTGCCTTGGTGGGCACCGCACTACGCCCGGCGGCAACCTTCTTGCCGGCCTTGACGTCTTTCACCTTGCCGGCAGGCTTTCCCTTCTGCGGCTTGGTGGCTGTCGCACTACGCGTCGTTTTCGCCATTTCCCTTCACCATTTTGGCCTTGGCGGCCGGGTGTTATAGCCCATGCGGCTTACACCGGCAACCTTGCTTCTGGAATACTTGCGCCACTACATGCCGCAAGCTGTTTTGGCAGCGTCAAACCGTCGTGACCCGACTGATACTTCTATTGCTTGGCTTCTACAAGCGCTGGTTAAGCCCCCTGCTGGGTCAACGCTGCCGCTTCCATCCCAGCTGTTCCGATTATGCACGGATTGCCATCGTGCGCTTCGGGCCGCTCAGGGGGGGGCGCACTTGTCATCTGGCGCCTGTTGCGCTGCCAGCCATTATGCGAGGGTGGCAATGACCCCGTCCCCGAGCACTTCACCTTTCGCCGCTGTCGCACCCCAGGAGAAACCCATGTCCACTGACTGGTTGATCAAAAACGCCGAGTTGGTCAACGAAGGCCGCCGTTTCCACGCCGATGTGCGCGTGAAGCAGGGCCGTATCGACGCCATTGCCGGCGACCTGGACGCCCGCGCCGGCGAGCAGGTGGTCGACGCCAGCGGCCTCTGGCTATTTCCGGGCATGATCGACGACCAGGTGCACTTCCGCGAACCCGGCCTGACGCAGAAGGCCGATATCGCTCACGAGTCGCGCGCCTGTGCCGCCGGCGGCATCACCAGCTTCATGGAGATGCCCAACACCAAGCCGCCCGCACTGGACCGCGAGACGCTGGAAGCGAAGTATGCGCGCGGCGCGGAGGTCTCCGCCGTGAACTATGCCTTCTATATGGGCGCCAGCAATGACAACCTTGAGGCCATCAAGCGCCTCGACCCGCTGGCAGCGCCCGGCATCAAGGTATTCATGGGCGCCTCCACGGGCAACATGCTGGTGGATAACCCAGAGGTATTGAACGGCATCTTCAAGTACGCGCCTACGCCGATCATCACGCACTGCGAAGACACGCCGATGATCGACGTGAACCTCGCCAAGGCGCACGAGAAGTACGGCGACGACATTCCGGCCTGGGAGCATCCGCTGATCCGTTCGCGCGAGGCATGCATCAAGTCGACGCGCCTCGCCATCGAGCTGGCCCGACGCCACAACACCCGCCTGCACGTGCTGCACATCTCCACTGCGGACGAACTCGCGCTGTTCGAGCCGGGCCCGATCAAGGGCAAGCGCATCACCGCGGAAACCTGCGTGCACTTCCTGCACTTCGACGATCGCGACTATGAGCGCCTGGGCTTCCTGATTAAGTGCAACCCGGCGATCAAGACCTCGGCCGACCGTGAAGCCATCATCAAGGCATTGGCCGAAGGCCGGCTGGACGTACTGGCCACCGACCACGCCCCGCATTTGCTGGAAGAGAAGGGCCAGTTGTACGACAAGGCCCCCAGCGGCCTGCCGCTGGTGCAGTTCGCGCTGCAGGCAGCCTTGCAGCGTGTGTTCGAAGGCAAGCTGACGCTGGAGCGTGTGGTAGAAGCCGTGACTCATGCGCCTGCCACGCTGTTCGACGTGAAGGAACGCGGTTTCCTGCGCGAAGGCTATGCCGCCGATCTGGTGCTGGTCGACCCCAACAAGTCGCACACGGTGCGTCGCGAGGAGGTGCTATCCAAGTGCGGCTGGTCGCCGTTCGAGGGCTACACCTTCAACAGCTCGATCGCGGCCACCTTCGTGAACGGCCAACGCGTGTGGGATGGCAAGAGCGTCGATCATGCCGTGCGCGGCCAGCGACTGGCGTTTGATCGATGACGTGGAGGCTACGGGCGAGCGCGCTGCTCGCCCTTGGCGTAGCCGCCCTGCCCCTGGCGGCGGCCACGCTACCGCAAAGCCTTTCGCAGGGCGGATTGGTAACGGCCACGGTGCCGGCGGGCTCGTCCGCCACCGTGAACGGCAAGAACGTGCGCGTTGGTGACAACGGCATGTTGGTGTTTGGCGTAGGCCGTGATGAAAAGGGGCCCGTGGTTGTTGTGGTTACCTCTCCCGATGGCCACCGGGACACCTCACGAGTGACCGTGACGCCTCGCGCCTGGCCCGTGGAGCGCGTCAACGGCGTGCCACCCAAGACGGTAAACCCACCGCCCGACATCGCCGCGCGCATCCAGCGTGAACAGGCCGAAATGGCGGCTGCGCGCAAGCGTGACGATGACCGTGAAGGCTTTGCACACGGCTTTATCTGGCCGGTGACGGGCCGCATCAGCGGACGTTTCGGCAGCCAGCGCATTTTCAACGGCACGCCGAAATCGCCGCATCCGGGGATGGATATCGCCGTGCCTCAGGGCACGCCGGTGAAGGCCCCGGCTGACGGCATCATCACGTTCGCCAAGCCCGACCTCTATCTCACCGGCGGCACCGTGCTGATCGACCACGGCTTCGGGCTCAGCTCCAGTTTCCTGCACCTGTCGCGACTCGACGTGAAGGTCGGCCAGACAGTGCACCAGGGTGAGGTGATCGGCGCAGCAGGCATGACCGGACGGGCGACTGGCCCACACGTGCACTGGGGGATCAACTGGTTCGAGGTGCGACTCGACCCGATGCTGCTGCCAGGTATCGAAGGCACCAGCCCGCACTAACCCTCGTTAAGCGGGCTGCATGTCGCCGGTTACGGTACGGCCTTGAGGGTGATGCTCACCGGGCCGTTTTCGCCGGAACGACCAAGCACACTGGTGCGCGTGTCGTTGATGGCGAGCAGCTTGTCGCCCTGCTGCAGACGCACGTTGATAGCGAAATCCACGCCGTCGTGCAGGTCGGCCGGGTCATAGCTCAGCATGAAATCCACCGGCGACGCGCCGACGGGCTGGATGCGTTCTTCCGCCACGGTGCGTGAAGCAACGTCCTGGCGACTCACGTCAGCTAGCGTCACGATCAGCACGGCATCGGCCGGCACCGGATTCGGTAAGTCGTAGCGCACGTCGCCCACCAGCGTCCTCATCAACGCTTCGTGCACCGGAGCTGCAGGCGCGCTGGTGGTGGCCGTCGGCTGGGAGGCCGCTTCCTTGTGATGGAACGGGAGCCACGAGCAAGCAGACAGCGCGAGCAAGGCAACGGCCAGCAAGGGAAGACGAAACGACATGCATGTTCTCCAGACGATGAAAGCCCTGCAACGGGCTTTCATCATGCTAACAGGGCCTACTTGAACTAGTGTTCAGGCGCAGCCCTTGCCTGCGTAGCCACCTTCCACGCCCTTGCTGGCGTAGGCGACAGCATCGTGCGGATGCAGGCTCTCCTGGTGCTCCACACGGATGTGAAAGTCGCTCAGCGCCTTGTTCACGTCGAGCGTCTTCTGGATGCGGCGGGCCGCGTCCTCGCAGAACATCAGGTTGCCACCATTCGCAAGCGCGAACGCCTGCTCGTCTTCGCGCTTCACGGCAGTCTGCACCGGCGTGCCCAAGGCTTGCTCGGTGACGTCGATCAGGTCGATCAGGTTGAAGTTGGCGCCGTCCGCCGGACGCACGCGCAGGCGCGCGACGCTGCGCTGTGCGTGCGGCGTAGCGACAATGCCCTTCTCGCTGCCCAACCAGGCCAGCACAGCGGCGTGGTCAAGCGGCTTGGCGGTATCGAAATCCTTGGCGAACTGGTCCTGGATCAACTGACGTGACAGCGCAGCCGATGCGGGACAGGTCGACGAGTAGACGATCTCGGTGCCGAACTCCAGCAGAAACTCATCACCGATCATGCTTGCTTCGATGGTCACCGGGTATGAGCGCCAGCCGCTGTTGGCGCTGCGCAGCGCCGGACGACGCACTAGGTGCTCGAAACGGATGCTCAGGCAGGCGCGATCGGACAGATCCTTGTGCGACTCCAGAAAGCCGCGCAGCAATTCGCGCAGCGTGTCGGTGCCCAGCGTCTGCGTACTCAGTGCCTGCTCGACCTGCAGATAGAGGCGCGACATGTGGATGCCCCGCTTGTCCGGGCGGCGCAGATTGACGAAAGCCCCGACGCGTGCGCTGGCACGCTGTACGTCACCGTCGCCGGCATCGAAGCGCACCGGCACCTCGATGCCGTCCATGCCGACCCAATCCAGCTCGCCGACGAGATGCGGCTGAGCGTGGACTGCCACATCGGGCAGCAGGCGGGCGGTGTTTTCCTCGGTGTACATAGTGAATCCTGTATGTCCGGCCGGCGGTCTTGGCGCCGGGAGACCACAATCTTGGGGCACGGTGGGTGCCTCGCAATAGTGGCGCGCGGGAAACGCTGCGTCCCGGCTTGCCTCAGTTCGCCGCGCGGCGCCAGGCCTTTGCTGCCTGCCACGCTTGCCACGCCACGCCCGGCCCCTGTCGCCCCTGCCCCTTGCGCAGCACGTCGAGCGGGTCTGTCGCCTTGCGCGCCTTGCCTACCAGGGTTTTACCCTGGCGCGACTCCAGCCCGCGGAACGCGCTCAACGGGCCAGGCAGACGCTCCGATTCACGCCACGCCTGGTGCAGATCTTCCAACTGGGCACGAACCGCATCGTTGCGCACGGTACTGGCCTCGCGCAGCTCATGGCGGCTCAGGCCGAATTTGGCCAGGCGCGACATCGGAAGCGCCAGTCGATCGCGGTCGGCATCTTCCTCGAGACGCAGCAGCGAATAGAGCATGTGTGACAAGGTCGCCACGCGCGCGGCGCGCTCGCTGGATGCCTTATCACCGAACCACCACGCAGTTTCCAGCTCGGCAATGGCCCCGTGCAGCAACGAGCCAGCGGCAACCTGGGCCGGGAAATCCGCTGCCGTGCCCTCCTCCAGTTGCCCCATGGCGGCCAGCACGGGAGCGACCCAGCGCTCAGCCGCAATGGCATGGGCACGGTCATCGTCGAACAGCACGTGCGTCAGGGGGTGGCGACCGCCACTGGAGGCCGCACCCGACAGTTCTTCCGCCCACCAGTTGAGCTTGGTGGCCGCCACGTGCGGCTCACGAATGCCATACGCAGCCGCCAGCCATTCCTGCTCGAGCGCCGCTAGCGCGATGTGGCCGGGGTAGGTGTTCTTATCCACGAATGCCAACGCGATGCGCTGCTGTGGCTGTACGGCCAGCCACTTGTCGATGTAGCTCTGCAGCGCTGTATCGCTCATGCGACCACCGTCAGGCGGCGGGTGAGATCAGATGGATGGTCCACCACGAGATCCGCATTCCACTGATAAGGGTCGCCGCCATCGAGGTAGCCCCAACGCACGGCGACCGTATACGTGCCTGCCCCGGCGCCTGCCATGACGTCGCGGCGATCGTCGCCCACGAACAGGCAACGCGAAGGATCGAGCCCAGCGCGCTCGCATGCCAGCAGCACGGGTGCCGGGTCTGGCTTCTTGACGGGCAACGTATCGCCGGACACCACGGCCGCGGCGCGTGGCGCCCAGCCGATACGGACCAGCAGCTCGTCAGTCAGGAAACCCGGCTTGTTGGTGACGATGCCCCACGCGATACCCTGCGCTTCGAGCGACGACAGCAGTTCGTCCACGCCATCGAACGGACGTGTGTGCTCGGCCATCATCGCGTGATAGAGCTCAAGATAACGCGGTATCAGGAGCAGCAACGCCTCGTCATCGAGGTCAGGAAAGGCGCAGCGCAGGATGGCACGTGAGCCACGCGAGACCACGTCGCGAACCATCGCGTACGGCGGCGCGGCCGCCTGCATTTCGTCGCACTGGGCTTTCAGCGCCGCATAGAGATCGGGAGCGCTGTCGAGCAGTGTGCCGTCGAGATCGAACAGCACGCCCTGGATATTTACCGGAAACGACTTCATGCGGGCTTTCGTGCGCTGATCAGGTAGTTCACGGCCGTGACGCGGCTCAACCACGCCTTGCGATTGAGCGGGTTGTAACCAAGGCCCGACACGTCATCGATTTCCAATCCAGAATGGCGCATCAGGCGCCCGAGCTCTGATGGCTTGAGGAATTGCGCGTAGTGATGGGTGCCGCGCGGAAGCATGCGCATGATGTACTCAGCGCCAAGAATGGCCGCACCGAACGCCACCGGCGTGCGATTGAGCGTGGACATCACCACCACGCCACCGGGCTTGATCATGCGGGCGAGGTCACTCACCAGCGCGGCCGGATCGGGCACGTGCTCGATCAGCTCCATGCAGCACACGGCGTCGAAGCTCTCCGGTTCGGCAGATGCCAATTCGGTCGATGACTGCACGCGATAGTCGATGTCGAGGCTCGGGTTCTCCAGTCGCGATTCGTGCATGTGCAGTCGCGCGATCTCGATTACCTTGTCACCCAGGTCGATGCCGGTGACACGTGCGCCCGCCTTGGCCAACGCCTCGCTGAGCAGGCCACCACCACAACCGACGTCGGCCACCCGCGCACCGCGCAGATTGACGCGATCGGCTACGTACGAAGCACGAACCGGATTCAGGTCATGCAGTGGGCGAGACTCGCCATCCGGATCCCACCAGCGCGCGGCAAGCTTGCCGAAGCGAGCGATTTCCTCAGGGCTGACATTGGTTGCGGCTTGCATCGAAAGCATCCTTTGAAACGTTCGCGCAGCTTAGCGCGCGTTCCATTCGTAGACCGTGATATCCCAGCCGCCACTGGTATGGGCCGGGTCCTGATGTGCAATGGACAGCGCTTCGCTCATGTCGGCGGCACGCATGAGATAGGCGCCACCCGACTGGTCGCTGAAGCCACCGGACATGTCTAGCCGTCCGCCAGCACGCAGGCCTTCGAGGAAGTCCTTATGCGGCTGCACGAAAGCCGGATCGAAGTTCGGGCGACGCATAGCCATGACGAGATAACGATGCACGACGATCTCCTCAGCCCGCGTCGATGGCTGCAATGCGCTCGCGCCATGCGTGCGTCTTAGCCAGCACAGCATCGGTGTCGATATCCGTCAGCAGGCGGCCAGCCAATTTACGCACACCGTTGATCCACACGTCGGTGACCTGATGACGGCCGGTGGCGTACGCCAACTGCGAGGCTATGTGGAACAACGGCTGCGTTTCCAGATCGGACAGTCGCACGGCGGCCAGATCAGCCTGCTTGCCGGCTTCGATGGAACCGATGCGGTCTTCCAGGCCCATCGCGCGTGCGCCATTGAGCGTGGCCGCGCGCAGCGCATACGCGGCATCAAACGCAGCTGCGTCGCCGGCCACAGCCTTCGCCAGCAGCGCTGCGGTACGCATCTCACCGAACATGTCGAGGTCGTTGTTCGACGCGCAGCCGTCCGTACCAATGGCGACGTTCACCCCGGCCTTGCGCAGCTTTTCGGCCGGGCAGAAGCCCGAGGCGAGCTTGAGGTTGGATTCGGGACAATGCACCACGGAAACACCCGCTTCCGCGCAGGCTTCAATTTCCGCGTCGGTGAGCTGGGTCATGTGCACAGCAATCAGGCGGTCATTGACCAGTCCCAACTTCTGCAAGCGCTGGAAGGGACGCAGACCGGACTTGGCCTTCTCCTCTTCCACTTCATGCGCGGTTTCATGCGTGTGCAGGTGCACCTGGATATCGAGCTGGTCGGCGAGCACGCGAATGCGCTCGAAGCTTTCGTCCGACACGGTGTACGGCGCGTGCGGCGCAAACGACGTGCTGACCAGCGTGTCACCCAGGAAACTGTCGTGCACTTCGATGGCGCGATCGAAGTACTCGTCCTGCGTCTTCGCCCACGCGGTAGGAAAATCGATCACCGGCAAGCCGACCACGGCCCGAAAGCCCATACGTCGGTAGGTAGCGCCAATGACGTCGGGGAAAAAGTAATTCTCGTTGGCGCAGGTGGTACCACCACGGATCATCTCGGCCACGGCCAGTTCGACGCCATCGCGCACAAACTCCGGGCCGATCACCTGACCTTCCACCGGCCAGATGTGCTTCTGCAGCCACACCATCAACGGCAGATCGTCGGCAAGGCCGCGCAGCAGCGTCATGGGGTTGTGCGTATGTGTGTTGACGAGGCCGGGAATCAGAACGTGCTCACCCAGTTCCACGCGCTCGCGCGGTGCATAGGCGGCGCGGGCATCCGATATGGGCAACAGCGCCACGATGGCGCCCTTGTCGACAGCTACGGCGTGGTGCTCAAGGACGACGCCATGCGGCTCCACCGGCACGACCCAGCGCGCTTCGATCAGGAGGTCGATGGTTTGCGGGGCGTTCTGGCTCATTCCTTGACTCACTTTTTTTAATGTTGGATACGACATGGGGCGGATCACCTTGCGGTGGCCGCCCCATGGTTGCCTAACGGCATGACGAACCATACGTTGTCACGCCATGCGCAGATGCGCAGGCCAATGCGTCACTTGCCGACGCGGCTGACGTATTCGCCCGTGCGGGTATCGACCTTGATCACTTCGTCGGTCGTGACGAACAGCGGCACGCGGACTACGGCGCCGGTTTCCAGCGTCGCCGGCTTGCCGCCGCCACCGGAGGTATCGCCACGCAGGCCCGGGTCGGTCTCGGTGATCTTCAGCTCGACGAAGTTCGGGGCCTGCACGCTGATGATCTCGCCGTTGAACAGCGTGACCACGCACTCTTCCTCGCCCTTCAGCCACTTCACGGCATCGCCCAGGCCTGCCTTGCTGGCCTGGTGCTGCTCGAAGCTTTCCTGGTGCATGAAGTGCCAGAACTCGCCGTCGGAGTACAGGTACTGCATGTCGGTGTCCACGACGTCGGCGACTTCAAAGCTGTCGCTGGACTTCATCGTCGACTCGCTGGTGCGGCCGTTCTTCAGGTTGCGGATGAAGATGCGTGTGAACGCCTGACCCTTGCCGGGCTTGATGAAATCGGCGTCGGTAATGACCCACGGGTCATTGTTGTGAAGGATCTTCATACCCTTCTTGACGTCGTTAAGACCGGCGGTGGCCATGTGCTGCGCTCCAGGTGTGATGCCGCGGGGAGGCGGCTAGAATAGGGTTTTCACCGGGCCTCCGGGCCCGATTCATGACCTCCTATGATAACCGCAAGCCGCGCCGCCCGCCTATCACCGCCCGGACCCGACTGGCGCGCGCTCTGGCGCGAGGCCGTGACGGACCCACGCGAACTGCTGGACCTCGTTGGCCTGAGGCATCTGGCCGACCGCCTGCCCGTGGACGATGCCGGCTTCGCCGTACGCGTGCCGCGGGGCTTCGTGGCCCGCATGCGGCAAGGTGACCCCAGTGACCCCCTGCTCCTGCAAGTTCTGCCCCAGTTGGCGGAACATGACGTGATCCCGGGTTTCGGCACCGACGCCGTGGGCGATATGGCGGCCCGCTCCGCCCAGGGCGTGCTGCACAAGTACGAGGGCCGCGCCCTACTGATCGCCAGCGGCAGCTGTGCGATCAACTGCCGCTATTGCTTCCGCCGCCATTTTCCCTATGGCGACGAGATGGCCGCCGCCGGCCAATGGCGCAAGGCGCTGGAGCACGTGCGTGAGGACAGCTCGATCAGTGAGCTGATCCTTTCCGGTGGAGACCCACTGTCGCTGGCGACGTCCAAGCTGGCGGAGCTTACGCAGGGACTGGCCGAGATTCCGCACGTCACCCGCCTGCGCATCCATACACGCCTGCCCGTCGTGCTGCCAGAACGTATTGACGAGGCCTTCGGCCAGTGGCTGGCTCAGCTTCCGCTGCAGAAGGTGGTGGTACTCCACGCCAATCACGCTAACGAGTTCGACACGGCGGTGGATTCCGCCTGCGCCCGCCTGCGCGATGCCGGTGCTACCTTGCTCAATCAGTCGGTGCTCCTGCGTGGCATCAATGACGATGCCGACACGCTGGCCGCCCTGTCCGAGCGCCTGTTCGCCGCGGGCGTGCTGCCCTACTACCTGCACCAGCTCGATCGCGTGCAGGGAGCTGCACACTTCGAGGTGGACGACGAACGCGCCCTCGCCCTCATCGAGGCGGTCCGGCATCGACTGCCGGGTTACCTGGTACCCAAGCTGGTTCGCGAAGTCGGCGGCGAACCCTCGAAGAGACCTGTGTAACAGATCCACAGTACAGTTGTGGGTTACGTCACTACCGGAATATTTCTGCTGGCAGCGGCCGGCGGAATCCGCTAAAACCCACGGACGGCCCGCCCTCCTGTCATCTCAGGCAAGCAGCGGCGCACAACGGAATAGCTCGGCGAGCCCATGAAAACTGACCAGGTCATCAAGATCCTTTTCATCGAGAAGTCAGTCGAAGACGCGGAACAGATCATTAGCCTGCTGCGCAACAGCGGCATCGCCGTAAGGCCCGGGCGCGCCACCAGCGCCGAACAGGTCACGGCGGCACTCGACGAACTGGGCCCGGACATCGTCCTCTTCGACCCTTCCGTCGGCACGCTCGAACTGCGCGAAGTGTCGCGCATGCTTGATGCGCATGGCCGCGACCTTTCGCTGATCGCGCTCGTCAGCCAGGTCGACAACGCAGCGATCACCGAGCTTTTCGTCAACGGCGCGCGCAGCGTGGCACTGCGGCCACAGCCCAAACAGCTGATGGCGGTCATCCAGCGCGAGTTCGACGCTCTCAACATGCGCCGTCAGGTGCGTCGCCTGGAAGCTGCACTGCGCGAGTCGGAGCGACGCTGCGACGCGTTGCTCGACTCCTCCACCGACGCCATTGCCTACGTACACGAAGGCATGCACGTCCGCGCCAACCAGGCCTATCTCGATACTTTCGGCTACACGGATTTCGACGACCTGCTCGGCCTGCCCTTGTTGGACATGATCAGCCCCAGTGATGCCGACGAACTCAAGGGCACGCTCAAGGGACTCTCCAAGGGCGAGAAGCCCGCCGGGGTGATCGAGCTGCAGGCGCGCCGAGCCGATGCCACCAGCTTCAAGGCAAGCGTGGAGTTCGCGCACGCCATGTTCGAGGGCGAGCCCTGCCTGCAGGTGGTATTCCGCCGGCAGAAGGTCGACACCAGCGTGATCGAACAGCTGCAGCGTGATGCAGTCACCGGCCTGTTCAACCGCGCGCGCATGCTCGAATGCGTCGACGAGGCTGTCTCCGCCGCCTCGCAGGGCACCAAGGGGCAGTCGCTGCTACTGATCGAGCCGGACAACTGGCAAAGCATCGTAGCCGGCGTTGGTCTCGCCAAGGCGGACGAACTGCTGGCCGCTTTTGCCAACCGCGTGGAGAGCCAGCTCACGGCCCACGATACCGCCGGCCTGCTAGCCGAGCACACGGTGGGCGTGCTGCTGCACACTCGCAATGATGAAGGCATCAAGCAGTGGATCACGGGGCTGCAGCAGGCCATCGCTGGCGGCATCTTCGACCTCGGCACCCGCTCCATCACCATCACCGCGAGCACCGGCGGCAGCCTGCTCGGCGAGCGCAACGCCAACACTGAGCTGCTGCTCAACCAGGCGAGCCAGGCACTGCGCAATGCACAGAGCCAGGGCGGCAATCGCAGCGATCTGCACGATCCCGCAGCCCGCGAAAAGGCCGACGAGGAGCGCGAGCGTTACTGGCTGGGCGTCATCAACCAGGCGCTTACACAGAACGATTTCGTCCTTTATCACCAGCAGACCATCAGCCTGCAGGATGCCGAGGGCGAGTTCTCCGAGATCCTGCTACGCCTCAATGGGCCACAAGGCGAGGTACTCCCCGGCTTCTTCATGCCGATCGCCGAGAAACACAACCTCACCCCGGCCATCGACCGATGGGTGCTGAATCAAGCGATCGAACACCTGCGCGCCCGCGATCGCATGGGCTCGCCGACGACGTTCTTCGTCAAGCTCACCGCCGGCTCGCTGGCGGACAAGGAGCTACTGCCCTGGCTGGGCGAGCGCCTCCGCCAAGCGGCACTCAAGCATGGCCAGCTAGTACTGGAAATGACCGAGAGCAAGGTGGTGACGGCACTGCGACCCTCGCAGGAGTTCGTACAAGCTTGGCAGAAGCTTGGCGGACAATTCGCGCTCGAACAGTTTGGCTCGGGGCTCAACTCGTTCCAATTGCTCAACCACATCAGTGCGGACTATCTGAAGATCGACCGCAGCTACATGGCCGACCTGCCTCAGCAAGCCGAAAATCAGAAGAAGGTGGTCGAGATCTGTCGCCAGGCGCGCGAGCTGAAGAAGCAGACCATTGCCGAATGGGTAGAGGATGCAGCGAGCACGTCGCTGTTGTTCGCCTGTGGCGTGGACTTTGTGCAGGGTAACTTTCTGCAGGAGCCGCAGAGGTTGGCGTGATCGTTTGCGTTGTCAAAGGTTGATGGCCCAGGCGCGGTCTTGCCTCTCCATTGTCAGCGCAATCATTGTCCCGACGTATGCCCGAGCCGGGCAAGCGCATAGCGCACTATCGCCTCAGTTTTCTACCCTCTCCCCAAAAGGGAGAGGGAGAAAAAGCCAAGGCAACCCCACAAATGAAAACCCCGCGAATTCCTTCGCGGGGTTCTCTTTAAACCAACAAGCAGACGCCCGAATTACTCGGCAGCAGCAGCCTTCTTGGCAGCCTTGGCTGCGGAGACAGCAGCGACGTCTTCCTTGATGCGGGCAGCCTTGCCTTCCAGGTTACGCAGGTAGTACAGCTTGGCGCCGCGGACCTTACCCTTACGCTTCACTTCCAGCGAGTCGATGGCCGGGCTGTGAGCCTGGAACACGCGCTCCACGCCGGTGCCGTGCGAAATCTTGCGCACGGTGAAGGCCGAGTGCAGGCCGCGGCTACGCTTGGCGATGACGACACCCTCGAACGCCTGGACGCGCTCGCGGTTACCTTCCTTCACCTTCACGTTGACCACCACGGTGTCACCAGGGCCGAACTCCGGCAGCTGGCGGGTGATCTGCTCGGCTTCGAACTGTTCGATGATCTTGTTCATGGCAACACCTGTCTGTTTACTGCGCCCTTAATGGGCCGTATCGTCGTGCCGCGTCTGCTGAGCATGCTCGCGGCGGAATTCATCCAACAGCGCTCGGGATTCTGCATCCAACGCGCGCTGCGCCAAAAGATCGGGACGTCGCAACCAGGTCCGTCCCAGCGATTGCTTAAGGCGCCAGCGGCGGATAGCCGCGTGGTCACCGGAAAGCAGTACATCCGGTACGTCGCCGAGTGCGTCATGCACCGGTTTTGCATAGTGCGGACAATCCAGCAGTCCGTCCGAAAACGAATCCTGCTGCGCCGACTGCGCGTCATTCAACGCACCGTCCTGCAAGCGGCCCACGGCATCGATGATCACTGCCGCGCCCAACTCGCCACCGGACAACACATAATCGCCGATGGAAAGCTCCTCGTCGACCTCGTGCGCCAGCAAACGCTCGTCCACACCTTCGTAACGCCCACAAAGCAAAGCAATGCGCGGCATTTTCGCCAGCGCTTCCACCCTACCCTGCGTCAACCTCGCACCTTGCGGGCTGAGGTAAACCACATGCACCGGTTCCGGTGCCGCCTCACGCACTGCCTTGAGGGCATCACGCAAAGGCTGAATCAGCATCACCATCCCAGGCCCGCCGCCGCAAGTGCGGCCGTCCACAGTACGGTAATTGTCGGTGGCGAAATCACGGGGATTCCAGGTTTCCACCTGAAGTAGTTCCCGCTGCTGCGCCCGACCGACTACGCCAACCGAAGCACACTGACGCATGAAGTCGGGAAACAGCGTGACGACATCAATGCGCATAGATCCTCAAACCTGTTTGGTAGCGCTTAGCGCGCTCAGAATTCAGGATCCCAGTCCACCACCATGCACCCGCCGGACAAGTCCACCGAACGCACGAAAGATCCCTGGATGAAAGGAACTAGCCGCTCGCGCGTGCCGTCCTTCACTACCACGACGTCGTTGGCGCCGGTCGCGAACAGATGACTGACTCGACCCAATGCCACGCCTTCCGTGGTGACGACCTCAAGACCCTCGAGATCGACCCAGTAATACTCATCCTTGCCGGGAGGTGGCAGCAGCTCACGAGCGACGTAGATGTCTTGCCCGATCAGTGCTGCTGCGGTGTCGCGGTCGTCCACGGCCGGGAATTGAGCGACAAGCCCTTTGCCCTGCGGACGACCCTTCACTCCCGTGATCTCCGTCTCCACACCCGGCGCCGACGTGAGCAGCCAGGGTTGGTAGGTGAAGATCTTCGTGCGGGGCTCGGTCCAAGATTCGATCTTGAGCCAGCCCTGCACGCCGTACAGCCCGACGATGCGTCCGACGAGGACGCGCCGGCCGGCTGCCGTCATACTCAGGCAGCCTGCTGCTTGCCGGCTTCCTTGACCAGGGACGCGACCTTATCGGTCAGCTGCGCACCCTTGCCAATCCACTCCTGCACGCGAGCAACGTTCAGCTCAAGGCGCTTGTCCTTGCCCGAAGCCACCGGATTGTAGAAACCCACGTTTTCGATGCTGCGGCCATCGCGCTTGTTGCGCTGGTCGGTAACAACGATGTGGTAGAACGGACGGCCCTTGGCGCCGCCGCGCGAAAGACGAATCTTGACCATAAATAAAAGCTCCAGAGTTGCCGGGATGCCGGCAGCACGCACGCAGCGGTGCGCGGTGAACGCGGCATTTTAATGAATTCTGAGGAAAAAGGAAGAGCTGAGGGGCAAATCCGGCCAGAAATCCCAGCCGGGCTGTTCAGACTCAGCGCATCGGGGGGAAGCCTCCACCCATGCCGCCCATGCCCTTCATGGCACCGCGCATCTGGCGTAGCAGGCCCTTGGTACCACCCTTGGAGAGTTTGGACATCATCTTCTCCATCTGCATGTACTGCTTTAGCAGGCGGTTGACGTCAGCCGGCTGAGTGCCCGAACCACGCGCCACGCGAGCGCGACGCGAGCCGTTGAGCAGGTCTGGATGGCGACGCTCCTTCTTGGTCATCGACTGGATGATCGCGACCATGCGCTTGATCTCACCGTCATTGACCTTGGATTTCACGTTTTCCGGCAGTGCGGAAACGCCCGGCAGCTTGTCCATGAGGCCAGCCAAGCCGCCCATGTTGTTCATTTGTTCGAGCTGGTCGCGCATATCGTTGAGATCGAAGCGCTTACCCTTGATGACCTTCTCTGCGAGCTTCTGCGCCTTCTCTTGGTCGACCTTACGCTCCACTTCCTCGACCAGCGACAGCACGTCGCCCATGCCCAGGATGCGCTGCGCCACACGGTCCGGATGGAAAGGCTCCAGCGCATCGGTCTTTTCGCCCGCGCCGAGGAACTTGATCGGGCGGCCCGTGACGTAACGCACCGAGAGCGCCGCACCGCCGCGCGCATCACCGTCAGTCTTGGTGAGCACCACACCGGTGAGTGGCAGGGCTTCGGCAAAGGCCTTGGCGGTATTGGCCGCATCCTGGCCGGTCATGGAGTCGACAACAAACAGCGTTTCGACCGGCGTGATCGCAGCGTGTAGCGCCTTGATCTCCGCCATCATCGCCTCGTCCACATGCAGGCGACCCGCGGTGTCGACCAGCAGCACGTCGATCACTTCGCGGCGCGCGGCAGCCATGGCGTTCTTGGCGATGTCGACCGGGTTCTGCCCCGCTTCCGACGGGAAGAACTTCACACCCACCTGCTCTGCCAACGTGCGCAACTGCTCGATAGCGGCCGGACGGTACACGTCGCAGCTCACCACCATCACCTTCTTCTTTTTGCGCTCGGTGAGGAAGCGCGCAAGCTTGGCGACCGTCGTCGTCTTACCGGCACCCTGCAGGCCCGCCATCAGCACGACGGCGGGCGGCTGCTGCGCCAGGTTGAGCTCAGTATTCGCGGTGCCCATCACGGCCGTCAGCTCGTCGCTGACCACCTTCACCAGCGCCTGGCCCGGCGACAGGCTCTTGAGCACTTCCTGACCCACTGCGCGTACCTTCACGCGCTCAACCAGCGCCTGCACCACCGGCAAGGCCACGTCGGCCTCCAGCAGGGCAATGCGCACTTCGCGCAGCGCTTCGCGGATGTTTTCCTCGGTCAGGCGACCGCGGCCGCGCAGGCGGTTGACGGTGGCGGAGAGGCGTTGGCTGAGGGACTCGAACATGGATAGTGCCGGTAGGCGGAAAGAGATCGATTATAGCCGGGCTTGGGGGCCGGGTCTCGGGGCCCTCGGCGGAGCCCGCAAAATGGCGAGCCCGGGCACCCATCGTGCCGCATCCGCCGCCGCGACGCCGTACCCCTCCCGCCACTTCCGGCCCTATGCCACACTCGTCCGCTATGGCCGCCATCGTCTTCTTCGCTCTGCTCGCCATCGTGCTTTACCTCACCGCAGCGACGGCACTGGCCCGGCCGCTGTTGAGTGGCGGGCAGCCGCTGAATCGCTCTGCACTACTACTGGCGGGTGGTGCGGTAGTAATTCACGCCGGCACCCTGCTGAGCATGCATCGTGGCTCGCTGGACCTGCATTTCTTTTCCGCACTCTCGCTGGTGGCCTGCGTGGTGTCCGCACTGACGCTAGTGGTGAACATCTGGCGGCCGGTCGCAGCGCTTGGCGTCATCGTGTTCCCGCTGACCGCGCTGCTGCTCGCACTGGATACGTTCGCTGCGCCGATAACCGCGCCGCTGCCATTGGAGTGGCAGATCAAGCTGCATGTGATCGTGGCGTTGTTTGCCTTCAGCGTGCTGTCCATTGCCGCCGTGCTGGCCATCCTGCTGGCGGTGCAGGAGCGCGCGCTGCGCCATCGCCAGTTCGGCCCTTGGTTGCGCGCCCTACCGCCGCTGACGCTGACCGAAACCCTGATGTTCCGTCTGATCGGCACGGGTTTCCTGTTGCTCACGCTGACCCTGCTCACCGGCATCCTGTTCGTGGACAACCTGTTCGGCCAACACCTGATCCACAAGACGGTGTTGTCCATCATCGCGTGGCTGGTGTTCGGCACCCTGCTCTACGGCCGCTGGCGCCACGGCTGGCGCGGTCGCAGTGCGGTGAACCTCACACTGATCGGCATGGGCGTGCTGCTGTTGGCCTTCTTCGGCACCAAGGCGGTGCTGGAGCTGATACTCCATCGCACGCCATGAGCAACCCATGAGCACGGCTAGCCAGTTCGTCCTGACACTTTCCTGTCCTGATCGCGCCGGCATCGTGGCAGCAGTGTCAAACCACCTTGCCGCTCAGGGTGGCAACATCATCGAGGCGCAGCAGTTTGGCGATGCGGAGACGGGCCGGTTCTTCATGCGCCTGGTGTTCGAGGATGCAGAGCGCAACCTCGATGCGCTGTCTTCTGACTTCGAAGGTTTCGCGAAGCAATTTTCCATGCAATGGGCATTGCGTGACCGCGCCCAGCGTCGACGCGTGATGCTGCTGGTATCGAAGTTCGACCATTGCCTGTCAGACATCCTCTATCGCTGGCGCATCGGCGAATTGCCGATGGATATCGCCGGCGTCGTCGCCAATCATCCGCGCGACACGTATCGCCACCTTGATCTCGACGACATCCCGTTCCACCACCTGCCGGTGAACCGCGACAACCGGGACGGACAGGAAACAGCACTGTGGCAGCTGATTGAGCAATCAAGCACGGATCTGGTTGTGCTGGCGCGCTACATGCAGGTCCTGTCCAACGACCTGGCCCGCAAGCTGACCGGTCGCTGCATCAATATCCATCACTCCTTCCTGCCGGGCTTCAAGGGTGCGCGTCCGTATCATCAGGCGCACCGCCGCGGTGTGAAACTGATCGGCGCCACCGCCCACTTTGTGACCGCCGAACTGGACGAAGGCCCGATCATCGAGCAGGACATCGAGCGCGTGACGCACGCCGACACGCCGGACGACCTGATCCGCATCGGCCGCGACATCGAACGCCGCGTGCTTGCACGCACGCTGCGCCTTTACCTCGACGACCGCGTGCTGCTCAACGAGGCGAAAACGGTCGTCTTCCATTCTTGACGGAGATCCGCGTGGAACTGATCGGCATGCTCGATTCGCCCTATGTGCGTCGCGCCGCGATTTCGCTGCGCATGCTGGGCATCCCGTTCCAGCACCGCTCGCTATCGGTGTTTCGCAACTTCGACGAGTTCGAGCAGATCAACCCACTGGTGAAGGCGCCGACGCTGGTTGGTGACGACGGCGAGCTACTGGTTGATTCCTCGCTAATCATCGAATGGGCCGAGTCCGTGCGCACCGCGCCCAGCCTGATGCCCGTGGCGCCGACCGAGCGATTGCAGGCATGGCGCCTGATCGGCATGGCGCTGACCGCCAGCGAAAAATCCGTGCAAATCGTGTACGAGCACAAGCGCGTGCCGGAACGTCGCGACAGCGACTGGCTGGCCCGCGTCGAAGGCCAACTGCGCGCCGCCTACGACATGCTCGAGCTGCACGCTGCCGCTCATGGCGATTGGCTGGTCGGCGACCATTTCAGCCAGGCGGACCTCAGCACGGCCGTCGCCTGGCGCTTTACCCAACTCGTTGCACGCGACGCGTTAGGCCAGCGCGACTACCCTGCGCTCCGCGCGCTTTCGCTCCGCGCGGAGCATTTGCCGGCTTTCCAGGCGCTGCCGCCGGAATAACAGCGCAAGTCAATAACAGCGCAAGTCGCAGCTCAGCGCGACAGGTGGGTAGCCAACGCCCCGTAGAACTGGTCGTAGATCGCTGCGTCGCTCAGCACGCTGGTGCGGGAATCGCCATTGCTGTCCCACACGGTGCGGCGAAAGCGCGTCCTGGCGAATACGCCCTGGCCGTCGGGCGCGGGCTCCAACAAGATCAGTGCCTCGGTAGTCTGGTGATCCGGTTTGCTGGGCAAGGGCACCTTTGCCTTCAAAACGCCACGCAAAACCTCACGGCCTTGACTCACCAGCACTTCGTTATGCCGCGCCTCGACCAAATGGAACTCGCGGTCGACCATGGTCGTTTCGTAGCCCTGCTCGCGTAAGGTTTGCACCGCGGCATCCAGCGCCGGATCAAGGCTCGCGCTGTAACGATGATCGCGCACCCGTTGCAGGGTCTGTTGATCCTTTTCGCCAAGCTCCACATTGGTCTGCGTGGAACTGTAATGAAGAAAGTGACCACCTTTGCCGGTCACCTCCTCATTGGGTTTGGTCGCATCCTGGGCCAGCACCGCACTGGCGACAAACACGCCCAATACGGCAACCCATCCTCGCATCATCCCTCGCTTCCGCCTGCGGTACATACAGCGTCCTGCCTGATCGACCTGGGGAAGCGCAGACTAACCATTCCCGGCGGACAACACGTGTGCCACTCCCACACGCTGCTTCATCACCGTTCAGCGGCAGGCATCGATCGCCTGAGAGAGCCGCTCCACTGCGACGATCTCCATCTCCCCCACCTTTGCCTTTTTCGGTGCATTCGCCTTGGGCACGATGGCTCTTTGGAACCCATGGTGCGCCGCTTCTTTCAGGCGCTCCTCACCATTGGGTACCGGGCGAATTTCTCCAGACAAACCCACTTCACCGAAAGCGATGGTTTTCTCCGGCAACGGGCGATCACGCAGCGAGGAGAGCACGGCCAGCAGCACCGGAAGATCCGCGGCCGTCTCCTGCACGCGGATACCACCAACCACATTGACGAACACATCCTGGTCGTAGGCCGCCACGCCACCATGCCGATGCAGCACGGCCAGCAGCATGGCGAGGCGATTCTGTTCAAGGCCGAGCGCAACACGACGCGGATTGCCCAACGAGGACTGGTCCACCAGCGCCTGCACCTCGACCAACAGCGGTCGCGTACCTTCGCGTGTCACCATCACCGCACTGCCGGGCGTCGGCCCACTGTGCGCGGACAGGAAGATCGCCGACGGGTTGGGCACCTCGCGCAGTCCCTTCTCCGACATAGCGAACACACCCAGCTCATTCACCGCACCGAAGCGATTCTTGAAGGCACGCAGCACGCGGAAGCGGCTGCCTGATTCGCCTTCGAAGTACAGCACCGCGTCCACCATGTGCTCCAGCACGCGCGGACCGGCGATGCCGCCCTCCTTGGTCACGTGTCCCACGAGGAAAACGGACGTGCCGGTTTCCTTGGCGAAACGGGTTAGCTTGGCCGCGGACTCGCGCACCTGACTCACCGATCCCGGCGCGGCGGTCAGCAACTCGGTCCAGATGGTCTGGATGGAGTCGATCACCAAAACACGCGGACGATTACTCAGTGCCTGCTCGATGATGCGCTCGATGCAGGTTTCAGCCAGCGCGTGCAACGGCGCCAGTGGCAGATCCAGGCGCTGCGCGCGCGAGGCGACCTGCGCCAGCGACTCTTCGCCGGTCACGTAAACGCTGGGCACCCGAGATCCCAGCGTGCCAAGCATCTGCAGCAGCAACGTCGATTTGCCAATGCCGGGGTCGCCACCGATCAGCACTACCGAGCCGTCTACCAGGCCGCCGCCCAGTACGCGGTCCAGCTCGCCGATACCGGTGAGCGTGCGTACTTCCGCATTGAGCGCCACCGCCGTCAGCGGGGTTACCTTGGGCGAGCCGGCGGCGGCACCGGCATAGCCGGCGGTGCTGCGCGCCGCACCCGCCGATTTCACTGCCGGCTGCACCACAATTTCGCTCAGGGTGTTCCACACGCCGCAGTCCACGCACTGGCCCTGCCACTTGGAGTGCTCTGCTCCGCAATCGGTGCAGACATAGGCGGTCTTGGCTTTGGCCATGCGTCATTTTCCTGGGTACATCGTGAAGACGTCCAAGCTTAACGGGGCGCCATCGCAATCGGCGAGACGCGGATAAAGTCGACCTCGGGAAAAACGCGGGACTGAACCTCCCGGCGCGCTCAGCCTTCGTCTTCGACGAACAACACGCGTTTTGTCATGCCACACGTCAGGTCGTAGGAGATCGTGCCAGCCTGCGTCGCGATGATTTCGACAGGCAACTCCGGCCCCCACAACGTCACGCGATCACCGACCTTGGCATCCGGAGCACCACGCAAGTCCAGCGTGATCAGATCCATCGACACGCGGCCGATCAACGGCACCTGTCGATCGCCCACCAGCACAGGCGTACCGGCGACCGCGCTGCGTGGATAACCGTCGCCATAGCCCACGGCCGCCACACCCACCGCCATGTCTTCGGGGCAGGTCCAGGTGCCGTTGTAGCCAATGCGTTCGCCCTTGCCAATGCGGTTGATGGCGATCAGCCGCGTGCTCAACGTCATCGCCGGACGGAAGCCGAAATCGGCCCCGGTTTTGCCGTCAACCACCGACAAGCCATACAGCAAACCACCCGTGCGCACCCAATCGCCGCGCGCATCGGCCCAGCCCAACACCGCCGCGGAATTGGAGAGCGAGCGCGGCCCTTGCAAGCCGCGTGTCGCCTCGGCGAAACGCGCGATCTGCGCGGGCGTCTCCGCACCGTCGAACACTTCGGATTCAGCGAAATGCGTCAGCAGGCCGATCTCGGGATCGATGCCTGGCATCGATGCCAGCTGCGCATGGACAAAAGCCACGGCCTCGGGCGCGAAGCCTAGCCGATGCATACCGCTGTCCACCTTCAACCACACACGCAAGGGACCGCGCGACGGCGAAGCTTCCTTCAGCCAGTGCAGTTGTTCTTCATGATGAATGGCAGCGTCCAGATTCAGCCGCTGCATTTCAGCGATATCGCTCGCCTGATCAGGCCCCGACAACACGACGATCCGCTGGCGATGCCCCGCCGCACGCAACCGCAAGCCGTCGCCCAGCGCCGCGACAGCGAAGGCATCAGCAGCACCATCCAACGCGCGCGCCACACGTTCAAGACCATGCCCATAGGCGTCGGCCTTGACCACAGCCATGACTTTGGCTGGCGCGGCCATCTGCTTGATGCGCGCAAGATTGTGGCGCAAGGCGCCCAGGTGGATCGTGGCGACGGTAGTACGGCTCATGCGTGCCTGGCGCCCTTTGGACGCGATGAAAATGGGCGGAAAAATAGGCCGGATAACCTCGGACAAGGCGGGAAGCTTACCAGCCTTGTCCGGGACGACCCGGCCCAACGCGCCCAACCTAACGTTCCGGTCCGGCACTCCCGGGGCGCCACCGTGGCATTCCCCGGGCAACGGCTACCCTCACCGGTAGCCGCACCCACTCAACGGTTGTCGTGGGAATCGCAGCGCTCAATCGCGACCTGACGCGCCTTGTCGTATTCGTGCTGGGTCATGGCACCGGACGCCAGCGCGCTCTGCAGGTCCGTCATCTGCTTGCCACAGGTGTCATTGTTCTGCACGACGCGGGTACTGCTGCCGCAGCCGGCCAGCGCCAGGCAAGCGGCAATCAGCGATGTAGAAATGATGGTTCGGCTCATGGCGGCACCTCTCAGATGACACGCAGCACCAACAACACGATCAGGACGATCACAATCAAGCCCAGGCCACTGCTCGGGCCATAGCCCCATGCACGGCTGTATGGCCATGTCGGCAGTACGCCGAGCAAGAGCAACACGATGATGAGCAGAAGAATCAGCGACATGTGTCGTGCCTCGTGTGGGGAACCAGCTACGAGGCTGCGCCGCGACATGTGAATGCCGCACGGGATTCATGTGTAGAGCATGCATAGACGCAATGCAGTACAGGCGCCGTTCCTATAACGGAACGCGCCTGTACGTGATGCATCGTTGTTTATTCGAAGGCGCCGACGAACGAGTCGGGCGCGTAGTTCTCGAACTTGGTGTAGTGGCCAAGGAAGGTCAACTTCACCGTGTCAGTCGGACCGTTACGCTGCTTGCCGATAATGATTTCCGCGAGGCCCTTATCGGGCGATTCCTTGTTGTAGTACTCGTCGCGGTAGATGAACATGATCACGTCCGCGTCCTGCTCGATAGCGCCGGATTCGCGCAGGTCGGACATCATGGGGCGCTTATCGGCACGCTGCTCCAGCGAGCGGTTCAACTGCGACAGCGCAATCACCGGGCAGTTGAGCTCCTTGGCGAGACCCTTCAACGAGCGCGAGATTTCCGAGATTTCAGTCGCGCGATTTTCATTCATGCCCGGCACCTGCATTAGCTGCAGGTAGTCGATGACGATAAGCCCGAGGCCGCCGTGCTCGCGATGCAGTCGGCGCGAACGCGAACGCAATTCCACCGGTGACAAGCTCGGCGTGTCATCGATGAAGATCTTGGCTTCGGACAACAGCGCGATGGCGTTAGTGACACGCGGCCAGTCTTCCTCGGCGAGGTCGCCGTTGCGCAAATGCTGCGCATGGATACGGCCCACCGAGGAAATCATTCGGAAGGCCAGCTGCGAAGCCGACATTTCCATCGAGAAAATCGCCACGGCCTTCTTGCCACGCATTGCCACGGCTTCGGCCATGTTCACCGAAAACGCGGTCTTACCCATGGAGGGTCGCGCCGCGACGATGATCAGATCGGAGGGCTGCAGACCTGAGGTGAGCTCGTCCAGATCGGAAAAGCCGGTGGAAACACCGGTGAGCTGCCCTTTGTTCTCGAAGCGCTCAGAGAGGATGCGGAAGGCGTCCTTCACCGCCTCACGCATGGACACGGTGTCTTTCTTGCCGCGCGCACCCGACTCGGCGATCTTGAACACCGCTTGCTCTGCGCGCTCAAGCACTTCCTGCACGCTCTTGCCTTCGGGCTGGTAACCGTCCTCGGTGATGCCGACGCCCGCATCGATCAGCTGACGCAGCACGGATTTTTCGCGAACGATTTCAGCGTAGGCGGCAATGTTCGCCGCGCTCGGCGTGGTGTTGGCCAGCTCGATCAGATACGACGCACCGCCCACCATCTCGGCCAGGCCGTTGGCCTCGAACCAGTCGCCAAGCGTTACCGCATCACACGGCATGCCCTTGGCCGCCAACTCGGTGATGGCGCGCCAGATCAGGCGATGATCCTTGCGATAGAAGTCCTGCTCGCTCAGGCGGTCGGCCACCTTGTCCATCGAATCCGGGGACAGCATGAGGCCACCCAGCACAGCTTGTTCCGCGTCGATCGAGTTGGGTGGTACACGCAGGGCATCGATGCTGGACGGAGGTTTGCGCTCGGAACGACCGCGGCGCTCAGGGCGATCGGAACGATCGGAAACGAAGGACATCGCGATTCCTCGCAGCGGAGCGCTGCATTGCCGGCGGCGTTACGTGAGCACAGAGCATACGCGGCACCCTCTCAGGCGACGAGACAATAACTCTGTGGATAACCTGTGGTTCGTTGTGGATAACCTGGAACGAACGACGGAAAAGCAGACGGGCGCCCGGAGGCGCCCGTCTGGGTACTGCAAGCGATGGATCGGCTTACTTTTCGCCGACCACGATCACCTTGATCTGGGTCTGCACGTCAGCGTGCAGCGCGACCACGGCGTCGAACTCGCCGGTGTGGCGGATCGGGCCTTCGCCCTGGATCACTTCACCCTTGTTCACGTCGTGACCGGCAGCCTGCAGGGCTTCCGAGATCTCGCGCGGGCCAACCGAGCCGTACAGCTTGCCTTCCGGGCTGGCATTCGCGGCGATGGTCACCGTGACGCCTTCCAGCTTGGCCTTGCGGCCTTCGGCACCGGACAGCTGCGAGGCAGCCTTGGCTTCGTACTCGGCGCGGCGCTTCTCGAAAGCTTCGAGGTTGGCGGCGTTGACCGGCACGGCCTTGCCCTGCGGCAGGAGGTAGTTACGGCCGTAACCCGGCTTGACCTTGACCTTGTCGCCCAGGTTGCCGAGGTTGCGGACTTTTTCTAGAAGAATCAGTTCCATGGTGGTTCCTTTTCGTTAGCACCGGATGGGCCCGGCGCAGCCGTGGACGGTTGTCCGAAGAGTTGGAGATGCGCCGGATGTCACCACCCGGCGCATGCCACGACTTATTAGACGTCGTGGTTGTCCGTGTACGGCAGCAGAGCCAGGAAGCGGGCGCGCTTGATAGCGGTCGCCAGCTGACGCTGGTAGCGAGCCTTGGTGCCGGTGATGCGCGACGGAACGATCTTGCCGTTCTCGGTCACGTACTGGCGAAGGGTGTTGAGATCCTTGTAATCGATCTCTTTGACTTTTTCGGCCGTGAAGCGGCAGAACTTGCGGCGGCGGAAGAACTTGGACATGTCTGTGCTCCTGATCAGTCGTCGCTGTCGCGATCGTTGTCGCGCTCTTCGCGGTCACGACGAGCCGGACGCTCGTCACCATCGCTGTCGTCATCGCGGCGACGCGAGGACTTGGCGTCATCCTTTTCCTTGGACTTCAGGATGAAGGACTGCTCGGTATCGGCTTCGTCACGGCGAACCACGAGGTGGCGCAGCACGGCGTCGTTGAAGCGGAAGCCCGACTCGAGCTCGTTCAGCGCGTTCTGGCTCACTTCAATGTTGAGCATGACGTAGTGAGCCTTGGCCAGGTTCACGATGGGATACGCCAGCTGGCGGCGGCCCCAGTCTTCCAAGCGGTGGATCTTGCCGCCGTCGGTCTCGATCAGCGCCTTGTAGCGCTCGATCATCGCCGGGACCTGCTCGCTCTGGTCAGGGTGGACCAGAAACACGACTTCGTAATGTCGCAGGGACATCGTGTGGTAACTCCTTGTGGATGCGGCCTTTTCGGGCCTGGCAGCCTCCCGCCCTATGCGGTGAGGCAAGGTTCCATCCGCGCCTTTGAGGCATGGACAGAAGCGGAAGTGTAAGGGAATTCAGCCGTTTGGGGCAAGTCGATGACAGCCCCGGCTGCGTTCGCGCCAAATCTCAGCCGACGGTGAAACTCTCACCGCAACCACATTCGCCCGTGGCATTGGGGTTGTGGAAGACAAAGGCGGCGTTCAGGCCCTGGCGCTGGAAATCGATCACCGTGCCATCGATCAGGGGCAGGCTTTTGCCCTCGACGATCAGCGGCACGCCGTCCACGTTCATGATCTCGTCGCCCTCGCCCAGATCCTGAGCTAGGTCGACCACGTAACCAAAACCTGAGCAGCCGGTCTTCTTCACGCCAAAGCGCACACCTGCGGCACCGGGGGTACCGGCAAGGAAGGAACGCATGCGTTCGCTGGCGGCGGGAGTAATGGTGATGGTCATGGGCGATGCAACTACTGAGGCCTTTCGGCGGTCGGAAAACGGACGCTAGGTGTCGCTAGCTGAACGGAACCTACATTATCATGCTCAGTTCGACTTACGCGTCCGATATGCGGCGCCCAGCAGGAGTTTCAATCCATGGCGGTGGTTAGCGTCAAGCAGGCTCTTTCCGGTTCGATCGAAGCCGGCAGTGTCGTCACGGTGCGCGGTTGGGTGCGCACGATCCGCGATTCGAAGGGCGGCCTGTCCTTCGTGAATGTGACCGATGGCTCCTGCTTCGATCCGATCCAGGCGGTCGTCACCGACAAAGTGTCGAATTACGAGAACGAGGTGAAGCACCTGACCACCGGTGCCGGCCTGATCGTGACCGGCACACTGGTGCCGTCACAGGGCAAGGGACAGCGCTTCGAGATCCAGGCCGATACGGTCGAGGTCACCGGCTTCGTGGACGATCCGCTGACCTACCCGATTCAACCCAAGCCGCACACCATGGAGTTCCTGCGCGAAGTGGCGCACCTGCGTCCGCGCACCAACCTGTTCGGCGCAGTGACCCGCGTGCGCCACACCATGATGACGGCGATCCACCGCTGGCTTACTGAGCAGGGCTTCTTCTGGATCAACACGCCGATCATCACCACGTCCGATGCCGAGGGCGCGGGCGACATGTTCCGCCTGTCCACGCTGGACCTGGCCAACCTGCCCCGCATGCCGGACGGCAAGATCGATTTCCGCAAGGATTTCTTCGGCCGCGAAGCCTTCCTCACCGTGTCCGGTCAGCTCAACCTTGAGGCGTACTGCCTGGCGATGAGCAAGGTGTACACCTTTGGCCCGACCTTCCGCGCGGAAAACTCCAACACCGCCCGCCATCTCGCTGAGTTCTGGATGGTGGAGCCGGAGATCGCCTTCGCCAACCTCAACGATAACGCTGACTGCGCCGAAGGCTTCCTCAAGGCTATCTTCAAGGCCGTACTGGAAGAGCGCGCGGATGACATGGCGTTCTTCGCTGAGCGCGTGTTGCCGGACGCGATCAGCCGTCTGGAAGCTTTTGTCTCCAAACCGTTCGAACGCATCGACTACACCGACGCCATCGAGATCCTCAAGAACTCGGGCCAGAAATTCGAGTTCCCGGTGGCCTGGGGCATCGATCTGCAAACCGAGCACGAGCGCTATCTCGCCGAAAAGCACATCGGCCGCCCGGTGGTAGTGATGAACTATCCCGAGCAGATCAAAGCCTTCTACATGCGCCTGAACGACGACGGCAAAACCGTCGCCGCGATGGACGTGCTGGCGCCGGGCATTGGCGAGATCATCGGCGGCGCGCAGCGCGAAGAGCGCCTCGACTACCTCGACCGCCGCATGACCCAGTTTGGACTCGATCCCGCCACTTATGGCTGGTACCGTGACCTGCGCCGTTACGGCACCGTGCCGCACGCCGGCTTTGGCCTCGGTTTCGAGCGCCTGCTGGTCTACGTGTGTGGCCTGTCCAACATCCGCGATGCCATCCCCTATCCCCGTGCGGCAGGGACGGCTGAATTCTGATCTTCCACGGTTGAGTTATGCGCTATCGACTGATCATCGCCACTGCCCTTCTCGTGTCCGCCATGCTGGTGGGCGGCTGCAGCGTGAAAGCGCTGGTACCGCCCAACCTGCGTCCGCCGGAGAACAACAATTCCGGCCTCGATCAGGCGAAGAAGTCTCTGCAGCAGGCCACCCCCTGCTGCAGCACCTTTGCCGATTTCTCCTTCCAGGATTCGCTGCCCTGGCGGCCGAAGAAGTTCGAACTTGGCCCGGGCAGCATGGTCGCCAATCTCAATGGCGACCGCAGCTACTTCCTGAGCTTCAGCCTGCCTCGCGAAACGCAGATGCCCTACCGCGTTGCCGTGAAGTCGGAATTGAACGGCCGCTGGCTGCGCGCGAGCTATCTGTTCGCGCCAACCGTTGTGCTACTGGACGACGCTTTCCAGCCGATCGACAGCAAGGACTTGAGCCTGTGCGAGCACATGGGCTGGACAGACGACACCACGGGTGCCTTCGGCAGCGTGGATGTCACCGACAATCGCGCGCGTTACCTGGTGTTGTACAGCTCAGCCAAACAGCAGGCCGGCAATACCTACTGGGAGCAGTCACCCGCGGCGTTCTCGGCCGAGGCGCCGGTGAAGATGGCAGCCGCCGGCACGTTCAAGGTGCCGCACGGGCCCGACGGCACGGTGTGGATCGGCATGATGGACAAGGCCTATCAGGACGCCCAGAACAACGCCATCTGCGCCAAGCCTGAGCAGGGCAACGGTGTGCTGAGCACCCTGCGTGATGCGATCCCCCTGCCCGGCATCGGCAGCGACGGTGACAAGAGCAATGCAGCCAAGCCTGCAGCATCGCCCAGCAGCACAAACAATACGAATTCCTCGCCCGCGACAAACGACTCAGCCAAGGGCTGAGTTCGCATCCGCAGGCCTTCACCAACAACAGGCACGGCATGATTCAGCTTTATCTCTCGCTACTCCTGGCCGGCGCCATCTGTTTCGTACTGCACTTCGGCGCGCAATACCGCGTTGCGTCGCTCCTGCGCAGCCGGCACCCGAACGAGTGGAAGATCATCGCCGAGAGCGACGGCCAGCCCACCAACGCGTTGCGCACGTGGATGCGCCTGCAGTTGGCGCTGCGGTCGCCCGTACTGCCCGCACTGGAAGACGGCTCCGTTACCCGCTGGCGCCAGGTCTGGCGCTACAGTCCGTGGGCCGCGTGGCTGTGCTGGTTCGGCGCACTTGCCGTGCAGTACACCGCGCGCTGATCGCACTTTCCTAAGGGGAGACATCGATGCAACTGGATCTGAGCGGACGTCGCGCCCTGGTATGTGGTGCCTCGCAGGGCATTGGCCGCGCCAGCGCCATCGAGCTGGCTGAACTGGGCGCCAGCGTCACCCTTCTCTCGCGTTCCGCGGATACGTTGAAAGCCGTCGCGGAGGCCCTGCCCCACAAGCACGATCAGCAGCATCGATGGTTTGCCGTGGACATGGCCCAGACGGACAACCTGCGCGACGCGCTGGCGGACATCGTGGCGGACCATCCGGTCGAGATTCTGATCAACAACACGGGCGGTCCGCCGGGCGGTCCTGCCCACACAGCCACCGCCGACGCCTTCGAGACGGCTTTCCGCCAGCACCTGCTGGCTGGTCAGACCCTCGTGCAGGGGTTGCTTCCCGGCATGCGCGCCAGTGGTTACGGCCGCATCGTCAATGTCATCTCTACGTCGGTGAAGGAGCCGATCGCCGGCTTGGGCGTATCCAATACCGTGCGCGCCGCCGTGGCGAGCTGGGCCAAGACCTTGTCCGGCGAGCTGGCCGCCGATGGCATCACCGTCAACAACGTACTGCCCGGCTACACGCGCACCGCACGTCTGGATGGACTGCTCACCGCACAGGCGCGCAGCAGCGGACGCAGTGAGGAAGACGTCGCGCTGGGCATGCTGTCCACGGTACCTGCCCGTCGTTTTGGCGACGCCGCCGAAGTGGCCGCTGTGATCGCCTTCCTATGCACGCCGGCTGCGGCCTACGTGAATGGCGTGAGTATTGCGGTGGATGGCGGCAGGACCCGCTCCCTGAGCTGACGACATCGTTGCGCATCGTCACGCGCCGCATACGCTCGCGTCCGGTGCAATTGAAGACCCCAGGCCTTAAGCTTGCTCAGATGCCTACCTTGCGCCTCGCCAATCTGATCGACGGCCGCCTCCAGGCGCCACGCAACGATCGCTGGCTGGACGTGTTCGAGCCGGCCACCGGCCAGGTCTTCGCACACTGTCCCGACTCCACTTCTGATGACGTCGCCGACGCCGTGGCCGCTGCCCGGCGGGCCGCCCCCGGCTGGGCCGCGACGCCGACCGAGCAGCGTGCCAGTCTCTTGTATCGACTCGCCGATCTGGTCGAGGCGCGTACGGACGAATTCGTCGCGCTGGAGTCGCGCGACAGCGGCAAGCCGTTGGTCCAGGCACGCAATCTCGATATTCCCCGTGCGGTTTCCAATCTACGCTTCTTCGCCGCCGCCATCATGGGCTGGAGCAGCGAATCGCATGCCATGGAAATCGGGGCGATCAATTACACGCTGCGCCAGCCACTCGGCGTGGTTGGCTGCATCAGCCCATGGAATCTGCCGCTGTATTTGTTTACCTGGAAGATCGCCCCTGCGCTGGCTGCCGGCAACACCGTGGTTTCCAAGCCATCGGAAATCACACCGTGCACGGCCGCACTGCTCGGCGAGCTAAGCATCGAGGCGTGCTTCCCGCCCGGTGTGTTCAACATCGTGCAGGGACGCGGCCCCAGCGTGGGGCAGGCCATCGTCGAACACGCGGCGGTAAAGGCGGTGTCGTTCACGGGAAGCACGCGCACCGGTGCGCAGATCGCCGCCGTCGCCGCGCCACAGTTCAAGAAGGTATCGCTGGAACTGGGCGGCAAAAACCCGGCTATCGTGTTCGAAGACGCGGACCTCAGCGACACCAATCTCGACACCATCGTGCGATCAGGCTTTGCCAACCAAGGTGAGATCTGCCTGTGCGGTTCACGCCTGCTGGTGCAGCGCTCCATCCATGAAACGTTTCGCGAACGCTACCTTGCGCGCGTTAAAGCACTACGCGTCGGCGATCCGAACGAAAACAACAGCGACCTCGGTGCGCTCGTCTCGCGCGAACACTTCGACAAGGTCATGGGCTGCATCGCCACGGCACGCGAAGAAGGCGGGCGCATTCTGTGCGGTGGCAAAGCCATCACCGTGGATGGGCGCTGTGCTAGTGGCTGGTTTGTCGCCCCCACCGTCATCGACGGCCTGGGCAGCGATACCGCCACCAACCAGCACGAGATCTTTGGACCCGTGGTGAGCCTGATTCCCTTTGAGGACGAAGCGGAAGCCCTCGCCATCGCCAATGGCACCGGCTACGGGCTCGCTGCATCGGTATGGACGCGTGACCTGTCGCGCGCGCACCGTTTCGGCGCCCAATTGGATTTTGGCATCGTGTGGACCAACTGCTGGCTGCTGCGCGATCTGCGCACGCCCTTTGGTGGCACCAAGCAATCCGGCCTCGGCCGCGAAGGTGGCGCGGAAGCGCTGCGCTTCTTCACCGAGCCCAAAAATATTTGCATACGCTACTGAGAATGCTGCCGTGAAAAACCCCCTCCAAAATCTTCTCGACAGCAATCGCGTGTGGTCCGCCACCATGGTCGAACAGGACCCGCGATTCTTCGAACGTCTAGCTCAGCAGCAAGCCCCCAAATATCTGTGGATCGGCTGCTCCGACTCGCGCGTGCCCGCCACGCAGATCGTGGACCTGCCGCCGGGCGAGATCTTCGTGCAGCGCAACGTCGCCAACGTCGTGTCGCACACCGATCTCAACTGCCTCAGCACCATTCAGTTCGCCGTCGACGTGCTCAAGGTCGAGCACATCCTGGTAGTGGGTCACTACGGATGCGGCGGTGTGCAGGCAGTGCTGGACGAACGCCGCATGGGCCTGGTCGACAACTGGCTGCGCCACGTGGGTGATGTGGCGCAGAAGCATTCGAAGCTGCTTACCTCGATCGACCTGATGAATCTGCGCAATGCCCGCCTGTGCGAGCTCAATGCGATGGAACAGGCCGTCAACGTCTGCCACACCACCATGGTGATGGACGCATGGGAGCGCGGTCAGAAGCTCTCCGTGCACGCGTGGTGCTACAGCCTGTTCGATGGCCATGTGAACGACATGGGCATGCACGTGAGTTCACGTGACGAGCTAAGGCCCGCTTACGAGCGCGCGCTCCAGCGCCTGGGAACCATCCCCGAGTTCAACCGATGAGCAACGTCGTCCGCACGGATCAAGCGCCAGCGCCGGTAGGCGCCTACCCGCACGCGCGCCGCGTGGGCGACCTGCTGTTCCTTTCCGGCGTAGGTCCACGCACGCCGGGCAGCAATGCCATTCCAGGGAATGTCTACGACAGCGAAGGCAAGCTCGCCGGCTACGACATCGAAGCACAATGCCGGCAAGTGTTCGCAAACGTGCGCGCTGTTCTCGAAGCCAGCGGCGCACGCTGGGAAGACCTGGTGGACATCACCGTGTTCCTTACCGACATGGCGGGCGATTTCCCGGCCTACAACAAGCTCTACGCGGAGCATTTCGCCGGCGTCGACGCGTGTCGCACCACGCTAGGTATCACCGCGTTGCCGACGCCGATCGCCATCGAACTGAAGTGCATCGCCTCACTCAAGTCCTGAAACCGCCCAGTATGCGCGCAAGAAAAAAGCCCCGACGCTGACGCGCCGGGGCTTTTCTTTGACCGGAACTCAGTGGCTGGCTTCGGTCTGCGGCAACGTGGACTTAGCCGTGCGCTTGGGCGACTTGCTGCCCTTTGGCTTGGGCTGGCCGTTGTTGTCGGTCTTGCTCTTCTTGTGATGGTGCGCCGGCGCGGCGGCAGGCGTGGCCGAAGCCGGCTTGGCCGCTGCGGGCGCAGCCTGCGGGGCGGCAGGCTGCGGGGCTGCGGTCTGCGCCAGCAGGGAACCGGAAAGAGCCACACCCGCTACGAGCAGGGAAGCGATCGCGAACTTGCGCATGTGATAAGCCTCGACTTGAAGAATCTGTGTTCTGTCGCGGACCCGGCCGGAACCCGGCGACACGAGCGGCGCGACGCCTAAAACATGGCATGTTTCCGCGTTATCCGGAACTGCTCTTTTCTCGCGTCGTTGTCAGATTTTCCCGTTGGCCGTCTTGACATTGCAATCGCCTAACAACGACCGAATGTTTTTGCGATCAGGCGATACATAGCGCCAGCAACCGCGCGATGGTCTCCTGCACGCGCACTGCTCGTTCATCGGCATACGCGAAACTGTCTTCATCCATATAGTTGAGCTGTGACAACTCCAATTGCACCGCCTGCACACCTTCAGCAGGCCAGCCATAGTGGCGCGTGATGTAGCCGCCCTTGAAGCGTCCATTGACCACGAAGCTGTAACGGGACTGGGCCTCCAGCGCTTCCCTGAGTTGTTCCTGCAAGGCGGCGGAACAACTGGTGCCGTCGGCCGTACCCAGGTTGAAGTCCGGCAGTTGCCCTTCGAACAACATGGATACATGGCTGCGGATGGAATGGCCGTCCCACAACACAACACGACCGTGCTCCACGCGCAAACGCTCAAGTTCTTGCGACAACGCATCGTGGTAAGGGCGCCAGTAGACGTTTACCCGACGTTGCATTTCTTCGGCGGTGGGTTCATCGCCATCGAGATAGAGCGGCTCGCCATCGAAACCGATCGTGGAGACGAGGCCGGTTTCGCGCTTGCCCGGATAAAGCGCTTGCCCATCCGCGGGACGATTGAGGTCAACCACGTAACGCGATGCCGCCGGGCGGATGACGCTGGCGCCCAAAGCCTTCGCGAGCGGTTCGTACAGTCGCCCCACGTGCCAGTCGGTATCGACCGAGCGCTGCGCATTCGGCCGCATGCGTGCAACGATGTCATCGGGAATGTGGCTGCCGTCATGCGGCAGGCTGATGAGCAGCGGCGCGGTGCCGCGATGCAACGTATAGGTGGCGGTCATTGCTTGAGTTTAGCGCGGCCGGCGGTGCCTCGTCCCCGCCGCATCAACTCATCAGCACCAGCTCTTCGGCGGAACTCGGATGGATGGCGACCGTGGCGTCGAGATCACGCTTGCGCAGCCCCATCTTCATTGCGACAGCGAAACCCTGAAGCATCTCGTCCGCACCGCTGCCGAGCACATGCATGCCGACCACGCGCTCGTCCTCACCTGCGCAGACGATCTTCATAAGGCTCTTGTAGTGTCGTCCGCTGACGGCCCACTGCAGGGGCGTGAAGCGTGCCCGATAGACACGCACCTGTTCGCCATGCTGTTCGCGTGCTTCGGATTCAGTGAGCCCCACCATCGCCAACGGGGGCTCAGCAAAGACGACGCTAGGAATGTTGTCGTAATCCAGCCGGCTATCCGGCTGCCCGCCAAACAGACGATCCGCAAGGCGCCGCCCGGCTGCCACGGCGACGGGAGTCAGTTCGGGACGCCCGGTGATGTCGCCCACCGCGAAGATGCCGTCGACGTTGGTGTTCTGCCACGTATCGGTGACGACATACCCGGCTTCATTCACGCGCACACCTGCCGCTTCCAGGTCCAGTCGCTCGCTGTTGGGTATACGGCCGACTGCCCACAGCACAGCGTCATAGGAGCCGCAGGGACCATGCACGGCGTCGTCGATCACGATGGCGTCGCCTTCGCGATGCAGGCCCGTCACCTCGACTTGGCGGGTCACCCTGATCCCCGCCTCGCCCATGTGCTGCTCCAGCGCGTCCACGAGTTCGATATCGAAGTCCGTGAGCATCCGGCGACGCACGTGCAGCGACACCTCGCTACCCAATGCATTGAACAGGCCCGCGAACTCGATAGCGATGTAGCCGCCGCCGATCACGGCAATGCGCTTGGGCAATGAGCGAAGTGCAAAGATGTCGTCCGACACCATGCCGAGATCGAAGCCGGGTAGGTCCAGCCGGCGTGGGCGGCCACCCGTGGCGATCACGATCCGCGCAGAGTGCAACTCCTCACCGCCAGACGTGGCGATGATATCGGCGGACACAAAACGTCCCGTCTCCGCGAATACCTGGATGCCCGCCGTCGCCAGGTTCGCCGCATATCGCTGGCGAATGCCATCGATGTAGTGCTGACGCAACTGACGAAAATGTTCCCAGTCGAGCGGACCCGGCGACAACGCAAAACCATAGTCGAGCGCGAGCCGCTGCTCCCGCGCCAATTGCCCTGCGTACCACAGCGCCTTCTTCGGCACGCAGCCGACGTTGACGCATGTTCCACCCAGCGCACCCGGTTCAAGCAAGGCCACACGGGCACCGTGGCGCGCCGCTCGAATGGCCGTAGCCAAACCACCGGAGCCACCGCCAAGCACGATCAGGTCAAAGGTTTCCGCCATGCTGCTCTCCAGAACCTGTGGACGCCAAGATCACACGCCGAACCTAGAGGGCGCGTAGGGGGTCGGATCCAGCGACGGCACGCCACCACGCAACATCGACGCCACCAACTCACCCGTGGCCGCCGACATGCTGACGCCGAGCATGCCATGCGCTGTAGCCAACGTGAGGTTGGACCAGCGCGAACTTGGCCCGATGATGGGTACTTCATCCACGCTCATCGGGCGCCAGCCCCACCATTCTTCCTGCATCGCGGGACCTTCAGAGACATGCAACCCCTGCGCCGCGCCGCGACGCAAAGCATCCAGACGCGTGCGATTGAGGCCCTCCGCATAGCCAGAGAACTCCATGGTGCTACCCAATCGGAATCCCGTCTCCCAGGTCGTTACGCACACGGCGGCTTCGCGCAACACCAACGCATGACGGGGGGCCAATGCGGGCCTCGAATAGGTGATCGAATAACCCTTGCCCGGCTGCATCGGCAGGCGCAGACCTAACTGGTTCGCCAACAGTGGCGACCACGCACCGAGCGCCATCACGACACGGTCGCCACGGAACACACCGCGCGTGGTGCGGACATGATCGATACGATCCTGCTGCGTGCCGAATTGGTCGATGCGCGCCCCCGATTCGATCACACCCCCCATGGCCTGCACGCGATCCGCAAGTTCGGCGGCGTAGCGGTCCGGCCGCAGGCGTGCGTCGCCGGGATGGAACAGGCCACCGACGACACCCGGTTTCAGCGCAGGCTCCCGGGCCTCCACCTCCTCCCCATGCCATCGCTCAACGGTGATGCCGAGGCGATCGAGCACGTCGGCATGGTGTCGTTGGTCGGCATGTAAGGCCTTGTCGGTGCGATAAACGTACAGCTCGCCTTCTTCACCGAATTCGCAATCGAAACGCTCGTTGTGCACGAGCTCCGCGAGCAACCGACGCGAGTGCTGCAGGATGGCCGAACGCGCGTGCGCCGCGTGCTCGAAGTCGCGCCAATTGCAGTGGCGGGCAAAGCCGAGCAGCCAGCGGAAACGCGGTCCATCGAAACGTGGATTGAGGTAAAGCGGCGCATCCGCCCTGAGCATCGAGCGCAGTGCAACGCCGAGCGTGCCCGGCATGGCCAAGGGTGGGGCGTGGCTAGGGGTGATCGTTCCACAATTGCCGTGCGAACTTCCGCAGCCCGGGTTACCCTGCTCCAAAATCCGCACGGTAGCCCCGGACTTCAGCAGGAAGTAAGCGCAGGCCAGGCCGATAACGCCGCCGCCAAGAATCAACACATCGCTGCGTGAAGCATCCATCCGGTTATTGTAGCGTTCCGCCCCTAACCCCGAGGGTTCAGCGCGATGGGTAAGTCAGAAGTGAAGTCCGGCAGGATGATGTACAGGTGGCGTGCCCTACTGACTTTGGCGATGGCCACGGTTGTGTGTGCGGCGGCGTCCGCGCAGCAGTCCGCCACGTCGGCGCAGACCGCACCTACCCCGGAGCCACCAGTCCGGGCGTCCACCGCTATAACGGTGAAGCGCGATCTGTTCGAAGAGTCGGCGCATATAAAGAACGATCTGGCGCGCTATTTGTACCTGCGCGAGGTCATGCCGCAACTCACCAAGGACGATCGCCTGATCGACCAGCAACTGCTTGCCACCGTCGAAGACGAGCTGGGCCTGTATGACGAGGCCCTATTGGATTTCCCGTTCGACAACCGCGTGCAGACACCGGTGCCGCTGCCGTCCCCCGGTGACTGGGCACCTGCCGATGCAGCGACAGAGATCGCCAAGCTCGCCACCGACCGCCGCATCGTGATGGTCAACGAAGCACACCACGACGCACACACTCGCGAGCTTACGCTGGCCTTGCTACCGAAGCTGCGCGCCGAAGGCTTCACCTATTTCGCTGCCGAGGCGCTGGTCAACAGCGACACCGACCTGATGAAGCGCGGCTACCCCGTTACCAGCAGCGGCAGCGAATACCTGCATGAGCCGCTTTACGGCCAGATCATCCGCGAAGCGATTCGTCTGGGCTTTAAGGTGGTGGCCTACGAATCCGATGCCGATGCGTTATCTGATCGCGAAGCAGGTCAGGCCCAGTTGCTCTATCGCGAGGTATTCAAGAACGACCCCAACGCCCGACTGTTTGTGCACGCCGGCTATGCACACATCGACAAGGCCGTGGGCAATCTGGGCAAGACCATCAAACCCATGGCGATGCAGCTCAAGCAGCTGACAGGTTTCGACCCGCTGTCGGTCGACCAGACGCGTTGGCGCGACATTGGGCCCATGCCCAAGAAGGACCTGTACAACCAATTGATCGCCGCCTTCCCGGTCGACAAGCCGTCGGTATTGCTCAGCCGTCAGAGCGGCAGTGTGTGGGCGTCCGACCCGGACCGTCATGACGTCGACGTGATTCTCCCGCCCTCCGGGCACCAGCGCCGGCCACACTGGCTGGCACTGGGTGGTGCACGGGATACCCGAGTGATTTCGAGCGACATCTGCCAACGACAGCTTCCCTGCGTCGTGGAAGCGCGCCTCACCAAGGAGAGCGACGACGCCATCCCTGTAGACCGCTATGTCTTTACCGCCAACGACACCATGAATTCACTTTACCTGTGGCCGGGCGAGTACAAGATCACCAGCCGTGACCGCGGCGATCGCAAGGTCGGCGAACACAACCTCACAGTAGGCGCACCCGGCTCATGACAGCCGGAGACCCCACTTAGTGTGATCACTCACAACTTTCCTCCAACTCATTGATTTGATAACCTCGGGCTCGTCTCAAGCAAAGGGGATACGAGATGCGCCCGGAGTTTGCCGTTCTAACCAACCGCCGGTTGGTTTCCTGGCGCATGGCCCGCACCACCCTGCTCGCCTCCGCCGTGCTCCTATTGGCCGCCTGCGCCAGCAACAGTCGGCGTCCGGAACCGACCTACAAAGACTCGCGTTCTTCATTGGCCAACCTGCCGGCCCGCGCTCCCACCGGTGCGGCGGGTACCGCCAATGACGTGCTGTTTCGCGCCATTGCCCTGGTAGGCACTCCTTATCGCTGGGGCGGAAACACGCCTGACGGCGGTTTCGATTGCAGCGGCTTGGTCGACTACATTTACCGCAATGCAGCCGGACTGACCCTGCCCCACAGCTCCCGCGAGATGTCTCAGCTGAACGGGCCGCGGGTCGGGCAGATGACCGACCTGGTCAGTGGTGACCTGGTGTTCTTCGGCGGCTCTAGCGGCATCAGCCACGTGGGCGTTTACGTCGGCAAGGGCCGTTTTGTTCACGCCCCCAACAGCGGCGGCACCGTACGGCTGGACGATATCGACGGCCCGTATTGGAAAGACCACTTCGCCTTCGGCAAACGTCTGCTGGACTGACGAGTCGCCTCGCGACCTCTCCTGCCGTGTAGAAGCGCGCTTGCGCCTGATCCGCCGGCCTCAGCGGCGACGGTAGCGACATGGACTGACGCTTCACCGACCCGAGCGCATCCTCCGACCCTTTCTGGCTCCGAGTACCCCACGGTCGCGCCTTTGGCTCTGCCTATGGCATCGATTGAAAAATTGAATTGTACACAATTTAATTTTTCGCTTAGGATTTATCGCATGAACCGGACGCCCACACCCAATCACCTCCTGCTCGACCAGCAACTCTGCTTTGCCCTGTATGCCGCGTCCCGCTCAGTCACGAGTCTGTACCGCCCGCTGCTGGACCCGCTGGGACTGACCTATCCGCAATATCTGGTGATGCTGGTGTTGTGGGAGCAGGACGGCCTGACGGTGCGGGAGCTAGGCCAACGCCTCCAACTCGACTCCGGCACGCTTACCCCCCTGCTCAAACGCCTGCAGACAGCTGGACTGGTGAGCCGGCAACGCCGCAAGGAAGACGAACGCGAAGTGGACATCCGCCTCACCGACACCGGCCTCGCCCTGCGCGAACAGGCCAGTGGGATTCCCGAATGCCTCGCACAGTGCATGCAGCTGTCACTCGACCAGATGCAAAGCCTGCGCGATGAACTGAAGCGACTCACCCGACAGATCCAACTCTCCCAACGCGAGGACTAAACCATGAACATCAGCAAGATTCTCTATACCGCTACCGCCACCGTACACGGCGGCCGCGAAGGCCACGCCAAGAGTGACGATGGCGTCCTCGACCTGCAGTTGGTCGTGCCGAAGGGCCTGGGTGGCCCGGGCGGCCACGGCAGCAACCCGGAACAACTGTTCGCCGCCGGTTATGCGGCCTGTTTCGAAGGCGCAGTGCGTTTCGTAGCCCGCCAGAAGGGCGTGACGTTGAAGGATGCTTCGGT
The DNA here is from genome assembly GCF_002878475.1 of Dyella sp. AD56. Taxonomy (NCBI): domain Bacteria; kingdom Pseudomonadati; phylum Pseudomonadota; class Gammaproteobacteria; order Lysobacterales; family Rhodanobacteraceae; genus Dyella; species Dyella sp. AD56. The sequence goes on from NZ_NRDP01000011.1 coordinate 267,373, forward strand.
CACCGCGCACGTGGGCATCGGCCCGCGCGAGCCGACCGGTTTCGGTATCGCCGTGAAATTGGAGGTGAGCTTGCCGGGTGTGGACCGCACCGTGGCGCAGGAGCTGGTGGATACGGCGCATCGCGACATCTGCCCGTATTCGCATGCGACGCGCGGTAATGTGGATGTGGATATCACGCTCGTCTGAGCGGGTTTCCCTTGATGTAAGCGATGGCGGCGCCTTGAGGGGCGCCGTCATTGTTTGTGGTGGCGTTCGTTCTGGCTTTGACTGTCGTCATGGTGCATTCGGGTTGAGCGACGCTAAAGCGCGCAGAACTCGCTGGCTCTACTCCCTCTCCCCTTGGGGGAGAGGGTTGGGGTGAGGGTTGGTGCTCGTCGCACCGTTTCATCTTTGCCGTCATCCCGGCGCAGGCCGGGATCCAGTGACTTTGCGCTAGGTTGTCGCGTGGTGGCGACCTGGCTCGCCTGCGGCGGGCTTTCGACCTCTTACCGGAGGCCGAGTCACTTTTCTTTGCTTGCCCAAAGAAAAGTAACCCAAAGAAAGGGCACCCCCACTTGGCGCTGGCCGGTGAAGCCGGCCAGTTCGTGAGGGGCGGCCGGGCTTTTCGACGGGGCTCCTGCCCCGGCGAAAAGGGATCGGCGTCCTGCCGATCCCCCTGCGGGCCTTCTCGTCCACCCCTCACCGCCGCACAGGGGGCCCGAGGGTCAAAGGCGAAAGCGGACGGCTCGCGCAGCTTTGCTGCACATCGCATCGCGGCAGGTCGCATTGCTCCTGCTCTAGCGCAGAAAGCCAAGGCAGATGAACGATGCCGTTACGTGGCGAGTTCTCCACACCGGTCGGGAGGCGTAGCGAAGCCTGCTTTAAGTCCTCTCCGCATCGGCGCGTTGCGAAGCGCTTCGAACTACCCGCTGTGTAGAGGCGAAGGTTGCCAAGCAACAACCTGCCTCAAGCGCTCGGGCTTTTCCCTGCAGAATGCTGCGGGCGTTGGCCTGTCAGGCCATTTCTTTGGGCCAACAAAGAAAAGTGACTCGAGCGTCCCACGGGACTAGCTTCGCGTCGTCGGCAGACGATCGAAACGCCCGCTGCGTAAGCAGCCAGACGCAGTTAGCGCACGAGACGACAGCCGACCACTGACGACACTGGATCCCGGCCCTTGCCCCCTTTTGTGGGGTACGCAGGGATGACGGCTTAGAAGAAACGATGAGGCTAGATTGACCCCTCACCCCAACCCTCTCCCCGAAGGGGGCGAGGGAGAAAGAAGGAGCCGAGCTCCCCTGCCCCCTCTACCAACCGCCAACAAAAAAGCCGCCCCTGACGGAGCGGCTTCACGAGCCTAACCCCTCTCCCAAAGGAGAGAGGGAGAAAAGCGCTATCAGTGCGCCTCAGCACCCGGCGGATGCGCATGACCATGCGCAATCTCTTCCTCGGTACCGTCACGCACTTCATTAATGGTCACATCGAAGTTCAGCGTCTTGCCCGACATCGGGTGGTTCAAGTCCACATCGACCGTGCTCATGCCCACCTTCTGCACCACCACCACGCGGTGGCCGCCTTCCTTCAGCGCCAGCACGGTAGTCATACCCGGCTTGAGCTTGGCAGACTGCTGGAAGTACTTCTTCGGCACACGCTGGGTCATGCCTTCCTGGCGCTCGCCGTAACCTTCGGCCGCCGCCACTTCAACCTGCAGGTTCTCGCCCGCTTCATGGCCTTCCAGTGCCTTTTCCAGGCCCGGAATCAGCTGGCCATAGCCGAGCAGAATCCACAGCGGTTCGTTGCGGTCGAGGGAGCTCTCGACCTTTTCACCGTCCACCGTCAGCGTGTAGTGGAGCGAGATGACCTTGTCCTTGCCAGCCTTCATTGCATGTCTCGTGATGGATCAAACCCCCAATGCTACCAGCCTGCCCGGCTACTCGCCCGTGTCGGGCCGGGCTTGCCCGAAGCGCACGCCCCGCGCCTCCGGCCCTACCCAGGCCAGGAAAGCCAGCAGCAGGGCCACGGCGGCGATCCAGGCAGACATGGCGAACGCCAGATTCCCGCCTCGCCAATTCGCGATCCAGTGCTGTGCGTTGGCCGTGACCGCCGCCAGCAGGTTGCCGGTCTGGTAGGCGAAGCCCGGTAGCGTCCCGCGCATGCCGTCAGGCGACAGCTCATTGAGGTGCGTTGGCACCACGCCCCACGCGCCCTGCACCATCACCTGGATCAGGAAGGCACCCAGGGCCAGCGCCGGCAGCGAAGCGCCATACATCCACAACGGAATCACCGGTATCGCGAGCAGCGCGGCAAGAATGATGGCCCGCCGACGCCCGATACGCTCAGACAGCGCGCCGAAGAACAGCCCGCCCACCAGTGCGCCGAGATTGAGCATGGCCACCAGCATGAAGGCCGCCCCCGAGCCGGTCGGCAAGTGCAGGCTTTCCTCTTCGAAGGTGTGGTACAGATCCTGCGAGCCGTGGCTGAACATGTTGAACGCCGCCATCAACACCATGAGGTAGATGGCAAGCTTCCAATGGCCCCGCATGGATTCGAGCAGCCCCTTCTTGTCCTGCGCCGCACGCTCCTGCTGCCACACCTCGGACTCGGGCACGGAGCGGCGGATGTACAGCACCAGCAACGCTGGCGCCGCACCGACCACGAACAGGCCACGCCAACCGATGTGATCCACCAACAGCCAGTTCACCAAGGCCGCCAGGAAAAAACCGACGGGATAGCCGCTTTGCAGCAGACCCGACACAACACCACGCGCCTTGGCGGGAATGGACTCCATCGCCAGCGATGCACCGATGCCCCATTCGCCACCCATGGCGACGCCGAATAGGAACCGGAGCACCAGCAACATGGTGAGCGAGGCGGAAAAAGCGGTGGCTAGCTCGAATATGGAAAACAGGATCACGTCGAGCATCAGGATCGGGCGTCGCCCAAAACGATCGGCCAGCCGTCCGAACAACAACGCACCCAGCGGTCGCGCCGCCAGCGTGAGGAACAGCCCGGTGATCACATGCCCCTGGTCGGAATGAAACTCCTTGGCCACCGCCACGATGACGAAAGTAAGCAGAAAGTAGTCGAAGGCATCTAGCGTCCAGCCGAGAAAGCTGGCCAGCACGGTATGACGCTGGGTGGTGGTGAGCTCCCGAAGGGGCGCAAGTGGCGACATGGGCTACTCCATCGTGAAGCGGGCGACGAAGGCGCCAAGCGAACCATCACCGCCGCCACAGCGCAAGGCCGACCATCGCAGGGTGTGGCACCCAACAGAAAAGACATGCTGGCCTTCACATCGCGCAACCACGGCGTGGGCTCACATGTCCTGCATGGACGCCGCCCTCTACCGCATCGCCAACTCATACGACCACTGGCTCCAGCGCCGCTACGTCAAGAGCAAGCTGGCAGCGGATCCCGCGTATGCAGCCACGGCGGCCCTGGTCATGGATCGGCCAATGCCGTTGCTCGACATCGGTTGCGGCATTGGGCTTCTCGGCCAGTACTTGCATACGCACGGAGCGGTCACGCGCTACCTGGGCGTGGACAGCGACCTACGCAAGATCGAGGCGGGCAACCGCGCCCTGCACCTCTCCGGGCTGGGCAACGCCCTGCATTTAGCCCACGCTGACGGCACGGCGCGGCAACCCATACGCGGCCACGTCGCCCTGCTCGACGTGTTGCACTACCTGCCGCAGGAAGGTCAACGCGCCTTGCTCGACAACGCTGTAGCCCACCTCGCCCCCGGCGGCCTACTGGTGATCCGCAACGTGCTTCGCGAACGCAGCTTGCGCTACGCCATGACGCGCATCTCCGAGTTCTTTCTGCGCACCAGTGGCTGGATGCGGGTCGGTGCACAGCACTATCCCAGCGAAGAGGAATTGCGCACCCCGTTGGAGGCAGCAGGGTTAGCGGTGAGCGTCCGTTCACTGCACGGAAAAACGCCCTTTGACTGCTACCTGCTAGTGGCGGAGCGGGCGCCACGCTGAACCGCCGATAGACGGGCCAAGCAGGCTGCCGGCATTTACGCTATACTTCGCGGTCACGACCCTCGCGTCGTCCCTCCCCCTTGAATAATGCAACACGGTTCTTGAACGCTCCGGGTTGCTCTGGAGCTTCCCATGTCGTTTGAATCGTTGGGCCTTGAGCCCGCGTTGTTGCGTGCGCTTGCCGAACAGGGCTACGCCAACCCCACTCCCATTCAGGCTGCCGCTATTCCGGTGGTACTGGAAGGCGGAGACCTGCTTGCCGCCGCCCAGACCGGCACCGGCAAGACGGCCGCCTTCTCGCTGCCGTTGCTGCACCGCCTGTCGAAAACCGCGCCCGCCGGCACACGCCGTCCGCGCGCCCTCATACTCACGCCGACGCGTGAACTCGCCGCCCAGGTGCATGACAACCTGCGTGACTACGGCAAGCACCTGCGCATCAGCAGCACCACCATCTTCGGTGGCGTGAGCATGGGCCCGCAGGTGCAGGCACTGCGTCGCGGTGTGGACATCATCATCGCCACGCCTGGCCGCCTTATCGACCACATGCAGCAGCGCTCCGTGGATCTCTCCGGCATCGACGTGCTGGTGCTGGACGAAGCCGACCGCATGCTCGACATGGGCTTCCTGCCGGCCCTCAAGCGCATTCTCGCGGCGGTGCCGAAGCATCGCCAGACGCTGTTGTTCTCGGCCACCTTCGCGCCGCCGATCAAAGCGCTCGCCATGCAGTTCATGCACCAGCCGCGCGAAGTATCGGTAACGCCCCCGAACACCGTGGCCAACACCGTCACGCACCATGTGCACCCGGTGGACGCAGCCAAGAAGCGCGACCTGCTGCTGCACGTGCTCTCGCAGGACAGCTGTCGCCAGACGCTGGTGTTCAGCCGCACCAAGCACGGCGCCGACAAGCTGGTAACGTTCCTGAGTGCCGCCGGCATGCGTGCCGCCGCCATCCATGGCAACAAGAGCCAGAACGCCCGCACGCGCGCCCTGAGCGACTTCAAGACCGGCCGCGTCACCGTGCTGGTGGCGACCGATATCGCGGCACGTGGCATCGACATCGATCAGCTGCCCATCGTGATCAACTTCGACCTGCCGATGGTCGCGGAAGACTACGTGCACCGCATTGGCCGCACCGGCCGTGCCGGTGCCGAGGGCAAGGCCGTGTCGCTGGTGAGCCACGATGAATCGGGCTTGCTGCGTGACATCCGCAAGCTGCTCAAGCAGGACATCGCCTTCAGCGACGTGCCAGGCTTCGAGCCGTCGCACCCGCTGCGTACCGACGCCGCCGCACCGCGTCCAGTGCAGGGCCAGCGCCAACCCCAGCAGCGCCAGGGGCGCCAGGGGCGCCCCCAGGGTTCGCATCGCCCGCATGGTCATCACGGTGGTCACAGCCAAGGCGGTGATCGTCCGGCCGAAGGCAATCGCAAGCGCCAGCGTCGCGGCCGTCCGGCTGCAAAGGCCTAACTGCCCTTTGTCGCGCTGGCGTCACTCGAGACGCCAGCGCGTTGTCCACGCTTCAGGTCCTGGTCACTCGTTTTCGCCACTGTAAGGCCCCGCGTTAATCCTGGGTCTACGTAACTGTGCGAATGTGTGCCGTGAGTTCATGCCGGCAAGCCGGCAACGTTTCGCTTTGACAAGTCGCGCGCCAAGCCGGAAGCGCTTGTCCAAGCATCGTCGTAGCCACGGAGAATCGAGATGCGCAGCGAAAAGTCCGTCCCCCTCATGATCGGCCTGGCCGTGCTCGCCGTGCTTGCGGTAATCGCTGCCATTGCGATTCCTGCCTCGCGCAATCACCGGATTTCCGAGCGCCTGGGTGAAGCGCTCAAGGCTGGCGAAGCGGCCAAGCTCGTCGTTATGGAAGCCACTACGGTGCGCGGCGGCCTCAACCGGCTCCAGCCTAGCGACCTCAGCTTCAACGCCACCTCGTCGCTCAATGCTTATACCGCGAAGATCGATATCTCCGAGAGCGGGCGCATCACCATCACAACGAAGGACACAGGGGCCGCACCCGACCCGGTCTTCCTGCTGACGCCGCTGGACAACTCCGCTGCCGGCGGCAGCGCGCCACTGACTTGGAGTTGCGACATCATTGCTGGCAACAGCCAGTGGATGCCAGCCGCCTGCACCCGTCCCACCGTGCAAGCAGCGGCTCCGGCCATACCGGCCCCCGCCACTTCCGCGCCCGCCACGGCACCGGCCACGAAGAGCTGAGCCCAACTCGCAACCATCTGGCTTTCGATCCGCTAGATGCCGTTACGGATGGCGTATGCGTGACGTGAGCACGTGGTCCTCCCACGCGCCAGCAATCTGCAAATAGCGCTTCGCGTAGCCTTCGCGCTCGAAGCCCAAGCGTTCCAGTAGTCGCCCGCTACGCTCGTTGCGCGGCATGTAGTTGGCCATCACCCGGTGCATGTCCAACTCGAGGAACGCCCACGGCAACGCCGCTTCGAGCACCTCCTGCATCACCCCCTGCCCTTGCCGACGCAACGCAATGCTGTAGCCGAGATGGCAGGCCTGGAATGCACCGCGCACGACGTTGGCGAAAGTGAAGGTTGCCAGGATTTCCTTCCCCGAAAGATCCAGCGCGTAGAACGGATACGCACGGTCCAGCCGCATCGCCTCGCGTGATTCGGCCAGGGTCTGCACGCAATGGTCCAGCGTGTAATACGCCTCGTCACGCAGGGGTTCCCATGGCGCGAGATGTTCGCGGTTCTGCTCGCGATAGCGCAGCAAGCGGGACGCATCGGCCACTTCCGCCAACCGAAGGACGGTCCGGGATGTGGTGATCGGGTGCAACGCGTTCACCGACGGACCAGCGCCTCGGCGTGGTGACGCAGGTGATCCTCGATGAACGTGGTGATGAAGTAGTAGCTATGGTCGTAACCGGGATGCCGACGCAACAACAGCGACTGGCCGCCCTCCGCACATGCCTGATCGAACAGCTCGGGTTTCAGTTGCGTGGTGAGGAAGCTGTCTGCTTCGCCCTGATCGATCAGGATGGTGCCGTCGAACGTATGCTTGCGTACCAGTTCGCAAGCATCGTAGTCGGCCCACGTCTTCGCATCATCGCCGAGATAACGCGGAAACGCCTTCTGCCCCCACGGTACCTGGCTCGGCGCAACGATGGGCGCAAAGGCCGACACCGATCGGTATTTGTCCCGATGGCGCAAAGCGATGGTCAGCGCGCCGTGACCGCCCATCGAATGCCCCATGATGCCGCTGCGCGCAATATCGACGGGAAAGTGCTGCGTCAACAGCGCGGGCAGTTCGTGCACCACGTAACTATGCATGCGGAACCGCGACGACCACGGCGACTGCGTAGCGTCGAGATAGAACCCCGCACCCTCCCCGAACTCCCAATCACCCGTCGCGCCATCGAAACCGGTCTGACGCGGGCTGGTATCAGGCATCACCAGGATCAGGCCAAGCTCCGCGGCAAGCCGCTGCGCCCCGGCCTTGATGGTGGCCGTCTCTTCCGTGCACGTGAGCCCTGCGAGGAAGTACAGCACCGGGCACGGCCCCTGCGCTGCTTGCGGCGGCTGGAACAATGCAAAACGCATCGTGCCACCACAGACCTCCGAATGATGGCGGTAGAACCCCTGCACGCCGCCATGGCAGCACTGCTCGGAGATCGTCTCAATCCCTGTCATGCCCAGTCCCTCTGAAGTACTAAACCCGACCATCATAGTGCGCTGCGCTCAACGCTCCTGGTCCGTGGGCCGCATCAACAGCTCGTTGATGTTGACGTGCGAAGGCCGCGACACGCAGAACGCGATGGCATCCGCCACGTCCACCGGCTGCAGCTGGCGCATGCTGTTTGCCCAGGCGTTGAGGTTGTCCTTGGTCTGGGCGTGGCCGATGTGATCGCGCAGCTCTGTCTCCACCACGCCCGGCTCGATCACCGTGACGCGGATGTTGTGCTGGTATACCTCGCGCCGCAGCGCCTCGGAAAACGCCACCACGCCAAACTTGGTCGCGGAATAGGCGGCGGCGTTGGGATTAGCGACGCGCCCGGCCGTCGACGAGATATTCACGATATGCCCCTCGCGGCGCTCACGCATACCCGGCAGCGCAGCCTGCGTGGACGCGATGAGGCTGAGCACATTGAGCTCCAGCATGTGGCGCCAGCGGCCGAGATCGGCCTGTTCCACCGGCTCCAGGTACATCACGCCAGCGTTGTTCACCAGGATATCCAGGCGACCGTAGTGCGCTTCGGTCTCGGCCACGATGCGCTTGGCCTCGTCCTCCAACGCCAGATCGGCCACCAGCACCGTGGGTTCAGCGCCCAGTGCCTGCAGTTTGGCGGCAAGGGCTTCGAGCCGGTCGCGTCGACGGGCTGCGATGGCGACCTTCGCGCCGTCCTGCGCCAAGGCCAGCGCCGTGGCCTCGCCAATACCCGAAGACGCGCCAGTGACCAGCGCGATACGACCATCAAGACGTCCAGACATGAATATTCCTTGGGGATTTGGCCGACAGGCCCTTAAAAAAACCCAGTGGGGGCGGGTGGGCCTGTTACAATGGCGTCATTCTCCCGCATGCCGTCGTGCATGCCATGTCGAGGTTCCCCATGTCCTCCCCGTCTTCCGATTCCCAGCCGGCAGCCGTCGGCTTTGCTGCGCTTGGCCTCCATCCGGAGCTGCTGCGCGCACTCACTGACGTCGGCTATGAATCGCCTTCGCCGATCCAGGCCGCCACCATTCCGCCTCTGCTGGAAGGTCGCGACGTGCTCGGCCAGGCGCAGACCGGCACCGGCAAAACTGCCGCGTTTGCGCTGCCGATCCTGTCGCGCATCGACCTTAAGCCCGGCAAGCCGCAGGCGCTGGTGCTGGCGCCCACGCGCGAACTCGCCATCCAGGTGGCTGAAGCATTCCAGCGCTACGCCACTCACATGCCAGGGCTGCAAGTGCTGCCGATCTACGGCGGCCAGAGCTATGGTCCGCAGCTGCACTCGCTCAAGCGCGGCGTGCAGATCGTGGTGGGCACGCCCGGTCGTGTCATCGACCATCTGGAGCGTGGCACGCTGGATCTCTCCGAGCTGAAATTCCTGGTGCTCGACGAAGCCGACGAAATGCTGCGCATGGGCTTCATTGACGACGTGGAGAAAGTGCTCCAGGCGACGCCGCCGGAGCGCCAGGTGGCGCTGTTCTCCGCCACCATGCCGTCGCAGATCCGCAAAATCGCTCAGCAGCATCTGAAAGATCCTCGCGAGGTGACGATCAAGTCGTCCACCACCACGGCCGCGAACATCCGCCAGCGCTATTGGTTCGTCAGCGGCATGCACAAGCTCGATGCCATGACGCGCATCCTCGAGGCCGAACCGTTCGACGCGATGATCATCTTCGCGCGCACCAAGTCGGCAACCGAGGAGCTCGCCGAGAAGCTGCAGGCGCGCGGCCTCGCCGCCGCTGCCATCAATGGTGACATCGCGCAGGCGCAGCGTGAGCGAGTGATCCAGCAGCTGAAGGACGGCAAGCTCGACATTCTGGTGGCCACCGATGTGGCAGCGCGTGGTCTCGACGTGGAACGCATCAGCCACGTGATGAACTACGACATCCCGTACGACACCGAAAGCTACGTGCACCGTATCGGCCGCACTGGCCGCGCAGGTCGCAGCGGCGAGGCTATTTTGTTCGTGACCCCGCGTGAGAAAGGCATGCTGCGCGCGATCGAACGCGCTACGCGTCAGCCCATCGAAGAGATGAAGCTGCCGACGGTGGAAGCCGTCAACGACGTACGCATCGCCAAGTTCAAGCAGCGCATCAGCGACACCATCGCGGTGGGCGAGCTGGGTCTGTTCCAGCAGTTGATCGAGCAGTACGAGCAGGAGCACAACATTCCCGCCGTCGAGATCGCCGCTGCACTAGCGCGCATTGCACAGGGCAACCAGCCGCTGCTGCTCACGCCGCCACCCAAGCGCGAATTTACGCCGCGCGAACCGGGTCGCGAGCGTGAACACAGCCGCGATCGTGGCGATCGTGAACATCGCGGTGAACGCGAGCAGCGTCCGCGCGACCGCGATCGCGATGCCGGTCCGCGTGATTTCACACCACGTCCGGTGCGCCCGCATCACACGGAAGAAGGCAAGAGCACCTACCGCATCGAAGTGGGCCACGAGCATGGCGTGAAGCCGGGCAACATCATCGGCGCCATCGCAAATGAAGCCGGCCTCGAAAGCCAGCACATCGGCCGCCTGAGCATCCGCGGCGAATACAGCCTGATCGACCTGCCCGCCGGTATGCCGGCGGAAGTGTTTCAGCACCTGCAGAAGGTGTGGGTGAGCCAGCAGCAGTTGCGCATCCGAGAGTGGGATGGCAACGACAGCGGCGCCAGCGAAGCTCCGCCGCATCGGCCGGGCGGTGGTAATCGTCCGGGTGGTTTCAAGAAGCCAGGCGGAAAGCCCAAGCCGCATGGGTATGGTGGCAACAAGGGTCCGCGACGCGGGAAGTAAGCTCGGTGTGCCCGGGTGATTCGCGTCCTCGGGCCGCTTGTTCCTGTATTGATCAAACGCCGCTGCATCAGCGGCGTTTTGTTTTCCTATTCCCGCCGGGGAGAGGGAGAAAGCACAACGGCGCGCCATCACCATCCCCATCGTTCCACTCCGACAACGCATCGTTCACCCCACAAGCGCTGCAATCCCCCGCGAAATCCCTAATCTATGGTGGTCCCCCGAGGTAACCACCATGACCACCCTCCCCAGCCTCTACATCTCCCACGGTTCACCCATGACCGCGATCCAGCCACGCCGCGTGGGCGAACGACTGGCGGAGCTGGCGAGCGCGTTGCCGCGACCCAGGGCCATCGTGATCGCCACGGCGCATTGGCTTGCGCGCCAACCGCACGTCGGCGGCGCAGCGCGTCCGGAGACCATCCACGACTTCTACGGCTTCCCAACGGCGCTGTTCGACATCCAGTACCCGGCCAAAGGCGATCCTGCGCTGGCCGCGCAGGTCACTGAACTGTTGGACAAGGCCGGGTTGCCGACGACGCTCGATCCGACTCAGGGGTTGGACCACGGTGCATGGGTGCCGTTGCGCCTGCTCTACCCGAATGCAGACATTCCGGTCGTACCGCTCTCGATCCAACCGCAACTTGGCCCTGCGCACCAGTACGCGGTCGGTCGCGCACTGGCGCCGCTGCGCGACGAGGGTGTGCTGGTCATCGGCTCGGGCAGTATCACGCACAATCTGCATGACCTCCGCGCGGGTTACAGCGAAGACCGCGAGGCACCGTACGTGCGTCCCTTCATCGAGTGGGTCGAACGCAAACTGTCGGAGGGAGACGTGCCTGCCTTGCTCGACTACCGCCGACAGGCACCATTCGCCGAGCGCGCGCATCCCACCGACGAGCACTTCCTGCCACTGTTCGTGGCGCTGGGCGCGGCGGGTGATCATTCACACGCCCAACGCATCGATGCCGGGATCGAACACGGGCTACTCGCCATGGACATCTATCGCTTCGACAGCGCCGTCACTGCACGATGATGGTGCCCACCATCATCGGGTGGATTGCGCAGTAGTAGGTGTAAGTGCCAGCGTGGTCGAACGTCACGGCATAGCTGTCGCTGGTATCGAGCGCAACTGACGATGCGAACTGGTGACCGGCGCTAACCACCACATGCGGCTCATCGTCGCGATTGGTCCACACCACGCGCGTACCCGCCGATACCGTCAGGGTCTTGGGCCAGAAAGCGAAGTTGCGGATCTCCACCGCGACAGGCTTCGTGGGTGCAGCCCCAGCGCTCGCTGACAAGGATATCGGTGCAGACAGCAGCAGCGCCGCCATCACCGCTAGGAGACGCGTCGCCTGCTTCATGCCATTACCTCCTCGGTCACGGCCAGCGCGTGGCTACCTTGTACGTGGCGTACGTCGCGGATACCGAGGTAACGATGCAGATCGCCGGGTGCGACGTCCTTCATCGGCCCCGGCGCGGACGCCGTGCCGGGAGCTGGTTGAGGATACGCGGTGGAACGTGCCGTATAGAACGTGATGCTGCCCTCCACCTTTTGCTGAATCTGGTGGATATGTCCGTTGAGCACGCTTACCGAGCCGAACCGGCGCAGGTAACTCACCGCTTCGTTGCTGTCGTCGGTGCCCCAGCCCCAATCGGGATACAAAGGCCACAGCGGCATGTGCGCAAACACCACCAGCGGCGTGTCGGGCGATAGCGCAGCAAGGTCTTTCTTCAGCCACGCCAGTTGATCAGCGCCAAGCGAACCGAGCCCGCCGGCCTTCAGATTGAGCACGTTGATGAGTCCGACGAAGTGCACGCCGCGATGGTCGAAGCTGTACCAGCCGCCCGACTGCTGGCGTTCGCCGAACCGATGAAAAAATTCGGCGCCGTTGTCACCAATGACGTCGTGCTCACCCGGCACATAGAACACCTTGCCCATGCGTGCGTCCTGCATGATCCCGGCCAAGGTGTCGAATTCTTCCGGGCGTGACAGATGCGTGAGGTCGCCCGTGTGCAGCACGAAATCCGGGCTTACTTTTTGCGCGTTGATCATCGCCAACGATTCGCGCAGCGTTCCCGCCACGTCCATGTTCGGTGCCTTATGGAAGCCGATATGCGAGTCGCTGATCTGCACGAAGCCGAAGCTGGCATCGGTCGCCGAGGCTACGCCCTTGGCCGTCAGGGGCTGCGCGCGAAGCACGCCGCCGTGCATCAGCCACAAGGTGCCGGCGCCCGCCCACGCCATGCATTTGAGGAACTGGCGGCGACCGTCTATTTCACGGTCTTCGATGTCGTTCATGGTCGGTTCTCCGGTATTGGCGACAGGCACCTCGCCCGCCGCCCTTACCCCGAATACCCGCCGACACGATGATCTATTCCCCGGTACAAGCGGAAAACAAGGCATTGGAATAAAGTGGCTCCAAGCGAGGTATTCCCCCCTATGCCGACTGAGCCCAACGCCCGTCCGAGAGGTGCCGATGCCGCACGAAGCGCACGCTTCGAGGCGCTGGTGGTGCCGTATCTCGACGCGGCCTATAACCTCGCGCACTGGCTCGCGCATAATCCTGCCGACGCGCAGGACGTAGTCCAGGAAGCCATGCTGCGCGCCCTGCGCTACTTCGACAGTTTCCACGGCGGCGACGTACGCGTTTGGCTGCTGGCCATCGTACGCAACACCTTCTACACGCTGCGTAGCCGGCATCCGCAGGATGCGCTGCATGACGAATTGGATGAGGATGCACACCCACTGGTCGACAATGCGCCCTCGCCGGAAGCACTGACCCTGCTGGCCGTGGACGTCGGTGCCCTGCAGGCAGCACTGGAGCGCCTGCCGGCGCCGCTGCGCGAGATCCTCGTTCTACGCGAGCTGGAAGAATGCTCGTACAAGGAAATCGCCACCATTACCGGACAGAAGATCGGCACGGTCATGTCCCGATTGGCCCGCGCGCGCGAACGCCTGCGGAACGAACTCACCTGCCGGCCCAAGGAGGTACGTCGCCATGATGTGCGATGACGCCGGGCTGCTCATGCATGCCTATCTCGACGACGAACTGGACGCAGCCAACAGCGCGGCCATGGCACGCCATCTCGGCGAATGCGTGGCCTGCAAGGCGCGCTACGAGACCTATACGATCATGCAGAAGGCCTTGTCGGAACCCTCGCTCTATCACCGCGCTCCCGATGCCTTGCGTGCCCGCTGGAGCACGCCACCGGCGAACGTCGCACCAACGCCATTGCTGGTACGCCGTCGCGGCCCCATCGCCTTTGCCGCGGCCGCCGGCTTTGCCGCTGCAATGCTTCTTTCGGCACCGGCGTGGCTGCATTGGGTGCCTTCGCATGGTGCGAACGATGTCGTCGCCCAGGTCATTTCCAGCCACGTCCGCTCGCTTCAGGGCGAGCATCTGATGGACGTGATTTCCACCGACCAGCACACCGTGAAACCGTGGTTCGAAGGCAAGCTGGATTTTTCACCCCGCGTGAAGGACCTCGCCAGCGAAGGCTTCCCACTGGTCGGCGGACGGCTAGATGCACTGGAAGGCCACAGCGTGGCGGCACTGGTGTACAAGCGCCGCTTGCACGTGATCAATCTGTTCCAGTGGCCCGCTGATGGCGGCTCATCCGCGCCGGCCGTCACGCAGGAGCACGGCTACACAGTGATCCGCTGGACAGGCGATGGCATGCGGTATGTCGCCATTTCGGACGTCAACGAAGGCGATCTCAAACAGTTCGTGCTGGCCTTCCAGAACGACGCCAACCCGGCAATGGCACGCTAACCGAGTCAGGCGGCCGTTGCCGCGATCGTCCAGTCGTCAGGCGTCAGTACCGGCAACCCATGCCCGAGTCGCGCCTTGTCGCACTGCGCGCTGGAGCGGCCGAACTCCCAGGACGGCTCCACCTCCCGACACACCGACGGGCGACGCTCGTAGATGCCGCAATGCGCAGCGTCACCCACCGTGCCCAACAGGGCGGTGCAACGCGGATGGGAGGCCTGCGTTCCGCGCATAACGAGACGATGGGGATCGAGCGTTTCCGTGAGTTCCGGTGGCACCACGCCGTCCAGCGACGCCTCTGCCTCCGACCAATGGAAGGCCACGCGGAAATAGGCGCAGCACGCGCCGCAGCTCAAGCAAGGATGGACCATGCGGAATGTCGGGGAGCGCACCCCCTGGCGCGCAGCAGCGGAATTCTAGAACGCCGAAGGCCCGCGTGCGCGGGCCTTCGATAGTGGGTAGCTGCATCCGCTGGCGTGCGTTCTTACGGTTCCCCGGCGAACGTGTTGCAGCTCGCCATATCACCGCTCGCAAAACCCGCCTTGAACCATTTCACGCGCTGCGCGGAGGTGCCGTGGGTGAACGAGTCGGGCACTACCCTGCCCTGCGCCTGCTGCTGGAGCGCGTCGTCACCGATCTTGCTGGCAGCATTGAGCGCCGACTCGATATCGCCCGGCTGTAGCCACTGCAAGCGTTGCTGGGTGTGGTTGGCCCATACGCCGGCGAAACAGTCGGCCTGCAATTCCTGGCGCACAGACAGCCCGTCCGCACCTTCCATCCGTGCTCCGCGACGGCGCGCCTGTTCCACCTGATCGAAGATGCCCAGCAGGTTCTGCACGTGATGGCCCACCTCGTGTGCAATCACGTAGGCCCGGGCAAAGTCACCCGACGCATGAAAGCGGTTCTGCAGCTCCTGGAAGAACGCCACGTCCAGGTACACCTTCTGGTCACCGGGGCAATAGAACGGCCCCACTGCCGTCGAGGCCGCCCCGCAGGCGGTATTCACGCCCCCACTGAACAAGTCCAGCTTGGGGTCCACGTACTGGCGCCCGTGCGCGGCAAAGATGTCGCCCCAGGTCTTCTCGGTCGAGCCGAGAATGGCGCTGACGAAATCCTTGGTTTGCGGGTCGACGTCGGCGGGCGGTCCGCTCGGCGCAGCCACTTGCTGGCCGCCGTTGCCTGCCTGTCCGAGCAGGGCCGTGGGGTCCTTGAAGAACACCAAGCCCAGGATGGCCAGAATCACGATGCCGCCCAGCCCCAGTCCGCGGCCTCCGCCGAAACGGGGACCACCGCCACCGCCGCTGTCGACCTCAACGTTCTGACTGCGTTCGCCCTTCTGCCAATCCATATGACGGCCCTCGCATGCCCTACGGTCATATGACGATAGCGCCTCACGCCCCCTCCCGCCATCGTCACACGATAGCTACAGTGCTCATTTTCGGAGAGATCCCCCAATGACCCAGCACCTACCCGCCATCGTCGTCCTGCTTACCGTCCTGCTGCAGTTCGGCACCATGTGGGCCACCGGCCACGCGCGTGGCAAATACGGCATCAAGGCGCCGGCCATCACCGGTCACGCTGGGTTCGAACGGGCCTGGCGTGTGCAGATGAACACGCTGGAATCCACCATGATGTTCCTTCCCGCGCTATGGCTGGCCGTGCAATATGGCTATGCGCTGTGGGGCGGTGTGGCAGGTCTGGTGTGGGTGTTCGGGCGGGCGTGGTACGCGGTGAGCTATCTGCAGGATGCCGCCAAGCGCGGCCCCGGTTTCATGGTGTCCATGGTCGGCTGGGCGGCCACGGTGGTACTAGGTGTGACGGGCTTGGTCCGCGCGCTGATAGCCGGCTAAGGCGATGCAGGTCGCGCGCCCTGCGCGCGACCTGCATCACTTATTCCACGGGATTCACTTTCAACCGATCGATGCGCGCGCCGTCCATCGCCACGACCTCGAAGCGCAGCCCCTCGCTAACGAACGTGTCGCCCACGCTGGGCAACCGCCCCAGTTGTTCCAGCACGTAACCGGCCAGTGTCGAAAAACTATCCTCGCCGCTCAGCTTGTAACCCAGCAAGTGTTCGACACGACGCAGGTCCAGGCTGGCGTCGATCAGCCAGCTGCCATCCGGCTCCTGCAGCGCGGAAGGATCGCCGCTGTCTTCATCGGGGAATTCGCCGGCGATCACTTCCAGCACGTCAGTCGGCGTGACCAGGCCGAGCACGCTGCCGTACTCGTCCACCACCAGCGCCACCTGCAGCGATTGGCGCCGGAATTCCTCGATCAGGCGCAACACGCTCAACGACTCCAATACGGTGAGCGGTTTGCGCACCACCTGCTCAACCTCGATGCGACCATGCTCCAGCAAGCTCGCCAGCAAATCACGCGACGAGGCCACGCCAACCAGTTGATCCAGATCGTCGCCCGCCACCGGTAGCCACGCGTGACTGGACGCGTTGAGCTCGGCGCGAAGCTGTTCGGTACTTTCGCGCGGATCGATCCAGTTGATCTCGGGGCGCGGCGTCATGATCGAACGCACCGGACGATGCGCGAGATCGAGCACGCCCTGCACCATCGCCAGCTCATCCTTACCGAACACGGCGACACTGCCCTCGCTGCTGGCCGTCGCCGCCTTGGGCGCCGCGTCCTCGTCGTCGCCGCCCGCGCCGCCCAGCAGATTCAGCACGGCAAGCGCCGTGCGGTCCCGCAACGTACGCGCACTACCCAACAGGCTGCGCTGGCGATTGCGGCGCATGGCCTGGTTGAAGGCCTCGATCAAGATCGAGAAGCCGATCGCCGCGTACAGGTAGCCCTTCGGAATGTGGAAACCAAAGCCTTCCGCGACCAGGCTGAAGCCGATCATTAACAGAAACGACAGGCACAGAATCACCACTGTCGGTCGCGCGTTGACGAAGTTGGTCAGCGGCTTGCTCGCGCTGATCATCAGCACCATCGCCACCACAACCGCAATCATCATCACCGAGAGATGGTCGACCATGCCGACCGCAGTGATCACGGAATCGAGCGAGAACACCGCGTCCAGCGCCACGATCTGCGCCACCACCAGCCAGAAGCGCGCAGGCGCACGCTTGGAAGCATCATCGTGGTCGCTCGCCTCCAGCCGCTCGTGCAGCTCAACGGTCGCCTTGAACAGCAGGAACGCGCCACCCAGCAGCAGGATGATGTCGCGCCACGAGAACGAAATGGAGCCCAGCTGGATGATCGGCGTGGTGAGCTTCACCATCCATGACATCGCGCCCAGCAGCGCGAGTCGCATGATCAACGCCAGCGAGAGGCCGAGCACGCGTGCCTTGTCGCGCTCCTTCGCGTGCAGCTTGTCGGCGAGGATGGCGATGAAGACGAGATTGTCGATGCCGAGCACGATCTCCAGCACCACCAGGGTGAGGAGACCCGCCCAAGCGGTCGGGTCGGACAGCCAGTCGAATGCAAACATAGGCTGGCGCCTGGGCGCCGAATTCCTCCTTGGATCGTCTATTTACTATACAGGGCGCGGCTGTGAACGCAGCGGCCACCCTGCGCGCACCCTGCCAAAGGACAGGATTGGCACGCACGTCGGCAGGGACTAGCGTGAACACGTCTGCCGGCGCCGCGCGGCCGGCCTGTGCACCCACCCTGCACGCGAGTGCCCTGGATTGTTTTCGATGGATGCGAACCGACTGACCGACCTGCCCGTTTCGCCACCGAACCAAAACGCCGGCATTCCCACGCCCTGGCAGGCCGTCGCGCTGATCGCTCTCTATTTCATGCTGCAGCTGGCCGTTGGCAGCCTGATGACACTGGTGGCTGGCTTGGTGGCTACCTTGCACGAAGGTGGCGGACTCAGCGCCATCATCCCGCTGGGGCGCCGCTGGCTGGGCCAGTCGGACATGACGGCGGCAGCCGTGATCGTCACGCTGCTGATCTCCGCGACAGTGATCATGCGCCTGGTGCGGCGCGCGTGGCCGCAGCGATGGACGGAGGGCACCCCACCGGGCCTAGGTTTCACCCCGTCTCCACATATCGCTTTCTACGTCGCCGCCCTCGCCGCGGGTGTGATGATGCCCATCGTCGGCGGCTTGTTGACCACATGGCTCGCGCAAGGCCACGAGGTAAGCCAGGACATCAAGCAACTGGGTGCCAACACGTCGCTCGCGCTGCGGTTGCCGCTTGCTCTGCTGGTGGTCAGCGTCGGGCCCGTGGTGGAGGAACTGTTGTTCCGGGGCGTCCTGCTTTCCGCTATCGCGCGCTATACCGGCAATGGCATGGCCATCGTGCTGTCGGCCCTGCTATTTGCCTGCGTGCATCTGCCCGATCTGTCCTTCCTCTGGTACGCACTGCCCAATCTGGCACTGCTCGGCCTGATCCTCGGCTGGCTGCGCGTGCAGTCCGAATCCATCTGGCCCGCCGTGATCGCCCACGGCATGAACAACTTGCTGGCCGTGGTGTCGTGGTTTGTGATGACCCAGCAATAGCCGAATCATCACGGGGCGCGATGCTCAGACGCGGATTAGCGAATGCGCACGCAACAGGCGCGCCGTCTCGAATACAGGCAGGCCCATCACGCCGGAATGGCTGCCATCGAGATGCTCGATCAGCTTCGCGCCGTGCCCTTGGATCGCATAAGCGCCGGCCTTGCCGAACGGCTCACCCGTAGCGATGTAGGCGGCGATGGTGGCCTTATCCAGCACCGGCATGGTCACACGCGACAGGCTGGTGTCTGACCACTCGCCCGAACGGGTGACCAGCCATACGGTGGAGATCACTTCGTGTACCCGACCCGACAGCCGCCCCAGCATGCCGGCGGCATCATCGGCATCATCCGGCTTGCCGAAAACCTGGTCGCCCAACACCACTTCGGTATCCGCCCCAAGCACGGCCACGTTGACATCTTCCAGCATCACAAGCCCTGCGCGTGCTTTCTCGCGTGCCACGCGGCTCACGTAATCCCGTGGCGATTCGCCAAGCGCACGCTGTTCGGGCACATCGACGTCGACGACGCGGAAATCCACGCCGATCTGTTCAAGCAACTGGTGACGACGCGGCGATTGCGAAGCGAGATAGAGCATGGGGGCCATTCCGTGGGCAGCGGGGCCCTTACGTTCGCATATCCCCGGTATCAAGGAAACGCTGGTGCCAGGACAAGGCCTCCTGCAGTAGGTGCGGCGTGTGCTTGCCGCGGCTGTTGTGCAATGCCCTGTCGAAATAATCCTGCAACATGGGGCGATAGCTCGGGTGAGCACAACGCTCAATCACCACATTGGCACGCTGACGCGGCGACAGGCCGCGTAGGTCGGCAAGGCCCTGCTCGGTAACAACCACCGCTACGTCGTGCTCGGTGTGGTCCACGTGGCTCACCATCGGCACGATGCAGGACACGGCACCGTTCTTCGCCGTGCTGGGTGTGAGGAAGCACGAGAGGAACCCGTTACGCGCGAAATCGCCCGAACCACCGATACCGTTGATGATGCTGGTGCCAGCCACATGCGTGGAGTTGATATTGCCGTAAATATCCGCCTCCACCATGCCGTTCATCGCGATGCAGCCGAGTCGGCGCACCAGCTCCGGATGATTGGATATCTCCTGCGTGCGCAGAATGATCCGCCTGCGGAAGAAATCGATCTTGTCGAGGAAACGCTCGATGCCCGCCGGGCTCAGCGAGAACGACGTAGCGGATGCTACCGACAGCACATCGTGCTCCAGCAGATCGAGCATGCCGTCCTGGATCACTTCGGTGAACGCGCTCAGGCCGCTGAAGCCACCTTCGCGCAGCCCCGCCAGCACAGCGTTTGCGATATTGCCCACGCCGGACTGCAGCGGCAGCAGTTGCGGTCCCAGACGGCCCTTGGCGATCTCGTGGCGGAAGAAGTCGATGAGATTGCCGGCGATCTGCCGCGAGGTATCGTCCAACGGCGCAAAGGCGCTGTTGCGGTCGGGCGCGTTGGTTTCCACCACCGCAATAACCTTGTCGGGATCGAGCCGAAGGTACGGCTCACCGATGCGATCGTCCGGCTTGAGCAACGGAATCGGCTTGCGGTGTGGCGGCAAGGCCGTGCCGTAGTAGATGTCATGCATACCGTCCATTTCGAGCGGCTGCCAGTGGTTCACCTCGACGATCACCTTGTCGGCCAGGTCCAGCCACGTCTTGTTGTTGCCCACCGAAGACGATGCCAGCAAGCTGCCATCGGGCATGATCGCCGTCGCCTCGATCACGGCAAGATCGATCTTGCCGAAAAAACCGAACCACGCGTACTGCGCGACATGGCTGAGGTGGATGTCCAGATAGTTCATCTCGCCGCGGTTGATGCGGGCGCGCAACTCCGGGTCGGACTGGTAAGGCAGGCGAAGATCGATGCCATCCGCACGCGCCAACGCGCCGTCCAGTTCGGGTGCCGTGGATGCCCCCGTGAGCACGCGCACACGGAACGGATCGCCGCGTTCGTGCGTGGCGACCATGCGCGCCGCCAACGCCTGCGGCACGGCCTTGGGATAGCCCGCACCGGTAAAACCACTCATACCGATCGTCATGCCGTGATCGACGAGTTCTGCTGCCCGGGTGGCCGTCATGACCTTAGCGGCCAGGCCAGCATGGCCGATACGCTTGTCCACGAGGATGTCTCCTGCACTCCAATCGACGAATGGTAGCGCGCGGAAACGTCAAACTCTTGGCAAGGTAGACGATGGTCGGGTACGTCAAAACCGTAGGGTGTACTCGCGGAATTCCTCATCGCGCGTCCAGCCCAACGATTCGTAGAGCCGCTGCGCGGGCCCATTCGTATGCGCGGTGGAAAGCGCCATGCCAGCGGCACCGACCGCTCGCGCGAAGTCTGCCGCCTCGTGCATCAATGCCGCAGCCACCCCATGCCGGCGCGCTTGCGGTGCGACAAACAGGTCGTTGAGCAGATAAAGCCGTGCAAGGCGCACCGACGTAAACAAGGGATACAACTGGACGAAGCCCACGCCCTCCCCTTCACCATCGATCGCCAGCATCACCACCGAGTCATGGTGCTGGAATCGTTCGCGCAGAAAACGCGTCGAGGCATCGAGATCGGTCGGCTGTCGATAGAAAACCCGGTACGCATCGAACAGTGGCGCGACAAGATCCAGGTCGTGAATGGTGGCCTGACGTACCGTGATCGACATGCGCGTCCCCGCATCGGTGATGTTGCAGCCAGTATGAGTATCTGGCGCTACTCCGCCTATGACCACTTCCGGGAGAAAACGCCGCGCGCTGGCACGTGCAACATCAGCGATTTTGTGATGGCAGCGCAGCGTGTCGCTGGCGCGCCTCAGGCGCGATGGTACGGGTGACCCGAGAGCAACGTCGTGGCGCGATAGATCTGCTCAGCCAATACCAATCGCACCAGCATGTGCGGCAACGTCAGCGGCCCGAGCGACCATGACTGGTCCGCCCGCGCAAGCACCTCCGGTGCGTGTCCGTCAGGGCCACCGATGAGGAAGGCGATATCGCGCCCGGACATGCGCCATTTGGACAGCTGCGCAGCGAGGTCTTCACTCGACCATGTCTTGCCGCGACCATCGAGCGCCACCACGTGGATATCCCGCGGCAGCGCGGCAAGTATCGCGGCACCTTCGTCCTGGATCGCGCGCACGTCATCGCGCCCTTTGCCGCGCAGGCCGGGCTTCAGTTCGATCAGTTCCAGTGGCAGCTCATGCGAGAGTCGCTTGCGGTACTCCGCGAAGCCCTCCGCCACCCAGGCCGGCATGCGTTCACCGACGGCAATCAGGCGAGCACGCACGCGTCACCACCCAAATTCGAGGAAACAGCGGGGGCGCCGCGCGCCGAAGCAGCGCGCGGCCCGTACCGCCAGAAAGCGGGCCATTAGCCCGCGCTGGCGACTTCGGTGTCGACTTCGCGATCACCCACGGTCCACAGCCTCTCCAGGCCATAGAACTCGCGGATGCGCGGCAGCATGACGTGAACGATCACGTCACCCAGGTCCACCAGTACCCATTCGGCTTCCCGCTCGCCTTCCACGCCAAGAGGCATCACGCCCGCCTGCTTGGCGAACTTGACGACTTCGTCGGCAATGGATTTGACGTGGCGCGCGGAGGTGCCGGAGGCGACGACCAGTAGATCGGCGATGGAGGTTTTGCCGCGGACGTCGATTTCACGAATGTCCTTGGCCTTCAGTTCGTCTAGCGCGTTGAGAACTTGCTGACGAATGACCGCCGTGGTGGCGGATTTGGTGCTGCGCTTGGCGGTCTGACTCAAGTGCGTTTGCCTCGATGCGGGATCGATGCGCGGGATGGCGCGGCGCCAGTATAACGGACCACCCTCAAGCCCATGTCAAACGGCGTTTCTGCGGCACCTGCGGGGCTATCTCGCCCGCCCCTGGGAAAGCCCTGGCCTGTAAGGCAGCCCCTTGCCAGGCGAGGCCCCAGGCCAAATAAAAAGGCCCCCTCCGACCGGAGGGGGCCTCTGGACACATCCCGCTCAGCGAATCAATGGCCCGCGGCGGTGGACGAAGCGGCAGGCGCGGTGCTCTTCTTACCGCTGTGCTGCTTCTTGTGATGCGTCTGCTGGGTGGCATCGCTCTTCATCGAGTCGCTAGACGACTTCATCGCATCAGAGTTGGATTGCATGGCATCCGAGCTGGACTTCATCGCGTCCTTGCTGGCGTCCTGGGTCGACTGCGGCGTGGTGCTCTGAGCCATGACCGGGGACATGGCAAGACCGAACACAACGGCGGTCGCAAAGGCGAGTACGGCGTAACGGGAAACTTTCATGGTCAGGTATCTCCAAAAGCGGTGAGGTAACCGTGCGGCCGTGCCGCACTTCCATGGAACAGCCGCCGTCGCCCGTCCTGGACAACCTCGGCAACCCGGTGGCGGATAGATCCACACCGGCCACGCCGCATCAGCATTCCTGCGCGATGCGAACGGCCCATCCCTGGTCCGTGAAACCATTTCGCCGGGTCGCAACAGCAACCCGCGCGCCCTTCTCGGGGGAAGCCTATACCTATGCGTGCACACGGAATGTGGCGTAGTGACACGTCCATTCAGTTGCAATACGGACTGCGAGCTTGCAATAAGTTGCGATTGCTGCACTGCATCTGTGCATCACCGGGATCATCGCCGTGGACCGTGCCTTAGCATGCTGTTGCGGCACGCCCGCCATCGCAGATGTCCTTTGCAGGCGTGTCCAACCGTGTCATCGCGCTGCGGCGCAACATCCTTTCCATCGTGAAGCATCTCTAAGCTACGCAGCCACGCGGGGCTTCAACGCCATGACGAAAGCGACAGCTTCACTTCAGCGCGGGCTGCAGCAAACGCCCGCCCATCAGCGCATTCAGCACCACCACGATGCCTACGGCCATGGCATGTGTAAGCAGGTCAGTCGCAGCCACGGCAAAGGCGTGACAGATCTCCAGTAGCGCCGCGGAGGCCGCCGCCGACGCCAGCCCGACCATGATTGCCGCCAACACCGGGCGCAACGGATACGCCCGTCGCAGCAGCCAGATCAGCAAGGCGGACAACGGCACCGAAAAACTGATGATGAAGACCAGACAGTCGCTCGCCTCGTTGAACTTGGCGACGTGCGCGGAAGGACCCAACCAGTCGTGCATGCAACCCAGCCCGCTGGCACCCACCCAGACCAACAACCAGGGCAGCGGCAGCAGGGTCCATCGCCACGACCGACCCGGCACCCCCAGCGAGAAGGCCGCCCAGGCCGCGCATACCGCAGTCATCACCGCCCCCACCCCGGCCACGGCTATATCTGGCTCGGCAACCCAGCGCTGGATCATGTGGCTGACGCCATAGTGCGCAAAAAGACCCACCGCGATAGCCGCCACCACCAGCAGCCAGCCGAGCGTACGCAGCCACGGGGGCGGCAGGCGCCGCACCGGCGTGAGCTGATCGCCCAGCGACTGGATCAGTGACTCAGGGAGTCGCGGCTCGGTCATGATGCTCAGGGTTCTCCGTGAAAACGCGAGCGCAATGCTTTCATCGCGCGATGCAGGTTGACCTTCAGCGCGCCGGTCTGGCGCCCCGTCTGCGCTGCGGCCTCAGCGAGCGATTGTTCCTTCAGGCCCAGTTGCTCGACCGCCTCACGCTGCCCCGGCGGCAGTGCCGCAATAGCCTCACGCAGACGCCGGGCCTCTTGTTCGCGCTCAGTTGCCGCGGTGGCGTCATCGATATCCGCGTGCGTGTCATAGGCGTGCTCGTCATGCACCTCCCTGGACCCACGACGCCCCTGGCTGCGCAGCGCATCAATGGCGCGCCGGCCGGCCAGGGCTGCCAGCCAAGCGTCATAGGAACGTGAGGGGTCGTAGGTATGACGCACCCGATGCACCGTGAGCAGCGTTTCCTGCACCACGTCATCGAGCAGATCCACTACCACGCCCCGACGCCGTGCCACGGATCGGATCAGCGGCACCGATGCCGCCAGCACACGCTCATATGACCGGCGATCGCCACCCTGCGCCGCCGCCATCCACGCAGCACGCTCGCGCTCCTGCATGTCGCCGAGAGGGGCTGCGGTGTCGCTCACGATGGATGGGGTCCAATCCCGCCGGGAAAGGACGCTATCTAGACCCATCGTGCAGGGCGCGGTCAAGCTCACGGTCATATCGGGGCCTCATAGGTCCTCTTCGCCTATTCGCCAGCCATCGAGTCTGGGTTACATCCACCAGCCGTCGGGTTTGTACGAAACCGCGCAGAAGTTCTCCGGATACCGCACTTACACCGGACTTTTCAGAGCGCTCCGATAGCCACCTTTTGCTTGCGGCTGGCCTAATCCGCCACCGGTCCGCTTTAGCGGCACGACGTTCTATTACCTACCGCAAGGAAAGCCCTATGAAGAAGACTCTGATCGCATTGGCGTTCGCCGCCATCGTCGCCCCGATCGCAGCTCAGGCCACGCAGAGCAACGGCATTGACTACACGTACCTGCAGTTGGACTACGTCAACATCACCCAGGCCGGCAACACAGGCGTTGCGCAGGGTGGCATGCTCACCGGCTCCTATGGTTTCCACGACAACTTCCAGATGTTCGGAAGCTACAGCGCGCTGAACTTCAACAAGGTATCTGATTACGATCCGATCATCGGCCATTTCTCTTGGACTCCGAAGGTCAAGCCCTGGTCCATCGGCATGGGCTATGCCTTCAGCATCGGCAGCCGCGCCGACTGGGTGACCCAGGCCGCCTACCAGCACGACAAGAACAGCAATCACATGTGCCTGAATGACTACTGCGTCCGCTTCAACGGCAGCAATAATTTCTGGACCGTCAACACCGGCGTCATGGGTCGCGTCACCGACAAGCTGACGGCCAACGCCTATCTCGGCTACGACCACGGCGTGAGCACCCATGGCGATGGCAACCTGTTTGGTCAGTTCGGACTGGTTTACAACTTCACCCCCATGTGGGCAGTGGAAGGCGGCGTGCGTGTTAGCAACAACAGCAACGACATCTTCAACGTCGGTATTCGCGCCAGCTTCTGATCGGCAGAATACTTAAGAATAAAAAAGCCCGGCCAATGCCGGGCTTTTTTATCGCCGTTTGTCGGAGAAGCGGCGAGATGGAACAGACAAAAGTTGAATACCTGTGTTTTGCCCCATCCCGCGCGGTCAACTCTTAGAAGCGATACTCCGCACCCAGGGACAGCAGACTGGCATGACCGTGACCACCGTCAAAGCCGATGCGATAGTAGTCGTAGCTTAGGTTCATGCTGATATTGCGCGTGAAATCGTAGCCCATGCCCACGCCACCATACCAACTCGTGTTCGAGGAGCTTTCTCGGCTAGTCAGGCTACCCAAGGGACCATAAACGTTGAGGTCCAACCGGCTCGTGGAGAACAGAATGCCCGTGCGCGCTTGCACATTCCAATTGTCGTTGAACTCGTAGATATAGTTGCCACCGAGCGACCAGCCGTGGCTCGCCACCTTACCGGTGATCTTCGCATTCAGACCGAACTGGTCGCTCAGGAGATTCTTGTTCGGATTGGACTGGCCAAGATCGACGTAACCGCCATCGACACCCCAGTTGCCCGACGATGTAGCCCAGCGATAGCCAGCACCGAGGCCCCATCCGAAATCATTGTTGTTGGAGAAGTAGTTGCTGTTGATGCGGTAATCGGACTGACCAGCGTTACCGCGGACGAAAAAGCCGCCATCGTTCTGATCCGCTGCCAATGCGGCCGTCAACGGAGACACCAGCGCTGCCGACAACGCGACAATGGAAATGAGTTTCTTCATGAAGCTATTCCTATTTTTGTGAAAATGGGGCACGCAGATAAGACGCAAACGCTATCGAGCAGATCGGCACGCACTGTGCGTAGAACACTTCACAATCTTTCGCACCGACGGTGGTCCGTCGAATTACCTGCCGCCGTCCATTGGGCCCGCAAAGTCACATCTGTAGCTATCGGAATGAACTGAAACCCTGCAGGCACATTGTTATTGAGAGCGATCTCGTATAGCGCCCATCCAAATGCCCCATTGCGTTGTCGCGCTGTACACGATGTCTAGCCATCCGTTCGGACGCATCCCCTACCGGCTTATCGCGCGCAACATGTGCTACCGCAGAGAGCAACTCGTTTACTTCGCCGACACGACCGCAGCGATGAGGTGCGACATTCGCTTTGCGATAGCATCAGAGCAGGCGCGTCGACAGCAACATCACAACTCGCCCTCTCACCGGGCCCGTACAAGCGTCGATCGAACTCCATGTCGAACTGTGGCGCATCGACCCGTGAGCCGATGCACCACGGGGACCATCATCGGACGGCGTTCAAGCGGTTACGGTGGGCTGTAGGAAGGCCCCACCCGCAGCTTGCTCGATGCAGTTCACGGCGACATCCAGTACCGCCACCATTTCACGGGTCAACGACCCGGCCACTGGCTCGCCCGGTAAGCCTCAGGAATCGCCATCCACTGCCGACGTTCGAAGCGCCTACGCCCATGCGTGAGCACCGCCAGCGCGGTGGCCATGGAGTCACGGTGGCAAGCGCCGGCTGGCGCTTGCCACCGTGACTCCAAAGTCCTGTGGACCGGCCTACCAATACTCCTCGACGCCTGATCAATCTTTTTCGAAAGACAAGGTAACTTCGGTGCCCTATCAGGCGAATAATCCGCTGACACCCCAGCGGACCTCGCACCCATGCTTGTGCTGTTCCTTGCCTACCTTGGCGGCGTACTGACCATCCTCAGCCCGTGCATCCTGCCTGTGCTGCCGTTTGTGTTTGCCCGGGCGGATCGCCCCTTTCTGCGCAACGGCCTGCCCATGCTGGTGGGCATGGCCCTGACCTTTGCGCTGGTGGCTACGCTGGCGGCCGTGGGCGGGAGCTGGGCCATCCAGGCGAACCAATACGGCCGTATCGTGGCCTTGGTGGTGCTGGCGATATTGGGGCTTACCCTGTTGTCGACGCGACTCGCAGAGTGGATCAGCCGCCCGTTTGTGGCGCTGGGTAATCGCCTATCCCGGCATTCGGACGAGAACGATTCCGTCTGGTCGGCGGCTGGGCTGGGCGTGGCGACGGGACTCCTGTGGGCACCGTGTGCCGGCCCGATCTTGGGCTTTCTGCTGACTGGCGCGGCCCTCAACGGGGCGAGCGTGCAGACCTCGCTGCTGTTGCTCACCTATGCGCTGGGGGCTGCTACCTCGCTGGCGCTGGCTCTGGTGATCGGCGGCAAGGTCTTTTCCGTGATGAAGCGTTCGCTCGGCGCTGGAGAGTGGGTACGCCGCGCCCTGGGTGTGCTGGTGCTCGCCGGCGTGGCCGCCATTGCGCTGGGGCTGGATACCGGCGTGCTGACGCGCGTATCGCTGGCCAGTACGGGCGGCATCGAGCAAACACTGATCAACGCCACGCGCCCTCCCCCGGCACCGCAGCCAGTGGTGAAACAAGGTGAGCCTTTGCCGGTGGAAGGGGATCTGCCCTCGCTGGAAGGCGCCACGCAGTGGTTCAACACGCCGCCGCTGTCAGCACAGTCGTTGCGCGGCAAGGTGGTGCTGGTCGATTTCTGGACCTACTCCTGCATCAACTGCATCCGCTCGCTACCCTACGTGCGCGGCTGGGCCGACAAGTACAAGGATCACGGCTTGGTGGTGATCGGCGTGCACGCGCCGGAGTTCGCCTTTGAAAAAGATCCGCAGAACGTGAGCAAGGCGATCAAGGATCTCGGCGTTGATTATCCGGTGGCACTCGATAACGACTACGCGATCTGGAAGGGCTTCCACAACGAGTACTGGCCTGCGCACTACTTCATCGACACACAGGGTCGCATCCGTCATCACCACTTTGGTGAGGGTGAGTACGCGCAGAGCGAGGATGTGATCCGCCAGTTGCTTACCGAAGCCGGACAGAAAGATCTTCCGGGCGGTTACGTACAGTCCGGCGCGCAGGGTGCGGAAGCAGTCGGATCGGGCGACGCGATGCGCTCGCCGGAAACCTACGTCGGCTACGCACGCGCGGCGAATTTCGCAGGCGGCAAGGTGGCTCATGACGATGCATGGACCTATCACGCGCCCGATACGTTGATGGTCAACCAGTGGGCGCTGAATGGCCGCTGGACCGTGCGCGACGAGAATGCGCGACTGGATAACGCAAACGGTCGCATCGTGTATCGCTTCCGCGGACGCGACCTGCATCTGGTGCTGGGCCCAGGCAAGGACGGCAAGCCGGTGCGCTTCCGCGTCACCATCGATGGCAAGGCGCCAGACGCGGACCACGGCATGGATATCGATACCGACGGCAACGGCACGGTGACGTCGCAACGTCTTTATCAACTGATCCGCCAGGCCAACGGCACCGGCGAACGCACTTTCGAAATCACCTTCCTCGATCCCGGAGTTCAGGCCTACGCCTTCACTTTTGGCTGATCGACATCACACACCTCGTGGAGGTTGCCATGTCCCGTACACAGGACATCGTGAAGCTGGAGCGCCGCCGTTTTCTGCGCGCGGCGCTCACAGGAGGAGCGGTTGCTGCCATCGGAGGCTTTGCACTTCCAGCGCTATTCAAGCGTGGCGCGATGAGCGGTGAGGCGATGGCGGCCACACCTGCAGCCACCGGCGCAGACGTATTGCTGGCCTGCTTTGCCGACGACGGCCACAAGCTGGGCGTATGCCATGTGCGCAAGCTCGTGCTCAACGATGCCCAATGGCACGAACGGCTAAGCGATGACGCGTACTACGTGATGCGCCATGCGGGTACCGAGCGCGCCTTCAGCGGCCCGCACGAAAAAACAGGGCCCGGCCTGTATCGTTGTCCCGCATGCGACACTGCGTTGTTCGACGCCGCAACTCAGTTCGATTCCGGCACAGGCTGGCCGAGTTTCTGGCAGCCCATCGCCAAGCAGAATGTGATCGAGATCCACGACAGCACGTTTGGCATGGAACGCATCGCGGTGACGTGTGCGGGCTGCGATAGCCATCTCGGGCATGTGTTCGACGATGGCCCGCCGCCGACAGGGCTGCGTTATTGCATGAATTCGGTAGCGATGCGGTTTGTGCCCAGGGCATCGTAGAACGCGCTTAAGAGATGAGCAGCCGCCGTTAGAGGGCAGCATCACTGCCCTCTCCATCAGGTATACGCGAGCGCGTTTTTACTGTGTTGGCTTTGCCCGATAGGGGGCGAGGACGGATGCGTCCTCGAACAAGCCGCAGGGCAGCAAATAACGTGGGTCGCGACCTTCCGCGAGCAACTCGCGGATGCGTGTTGCGGAAATCTCCAGCGGCGTAACTGCCAGTTCGATGACTTTGCCTGCTGGCAATTCGTGCAGCTCCCTCGTATCGGTCGTGCGACGAGGGAGTATCTCCACGGCCAGATCCACGGACCACTTGGCATCGATACCGGGGCGATTGAGTACGCCGATATGGGCATAGTCGAACAGATCGCGCCAGCTCTGCCAGCTCGGCAGGCCGGCGAAAGCATCGGCGCCAAGCAGCAGGACAAGCGGTCGATCGCCCAGCTCATCGCGTAGCTCGCGCAAGGTGTCGATGGTGTAGGACGGGCCTTCGCGGCGCAGTTCGCGCGTATCCAAGGTGAGGCGGTCCTGCCCTTGCAATGCCGCCTTCAGCATCGCCACGCGCTGTGCCGGCGATGCGGTGGGCGCGTTGCGATGTGGAGGCACGTGCGCGGGCATCAGGCGCACGTCGGCATCGAGCAGTTCGGAGGCCTCCCAGGCCACGCTGAGATGGCCCAGGTGCACCGGATCAAAGGTGCCACCAAAGAGCGCGAGCGGCTTCATGCCAACGCGCCGGCCGCCCGTGGTTCGGCGATGGCGGCGATCAGGCGCTCGGCTTCCAGCCAGGCATTGCCCTGCTCACGCCCTTTTGCCATACGGTCGATACGTGCCGCGCGCGCGAGGCACTGCAACCAGTGCTCGCGCGGTGCACGACGCAGTGCCTTGCGGAACAACTGCTCGCGTGCGGGCCAAAGGCGCTCGGCGCGCGCCTGCGCAGCGAAATCGCGCGCGTTGGCAAGCCGAAGCGCGAGCTGCAATTGGTTGACCAACCAGCCCATCAGGCCGATCAACTCTTCGCCCTCTGCATGCAGGCCAGCGAGAATGTGCAGCGCGCGCCCGCCGTCGCCCGCGAAGGCCGCATCGGTGAGTTTGAACGCATCGTAGCGGGCACTATCGGCGACAAGGTTTTCCATTTCCTTCGCATCGATCTTGCCTTGGCCGTGCAGCACGACCAGCTTGTCGATTTCCTGCGCCGCCGCCAACAAATTGCCCTCGACGCGCTCGGCTAGCAGCATCGCTGCGTCCGGTGTGGCCGACAGCCCACGCGAGGTGAGGCGTGCGCCAATCCATGACGCCCATTCGTTTGGCCGGGGTGAATTGAACACCACCAATGCACCGGCCGCATCGAGGTTCTTGGTCCAGGCGCCTTCGTGCTTGCTGCTCCAGTCCATCGCGGTGATCAGCAAGGTGACATCCGGCGGCGGGTTGGCACAGAACTCGTTGATGGCCTTGGCGCCCTCGGTACCGGGACGGCCGGTAGGCAGCCGCAGATCCAGCAGGCGACGGGTGGCGAACAAGGACATGCCTGCCGCAGCACGCGCCAAGTCGTCCCAATCGAAGTGGTTGCCTACGTCCAGCACCTCGCGCTCGGCATAGCCGAGCTTGCGCGCCTGGGCACGGAGGGCATCCGCGGCCTCCAGCACCAGCAGCTCCTCGCCCGCCAGCAGATACACCGGCAACAGGTGATCAGCGGCTAGCGATTTCTGCCATTGCGTGGCGTTGAGCGGCATGGTCCGGTGGCGTACTTAGTGAGTGCTGCTGGACGAAGCCGGCTGCGTGGATTGAGCGGGCGGTGCGGCTTCCTGCGCAGCGGCCGCGGCGGCCGTCTGGCCAGGATGGCGCCCGGCGGCCTGCAGTCGGAGCAAGATGGCCGTAACCATGTCGTCGTTAAGGCTGCCCTGGATCGCTTCGACCTGAGCCGACGTACCGATGGTATTGGTAGGGTCGTAGCTGAAATCACGCTGCAGGTCGATGCGCTGGCGTGGCACCAAAGGCTGGCCCGCGCCGTCATGCACTTCAAACTGCACCTGGTAGCGCACCGTGTATTCGGTGACGCGGGCGGCGCCGTTCACTGTCAGCGTATCGGTGCTGAAGTAGGCAGCGGGAACATTGAGTTCGGCAATGTCGACACCGGCCTTCTCTTCCACCGTGATGCCGGAAGCCGCCAATGTGCGCTCCAGGCCACGCAGCAGGTTGTTGTTGTTATTCACCGTTACATGCACGCGCTGCATGGCAGGCGGCAACGCCACGTTCTGGCGCAGATGGAATCCGCACGCTGCCAGCGAGAGGACGGACATCAACAGCAGCGAAGCTTTGAACACACGGCTCATGGATTTCATCCTGCGACGATGTTGACGATCTTGCCCGGCACCACGATCACCTTGCACACGGTCTGGCCTTCCAGGAAGGCCGCCACGTTCGGCTGTACCAGCGCCAGCGCCTCTGCCTCTTCCTTCGAGGCGTTGGCGGCGACTTCGATGGTACCGCGCAATTTGCCGTTGACCTGAACCGCAAGCGTGAGCGAGTCGCGCACCAGCGCGACGCTATCCACCTTCGGCCACGGCTGGTCTTCCAGCACGGACTCTGGATGGCCCAGCACCTGCCACAAGGTGTGGCTGACGTGCGGCACCACCGGGTTGAGTAGCAGCACCATAGCTTCCAGCGCCTCATGGCGCACGGCGCGGCCCTGCTCGCTCTGGTCGTTGAACTTGTTCAGTGCGTTGAGTAGTTCCATCAGCGCGGCGATGGCCGTGTTGAAGGAGTGGCGGCGACCGATGTCGTCGCTGACCTTCTGGATGGTTTCGTGCAACTGGCGGCGCAGCGTCTTTTGCCCTGCGTCCAGCGCTGTCGGGTCGACCACCGGATGATCCGGCTGCGACGCATGCGTGGTCACTTCGCGCCAGAAGCGACGCAGGAAACGCGCCATGCCCTCGACGCCCGCTTCGCTCCATTCCAGCGATTGCTCCGGCGGTGCAGCGAACATGGAGAACAGGCGCACCGTGTCGGCACCGAACTTGTCCACCATCGCCTGCGGGTCGATGCCATTGTTCTTGGACTTGGACATCTTCTCGGTACCGCCGATCTTCACCGGCTGGCCGTCGCTCTTGGAGCGCGCACCGATCACGCGAGCCTTGTCGTCGCGCTCGATCTCCACGTCGGCCGGATTGATCCAGTCCTTCGAGCCATCGGCGTTGTCGCGGTAGAACGTCTCAGCAATCACCATGCCCTGGCACAACAGGTTGGTGGCCGGCTCGTCCGTCTGCACCAGGCCCGCGTCACGCATCAGCTTGTGATAGAAGCGGAAGTACAGCAGGTGCAGGATGGCGTGCTCGATGCCACCGATGTACTGGTCGACCGGCAGCCAGTAGTTGGCGCGTTCGTCGACCTGATCGTTTGCACCGGGGCTGGTGTAGCGCGCGTAGTACCAGCTCGACTCCATGAAGGTGTCGAAGGTGTCGGTTTCGCGCTCGGCCGGACCACCGCACTGCGGGCAGGTGGTCTTGCGCCATTCCGGATCGGCCTTGATCGGCGACTGCACGCCGGAGAAAGCGACATCTTCCGGCAGCACCACCGGCAGTTGATCTTCCGGCACCGGCACGGCATCGCACGTAGGACAGTAGATGACGGGAATCGGGCAGCCCCAGTAACGCTGGCGGCTCACACCCCAGTCACGCAGGCGCCAGTTCACGCGGCGCACGCCCTTGCCTTCGCGCTCGAAGCGCGCGGCCATGGCTTCGAAGGCCTGGCTGTAATCCATGCCATCGAATTCGCCGGAGTTGACCAAATAGCCGCGCTCGGTGAAAGCGCTGTCTTCCTGGATGCTCGCTTCGAACGATTCGATCAGTTGCACCGCTGCGGAGGTTTCATAGGCGTCGATGTTGCCGCCACCCAGCGCTGCGCGCATCGGGTCAGCGCCCACGCCCTTGGACAGGTCGTGCTGGATCTCGGCCACCGCATCGAGCACAGCGCGATCGACCACCACCATGCGGATCGGCAGGCTGTACTTCTGGGCGAACTCCCAGTCGCGCTGGTCATGACCGGGCACGGCCATCACTGCGCCGGTGCCGTATCCCCACAACACAAAGTTGGCGACGAACACCGGGATCTTCTCACCGGTGAGCGGATGGATGGCTTCGATGCCGGTATCCATGCCGCGCTTTTCCTGCGTCTCCAGCTCGGCTTCGGACACGCCGCCGTGCTTGAGCTCTTCCAGGAAGGCAGCCAGTTTCGCGTTGTCCTGCGCGGCCTTGATGGCCAGCGGATGCTCACCCGCAATGGACACGAAGGTCACGCCCATCAGCGTATCGGGGCGCGTGGTGAAGACGGTGAGCGGTTCGCTCTCGCCTTCCACGTCGAAATGGATTTCCAGACCCTCGGAGCGACCCACCCAGTTGCGCTGCATGGTCTTCACTGCATCGGGCCAGCCGGGCAGCGTATCCAGACCGTCGAGCAGTTCCTGCGCGTAGTCGGTGATCTTGAGGAACCACTGCGGGATTTCGCGCTTCTCGACCAATGCGCCGGAGCGCCAGCCGCGGCCATCCACCACCTGCTCATTGGCGAGCACGGTCTGGTCCACCGGATCCCAGTTCACCACCGCGTTCTTGCGGTAGGCCATACCCTTCTTCATCAACCGCGTGAACATCAACTGTTCCCAACGGTAGTAGTCAGGACGGCAGGTGGCGAACTCGCGCGTCCAGTCATACGCAAAGCCCATGCGCTGCAACTGGGCGCGCATGTGTTCGATGTTCTGATAGGTCCACTTGGCCGGCGCAGTCTTGTTCTTGATCGCGGCGTTTTCGGCGGGAAGGCCGAACGCATCCCAGCCCATCGGCTGCAGCACGTTTTTGCCCTGCATGCGCTGGTAACGACTGATCACGTCGCCGATGGTGTAGTTGCGCACGTGGCCCATATGCAGCGCGCCCGACGGATACGGGAGCATGGAAAGGCAATAGAACTTGGGCCGCGAGGCGTCTTCCTTCACCTCGTAGGCGCGGTGATCGCGCCAATACGTCTGAGCGGCGGTTTCCACCGCCTGCGGCTGGTAGCCGTGCTCGTTGGCCTGGTCCTGGTTGCCTTGGTCCTGAATGTCCTGCATGTGTGTCCGGCGCCGTAAGTTTTGCGGGCTGCCACCGGCCTTTCCGGCGGTCAGCTGTGAACGGGGCAGACTAGCAGAATTGGGGTCCGTTCATCGCCAAACGGTGGCAAAACGGCGCCAGAACAAGATCTTCTGCAGGAGTGCACGGATGCGCTCCTGCAGGTGCAGAGGCTCAGCCCTCGGGGCAGCGGGCCGACTGCCCAGCTGCAACCGCGCCGGCCACGGCGCCGATCTGGCTGGCGAGACGGTTGATCGCCTGCTGATGGCCTTGCACCAAGGCGTCATACCCCTCGCCCACCGTTTCATTGATGCGGCTGGTGCAGGCCAGCGGATCACCGCCCTTCAACGGGCGCACGCTCCAAGCCGCATCGATATACGCGTAGCTGCCCGGCACGGAGTCGAAGCGCCGCACATCGAGCTTGATGCGCACGGTGGACTGGCCCTCGCTGGGCAGGCCGGTGACATCCTGGGCGCGGAAATCCCGGGTGAGGTCGGCGGACAGCGCCCCGCGTACCTCGTCGCCGAGTGGCGCAATCCAGCGCTGCCCCTGCAACACGGCCACGCCCTGCCCGCCCTGACGCACCACCATTTGTGGCTGATCAACCTGCGCCGGCACGGTGACGGGAAGCAGTTCGAACTGGAATGGCCGGGCGGAAGGCGCCGACGTAGCATCACCAGCGGCCGGAGGCACCAGCGTGTAGTAGCGCACGGGCGGCACCGAACCGCAGGCCCCCAGCACCAGCGCCAGTCCGGCGATGGCCAGGTTCAGAGTTCCCCAGCGGGTCATGGCTTGCTCCCTTGTGATGGCGCGTCCTGCGGCGGAGGCGGCAGCGGTGCCTGCAATGGCTTGTCGTCGGCGCGGCGGCCGCGCAGCAGCGCGTCCGGGTGGTCGCCCAGATAATCGGTCAGCACGCGCAGCGAACGCGCGGCGCGCTGCAGCTCCTGCAGGCTACCGCCGAGGTTCTGCTGCAACTGCGAGTCGGGCGCGAACGCGTTGTTGGCATTGCCCAGGGTCTTCTGCGCACCTTGCAGCGTGGTTTTCACTTCAGGCAATACGCTGCCGTTGACCTGTTGCAGCGTCTTGTGCAACTCGCTCAGCGTGTCGTTGAGGTTGTTGCCGATGCTGTCGAACGGCACCTTCTGGATCTTGCTGACGATGTCGGCGATCTGCTGCTGGATCTTATCGAAGTCACCCGGTGCCGTCGGAATTTCCAGCGGCTTGGCGCGACCGTCGAACTCAACCTTCGGCGCCTTGGGCAGGAAGTCCATGGCGATATAGAGCTGTCCCGTGAGCAGGTTGCCGGTGCGGGCCTGCGCACGCAGGCCATGGTCGACCAGGCGCCCCATCATCTGCGACATCTGCTCGTCGTCACCCTGCGCCTTTGCCAAGGCCATCAACTTGTCATGCGCCTTGCCGAGGCGTGCGGGGTACACCACCGCGCCCACAATGGTCGGGAAAGTCTGGGTCTTCTCGTCGAAGTCGAGGTTGATCGACACCACCCGGCCAAACGGCACGCCCAGGAACTCCACCGGCGCGTCCACGGTCAGACCGCGCAGCGATTGGCTGAAGCGCATGCGGATGTAGCGCGGCTCCCCGTCCGGCGGTGCCATGGCCGTCGCCATGTTATTGAACAAGGTGAAGGCGTCGTTCTCCTGCGCAGGCGAGGCATCATGCGGCCCCGGCGGATCCTGGAACGCCACGCCGCCCGCCAGCACGGTGGCGAGTGACTGCGTGTTCACCTTCAGGCCATCGGCTCCCAGCGACACATCCACGCCGCTGGCGTTCCAGAAGCGCGAGGAGGTGGTGACGAATTGGTCGCTGGGCGCATCAATGAAAATCTGCAGCGTGACGCCCTTGCCATCCTTGTTGAGGTGGTAAGACGACACCCGGCCCACCTGGATGCGGCGGAAGTAGATGGGCGAGCCGATATCCAGCGAGCCGAGGTCGTCGGCATGCAAGTCGAAGGTTTTGCCCGGCGCCCCATGCGTCACCGGTGGAGGGGATTCCAGGCCGACGAAGTCGTCCTTGGGTTCCTGTGACTGGCCCACGTCCGCGCCGATGAACGCACCGGACAGCAGCGTGTCGATGCCGGAGACGCCACCCAGGCCAATCCGCGGACGCACCACCCAGAAGCGCGAATCCGCCGTAGCGAAGCTCTTGGCGCTCTTTTCCAGCGCCACCTTGGCCACCACGTGGGTGCGATCCTCGCTCAGCCGCACAGTGGTGACCTTGCCGATCACCACGCTTTTGTATTTGACCGGCGTCTTGCCAGGGTCCAGCCCCTCTGCGCTCTGGAAGCTCACGCTGATGGTGGGGCCTGCATCGGACCATGCGTGGATCACCAGCGAAAGGCCCACCAGCGCCGCGATGATCGGCACCAGCCAAACCAATGAGGCGTTGATGCGCGGCCGCTGTACTACGGGCTCGGGCAGGCCTTCGGCGATATTCTTGTCATCAGTCATCGAAGTCTCTGCCATCCCAGATCAAACGCGGATCGAACGTCATCGAGGCGATCATGGTAATCACCACGGTGAGGCCGAAGAACACTACACCAGGCAGGGGTTCCACCTGGCTGAAGAAACCGAACTGCACCAGCGCGGTAAGCAGCGCCACCACGAATACGTCCAACATCGACCAGTAGCCGATGAACTCCACCAGCCGGTAGAGCTTGGACCGCTGACGCTGCGCCCACTTACTGCCCCGCTGCGAACTGATCAGCAGCAGGCTCAGCGCGAAGAATTTCAGCACCGGCACCATGATGCTTGCGGTGAAGACGATAATGGCGAGATCGGGCGATCCCTTGACCCACAATTCAATGATCCCGCTAAGAATGGTGTTGTCATCGACATCGCCCAAGCTCACCGTGCGCATGATGGGCAGCACGTTGGCGGGCACGTAGAACATAAAGGCCGCGATCAACAGTGCCCAGGTTCGGGTATAGCTGCTCGACTTGCGCTTGTGCAGTACCGAGCCACAACGCGGACACACGGCGTTGTCGCCCTTGACGTCCCGGCAGACCAGCCGGCAGACATGGCAACCGATCAAGCCGAGGTCGCTGGCGCGGGGCAAATCGGTCATGCCGGCGTCTCCTCAGTGAGATCCCACAGGCGGCGCACGTCGATGCTGGAGAACGCGGTGATGATGAGCATCAGCACACCATAGGCGAAGATGCCCGGGTTGGGCAGCACGTCGAAATACATATGGGCCTTGACGATGGCCACCAGAGCGCCGAGCACGAACACTTCGCTCATGGTCCATGGGCCGATGCGGTAAAGCAGCACCATCACCGCACGGAACCCGGGCGCGCGCCGTCGCTGGCGGGCAAACAGCAAGACCCAGAACAACAAGCTCATTTTCAAGATGGGAAAGAAGAACAAGGTCAGCGCGGCAATGACCGCCACTACTTGCGAATGCTCCTGCCACATCATCGTGATGCAGCCCCACAGCGTGGCGCTGATCAACTGGCCGTTGAGCCCCAGCGTCACGATGGGCCAGATGTTGGCCTGCACGAAAGCGATCATCGCCGTGATCACCAGTGCCAGCATGCCGTTCACATTCAGGCTGTGATGCCGGGCGAGGATGGCGTCGCAGCGCGCGCAACGTGCCACTTCGCCACGGGCCAGCTTGCGACGACGGTATACCGTGTCGCAGTGCTCGCAGATCCACAGAGTGGGTGGGGCGATGGCGGGCTTGATGCCTTGCGGTGGCATGGTCATGTGGTGATTTTCGCAAATATCCGAGCTTTCGCCGATAGGGTTCGGTCAGATGGCCTCCAGCGGGCCAGCGGCGGGGGTTCGCAACCTTGATATGCTGGTCGGTGCCCTGATGTGGAGGGCATCCGTCAACGGGAGTTCCCAGTGAGTGCCACAACCGCCGATACGCATGTTTTTGACGTGCGCGAGGACAATTTCGAAACCGAGGTGCTGCAGGCCTCGCTGACCACGCCGATCCTGGTGGACTTCTGGGCGGAATGGTGCGGCCCGTGTAAGACATTGGGCCCGATGCTGGAGAAGCTCGCTGGCGAGTTCAACGGCGCGTTCCGGCTGGCCAAGGTGGACGTGGACAAGTCGCAGCAATTGGCGGCCATGTTCGGCATCCGCAGCATTCCCACGGTGATGCTGGTCAAAGATGGCCAGATCGTCGATGGCTTTGCAGGCGCTCTGCCCGAAGGCCAGTTGCGTGAATTCCTGCAACGGCATGTACAGGCGCTCGACGGCGCGGCCAATGACCATGACGTGGAAGTTGTACCGGAATCGCCGGAAGAGGCCATCAATCGCCTGCAACAGGCCATTGCCGCCGAACCCGAGCAGGCCGAACTGAAGCTGGATCTCGCGCTGGCGTTGATGCGCGCGGGCCATGCGGATGCGGCCGAGGCAGAGCTGAGCTCGCTGCCTGCCAACCTTGCCACCGACGCTCGCGCCGTGCGCCTGCGCAGCCAGCTCGACCTGGCCCGTGCGTTGGCCGGCGCACCGTCACTGCCCGAATTGCAGCAACGTGTGCAGGCCGATGCCGGTGACTGGGCCGCCCGCGATCTGCTGGGCGTGCGCCTGCTGCTGGAGGGTGACGCCGCTGCCGGTCTGGATCAGTTCCTTGCCATCCTTGGGAAAGCACGCGACTGGAATGATGGCCAGGCCAAGAAGCGCCTGCTGGCTGCGTTCACTACCCTCGATGACGCCGAGCTGGTGGGTAGCTACCGCCGTCGCATGGCGTCCTTGTTGTTCTGAACCTCCGGGCCGGCATCACCGCTGGGTGATACCGGCCCCTCCCCTCACGGCGAGCCGGCGGCCACCGAACCACCTGTTCCAATGTTGCGGTCCAGGAACTGCGTGACACGCTGGAGCAACTCCGCGTTGTTCTTTTCGTCGTAGAACCCGTGCCCTTCATCGGCCTTGTACAGCCACTCATAAGCAATGCTGCGCTTATCCAGTGCGGCACGCATGTGCTGGGCATGTATCGGTGGGACGCGTACATCTTTGCCACCGGCGATAAGCAGAACGCTGGCTTTCAGGCGATCCACCTGATTCACCGGTGACGCGGCAGACAAGGCCTGCTCGTCGTTACCCAGTCTTGAGCGCCAGAAGCTCCGTGCCGATGTGTTTTCCGAACCATCGCCCTGCGTAAGCATCAGTGGCAGGTCATACACGCCAACGTAGCCGATCGCGCAACGGTAAAGATCGGGCTCCTTCATGACACCTTCGAGCGCCGCATAGCCGCCATAGCTGCCGCCAAAGATGCAGACATGACCTTGCGTGGTGATCCCCTGCTTGATCGCCCATTGCGTGGCATCGGTGACGTCGTCCTGCATTTTGCCGCCCCACTCGCGATAGCCAGCCGCCATGAATCCGTCACCGTAGCCGCCCGAGCCCCGGTAATTCACCTGCAGCACGGCATAACCGTGCGTGGCCAGCGCCTGCACCGTGGGGTCGTACTCCCAGTAGTCGCGAATACCGAAAGGTCCACCATGGATAAACATCACCAAGGGGAGATGCTTCGCCTCTTCCTTGCCGGGCGGCATGCTGAGGTAGCCGTGGATGGTGAGCCCGTCACGCGCCTTGAACTCAATCGGCTGCATGGCCGCCATCTGGTTGGGCTTGATCCAGCTTGCTCGCTGCAGTAGTGCTTTCGCCTGACCGGTGGTGTTGTCCCATAGGTAAAACGTACCCGGATCCATGGACGAGTACGCCAGCGCGATCGCCTTGCTGCCATCGCGCGAATGCGACACGAAGCGAACACTCTCGCCCGGCATCGAGCGGGACAGCAAACCCATCGCCTTCATGGTGTCGGAGCCGGGAACGAACGCCTCGGCCGTTGGCGCATCCGGATCGGAATACGCGCCGACCACATCCATGCCGTCGAGCGTATAAATGAGCCGCGTCATTTCGGTAGTGGCGCTGCTCCATACCGGCTCGCCCAACTTCTGGGTGGCGATATCCCACAGACAGAGCGCGGCCACCTTGCCGGGGGCCGCGCAGGTCATGTACACCTTGCTATCGTCGCGGCTGAAATCGATAGGCAACGGCACGGATTTTTCGGTCGAGCCCTGGAACAGCAGGGTCCACGGCTTGCCATCTCCCTCACGGTAATACACCGCCGGGTAGGCGTGACTGTCATAGCCTTCCGCGAAACGCACATTCCCATGGTTGTCGGTGACGAACCTCGCGTTGCGTAACGGCGCCTTGCCCAACGGCCGCTTGGAACCGTCATTGACATCGAGCAGGTAAATGTCTTCGAAAGCGCCTTCGGCACCGGTTTCCCACGGTGTAACGGCGATCAGGATGTGCTTGGGATCGTCCTGCACCGTAGCAATGACCTGCGCGCTGGCACGCTCGGACTCCGCATGCTGGATATGGCTGCCGCCCCTAACGTCGCCCCCTGCGCGATAACCAAACAAGAGTTTCGGATTGGTGCCGTCGGCGTCGACAGCGAAGATCTCGCCGGTGCTGAATGGACGATCCCAGCCGGATACCTTGGTACCTTCTGTATAGACCACGCGGTTGTCGCTAGCCCACCAGAAGTTGACGATCTGATTACCCTCGCGCGGCGTGACCATGCCGCCTTTCATGGTGTCGAGATCAAACAGCGCCAACAATGGTTTGTCCTTGACCACCGTTGCCGCCGCGATGTGATGACCATCGGGCGAGATCTTCACCTCGCTGTATTGCAGGTGGCGCGCAAGGTCTTCGAACGCGACGCCTGAGGCAAACACCGGGTACGACAAGACACTGAGCGCGCAGAAGGCTGCGCGCCGAATTCCGTTTTTCATTTGTCCCCTCTCCTGTGCGGCGACACCCCTCGCGTCGCCGGCGGAAGTATAGGCACGGAATTCCGCCGAGGTGAAAGCAGAACACGGCATTTCCGTGCTTTCCTTCGGCTTGATCAGTGAACCCTCACGCATGCCATACGCATGCGTATGTTTCGGCTATAGTTAGCCTCCCGTCATCGCCCCACTATGCCCATGCGCGCCTCCACCTTCCGCCGCCTGATGAACCTATGGCCGCCGTTCCTGTTCAACAGCATCCGCGTCCAGCACGTATCGGAAGACTGGTCAGAGCTGCGCGTGGTGCTGCGCTTGCGTCCCTGGAACCGCAACTACGTGCGCACGCAGTTCGGCGGCAACCTGTTCGCCATGACCGATCCTTTCTGGATGCTGCTGGCCATGCATCAGTTGGGCAACGACTACTTCGTGTGGGACAAGGCCGGGGCGATCGACTTTGTCGCGCCGGGGCGCGAGGACGTCTACGCCCACTTCAAATTGGAGCCAACGGTAGTCGACGAACTGCGCGCGGCGGCGGCAGGCGGTGACAAGGTATTGCGCTGGTTCGATGTGGACGTCGTCACACGTAGCGGTGAAGTGGTGGCTCGCGTGCGCAAGCAGTTGTACGTCAGGCTCAAGCCGAAGGCGCGCTGAGGGCCCCATCGCCCGGTTTCATTCGCGTTCGAAGCGAGCAATATCCTCGAGCATGCGCTCGGCGCGCCGCACGCTGGTGCCGGCAAACTGGTCTTCCATCCAGCGCCGCTTACCCAGCCGACGCAGCACCACGTAGACCAGCGCGACAATCGCCAGGGACACGCCACCGCTCAATGCCATCCATGGCACCAAGCCGTGCGCGTGATCCCAATAGTCATGCCCCTCGCGATCAAAGTCGTACTGGATCAGGATCAGCATCACCGGAATCCAGATGACACTGCCCAGCACTGCGAACACCGGCGCCTCCACCCGCACGCGCCAGCGCCGCAGCTCCGCCAACCGACGCTGAATATCAAGCACGGGTGAGGCATAGTCGATCCCGTTCAGCAGGCCCAGCAGCCGCCCCGCGAAGATCGCCGCAAGCGTGCCAAACACCTGCAGCGCGATGCCGCTGCCGAAAGCCACCGGCGTGTGCAGATGCGAGCTCCACACGCTCACGCCCCACAACAGCAACGCAATGCCCAGCGCCAGTTGCACCGATTGCCACCAGCGCATCGGACCCAGGCCCCGGCGCAAGCGGTCCATGCGTTGATCGCGCAGGATCTGCCACTGCAACGCCTGCTGATCCACCACGCGTCGATCCAGCTCACGCCAGGCGGCTTTCAGTTCTTCCAGTTCCATGCTCATGTCCTCGCCTTCGGTGCGCTGGCCATATGGCTGCGCAGGGTTTGCTTGATGCGGCCCAGCTTGGTGGCTACGTTGGTTTCACTGATGCCGAGAATCTCGGCCATCTCGGCGTAGCTGCGGTCTTCCAGGTACAGGAGGATGAGCGCGCGGTTCAGCGCATCCAGCTCGCCGATGACGCGATAAAGCAACACCAGGCGCTCGTCTGGCTCGGGTGACGGCTCGCCGCCGATGGTGTCCAGGTGGTGCGACTGCAGCGGCTCAAGCCGCTCGGCACCATCCATGCGGCGCAAACTAGAGATCGCCACGTTCAGTGCGATGCGATACAGCCAAGTCGAGAACCGAGCCCGCCCAGGGTCGTAGCTGGCAAACGAACGCCACAACTGCACGCAGATCTCCTGCACCAGGTCGTTTCGGTCGTCCGCGCTCCTGGCATAGAGGCTGGCAACCTTCAGCACGATGCCGCGGTGCTCCCGCAGCAGCGCCTCAAATGCCTGATGTCGATGATCGCCTGCCATGCACTCGCCCCCGGATGTCCTTCCATGATTCGCCTGCGCGCAAAAAAAATCACACCCAAGGCGAAACGGGCGGGCGGCGCGGGCTGCCCTACAATGCGGCGTCCCTCACCTGGCCCCTCCCCCATGAAACGCCTGCGCATCAAACGCTATCTGTTCACCGGCCTGCTCACGTTCATCCCTCTGTGGGTGACGTGGGTGGTGTTCAAGTTTGTGCTGAGCATGCTCGCGGGCATCGGCACGCCACTGGCCTCCGCGCTGTTGGCCACCTTATCGTCCGCCTCGCCGTGGGCGGGCATAGCGCTCAACAATGCATGGCTCACCTTTGTGGTGGCGCTACTGCTGACGCTGGGCGTGCTGTATCTGCTGGGCTGGCTGGCTAACCGTGTGATCGGTCAGCGACTGATCGACGGTTTCGATGCAGTGCTGGCACGCATCCCGCTGGTGCAAACCATCTACGGCGGCACCAAGAAGCTCATGGCCGTGCTACAGCAGAAGCCGTCGGGCGTGCAGCGCGTGGTACTGATCGACTTTCCTCGCCGTGGCATGAAGGTGGTGGGCTTTGTCACGCGAGTGATGATTGAAGAAGGCACGGGCCGCGAAATGGCCGCCGTCTATATCCCCACCACACCCAACCCGACCGGCGGATACCTGGAAGTGGTGGCGGTGGACGAACTGACGCCCACCGACTGGACCATGGATCAAGCCATGGCTTTCATCATTTCCGGCGGCGCGGTTGCCCCTGATACCTTGCCAGCTTCGCCGGCCGCATTGCGCAATGCTTCTCAGGACGCGGAGTAAATCTACGCCGCCTCAGGCCACCACCTCGAACGGCCGCATCATCTCGTTCGATGCATGCTCCAGCAGATGGCAGTGCCACACATATCGGCCCGTGTAGCCCTCGAAGGTGATGATGTAGCGCGTCACCATGCCCGGGAAGACCTGCGCGGTGTCCTTCCAGCCTGCTTCGTGCGGCGGCGGCGGTTGCGCCGGGCCGGTATAGCGGACGGTCTTCGACTCCAGGTACTGATCCACATCGAACGGGCGCCGATCGAGAATCTGAAAGCGCACCAGATGCAGATGGATCGGATGCGTATCCTCGGTGAGGTTGAGGAAGCTCCAGATCTCCGTGCTGTTCAGCCGGGGCTTCTCGCTCACCGGGTCATGCCAATGCTTGCCGTCCAGCAACATCAACATGGGCTCGGCGACGCAATCGGCATATTCGTCGATGGTCAGCACACGGGTATTCGTCGCGCTCGCTTCCGTCATGCGCGGCACGTCGCGCAGCACCGGCGGCACGTGGCTGTCGTCATCGACCTGCCCCGCCGCCACTTTGAACTGCATCAACGGCAAGGCGTCGGTCATCAGTTCGATGACGCTGTCGCCCATGCCGGCGAAATCCATCACCAGATCCGCCCGCTCGCCCGGCGCGAGAAACAGGCTGGTCTGCTGCACCGGTGCGGCAAGCAAGCCCTGATCGCTACCAATCTGCAAGAACGGTTTCTGTCCGTGCAGGCTCAACCGGAAGAAGCGGCCATTCGCCGCATTGAGCACGCGG
This sequence comes from Dyella sp. AD56, assembly GCF_002878475.1. Taxonomy (NCBI): domain Bacteria; kingdom Pseudomonadati; phylum Pseudomonadota; class Gammaproteobacteria; order Lysobacterales; family Rhodanobacteraceae; genus Dyella; species Dyella sp. AD56. Next base: position 312,301 of record NZ_NRDP01000011.1, read on the forward strand.
AAGCGGTAGCGACGGGCCTGCACGTCAAGGCGCGGCATCAGCGCGCCGTTCACCAGCATCACGTTGCCAAATACCTCGGGCACCCATGGCGAATCGCTCACGCCGGATACCGGGTAGTAGAGCTGCCCGTCCTCGGTCAGCAGACGATCCGTGAGCACCAGCGGCAACTCCTGCTCGCCATGGGGCAGGCCCAGTGACAGCTCATGCGCGTCGCGCAGCAGATACATGCCGAACAGACCCGCATAGAGGTTCAATCGTTCGATGCCCATGGTGTGGTCGTGGTACCACAGCGTCGCCGCGTCCTGGCGGTTGGGATAAGTCTGTTTGCGCGATTGCCCTGGCACGAACCAGTCCGTGGGATAGCCATCGTCCGTTGGCGGAACACGCGCACCGTGCACATGCACCACGCCTCGCACTTCCGGCTTGTCCGGCTCGGCACCGCAGATGTGGTGGTCGATGGGCAGGAAGTGATGCTGCGGCAGGCTGTTGGTCCACTCCACATGCACCGCTTCTCCACTGCGCGCTTCGATGGTGGGTCCCGGCATGGTGTTGCCGTAGGTCCATAACCGCGTCGGCGGCAGATCGCGATGCAGGCGCTGCGTGCTTTCGCGCATCGCGATGCGCAGCGGCGTGCCCGCCTTGGGACGAAGCACTTCCGGCACCGGCAAGGGATCGACGAACGGTGTCAGACGCGAGGGGTCGAGCAACTTAGGCACGCTGGTCTGGTCGGCCACGGCATGCTTGCAAAGACCGCCTGACTTCGCGGCATGCATGGCCATGTGCATGGGTGCACCGAACGCGCGCAACGCACCCGTACCTGCCACAAGCCCCATGCCCTGGAGAAAACGACGACGCGAGGGATGCAAGGTTCACCGCCTCTGTAGAAAAAGGAAACGCCCCGGACCGATGTCCGGGGCGTTGAAACAAGCTATCAGATCAACCGCGCGGCGAATGCGGCTGGCTGGCCCAGGGCCACGGCTTGGGCTGCTTCACCGGCTGACCGGTCTGTTCGTCCAGGATCAGCTTGCGGTGTTCCGGGAAGGGCTGGAAGAAGTCGAACATGTGCTCCAGCGAACCGGACACGGCATCGAACGAACCGCCGCCAAGACGCTCGCCACGCAGCCAGTTGTCTTCGATGAAGCGAGTCACCGAGGTCTGGTCCGTCAGCGTGTGGTCCACGTGATTGCTGCGCGCCCACGGCGAGATCACCAGCAGCGGTAGGCGGGGACCAAAGCCGCAGCGGCCCTGCACGGGCTGGCCGTTGCTGTTGACGCCCGGCAGCGTACCGCGGGCATTGCAGATGCCGGTGCCATCCAGCGCATCGGATGACGTGCTCGAGGCATTCACACGCGGCGCAGCCTGGTGGTCGTACCAGCCGTCGGAGTCGTCATAGGCGATCACCACCGCGGTGTCGCGCCATTCCGGACTCTTCTGCAGGAAGTTGATCACGTGCACGATGAACTGCTGTTCGTCCAGCGGATCGGAATAACCAGCGTGGCCGTCCTGATAGCCGGGCGCCTTGAGGAAGCTCACCGCCGGGAAGTTGCCCGCTTCCACGGCCGCGTAGAAGTCGTTCGTATCGTACTGGTGGTTCGCCGCATCGCCTTGGTGGCCGATCATAGCGACCGAGGTCGGGCGCACGTGGGTCGGGTTGGCGGTGGACGGGTAGTACTGGAACGGCTGGTGATGCGGGATGTAATCCGCCTTGTTGGTTTGCGTCACGGTCGACACCGTGCTGCGCTTGCAGCCGGTGGTGCCGTTGGTGTTCACCGTCGCGAGGTCGAAACCGCCCTCGAAGAAGCCCCACGTTACGCCGGCGCTATTCAGCAGGTCGCCGACGTTCTTGCCGCCGAGTTGCACTTGACTGCCGCTGGGCGAGGAGCACACGTCGCCGATCGGGTCGGCGTCGCTGACCAGGGTCTGGCCGCCCTGGCCGTCGTTCACCAGCGCTGAGCTGCCATTGAGCGACTGCGTCACGCCGTTGGTCTGGCCGGAAACGAGGTTGATCGCGCCCGGCGTGGACGGACCGAACGTGCTGCCGTAGCTGTTGTCGTTCAGTGCGAACCACTGCGCGTAGTTCCACATGGCGGTGACGGTGTTGCCGTCGTAGTAGCCCATCACCTGCCCGTTGCCTTCCTCGTCGGCAGACGCGCCCGGCAGGGCTTCACCCGAACCGGTGTACTTCGGGAACAGATCCATCGCGCCGCCATTGAATGCCTGCTGTTCCGGGCCGTAATCGTGATCCTGGTCGGCCGTGGCGGCTTGCGCGCGCGACAAGCGGAACGGATTGATCGCACCGGTTCCGTTTGCGCTGTTGTTCTTGTTGGGGTTGTTGGTCAGCAACGCATTGCTCAAGCCATTGACCTTCGGCGTGAACGGACGCGCGTAGAAGGACGGCTCGCCCTGACCGTTCGCCGCGTTCGGGTACGTAGCGAAGTAATGATCGAAGGAGACGTTCTCCTGGAAGATCACGACCAGATGCTTGATCGGCGTGGACGTATGGACGTCCCCACCGTGATGCCAGCTCGCATCGGCCAGCGTCTCGGCGTGAACAGGAATCTGGGCAAGGGATACGGCGGAAAGACTGAGAACGCACGCGGCAATGCAGACTGCGAGATTGTTTCGCATGAAGAGCTCCCTACGGTCGCGGTGGTGCGCTTCCCCTCAAGCGCTGATGCCGCGGACGATAGGCGTGCAAGGTGACAGGCGAATAACAAAAATCATCGCATTTTCCTGCGATTTTCGCGATGAGACGCTTACCGCAAAAGCGCCGCAGGCGCTGGCGCGAGCAACACATTGAGCAAGCCCGCCAACACCATGGCGAGGCAGGCGACACTGCCCTCTCCTAAGCCGATGTCGCAAGCCTTCGCTGTGCCTGCGCGACGAACCGATGGTCGCCCTGCTCCCGCTGATGCATCCACGCGCCAGTGCTAAGCGGTTCCGGCTGAAATGACTGCACGACTCGCCGATGATCCTGCTCGAAGAAGGCTTTGCGCTGAACCGGCTGATCCGTGAGGCTTGTGCCCGCCGAGCCGTAGTCCCCAAGGAAACCGTGCGCTACGCGCAGGTGGATTTCGTCCTGGCCCTGGATGCCGGCGGCGCCTCTCTGCTCCCGCAACGGGTGGTGGACGAGCGCTCCCTGGCTGGCCTTGCCGCGCGGCCACTGGCCGGTAACGACCCGCGCTGATGGTGCTGGCCTGACGGCAGGGCATCGCCCCATCCCCCGCTGCCCGCGCCTGGCTCGCCCGGGTTGCAGGCAAGCCCCCTGACCTTTGACACTGTCTGGACCATGACTTGCGGCCTAGCCTGAAAAGTCATTCACGCGATGCCGGGTAACGTCAGGGACCTCAGGCGTCGCTACCACCCCTGGCTGCCCCGCAGCCAACGAATCCACAGAGGGAGTTCCATGACCAAACCGTATATGAAGCCCATCGCGCTCGCCGTGAGCCTCGCCCTGTCGCTTAGCGCCTGCGGCAAGCATGAGGACGCCGAGAAGGCCCCCGCCGCCAGCAGCACCGCGCCTGCGCCCGCCAGCACCGCTGCCACCGCAGCCGCTGCGCCCAAGAGCGTGTTCGACATCAGCGAACTGGATAGCAACATCCAGGCGTGCCAGGACTTCAACGGTTTCGTCAACAGCAAGTGGGTCGCAGCCAACCCGATCCCGAACGATCGCACCCGTTGGGGCGCTTTCGACAAGCTGGCCGAGGACAGCCTCAACACCCAGCACGACATCGTCGATGCCGCCTCCAAGGACCCCGCCAACGCCAAGGCCGGTTCGATCGAACAGAAAATCGGCTACCTGTACGCCTCGGGCATGGACGAGGCCGCCATCGAGAAGGCTGGCTTCGACCCGATCAAGCCCAAGCTTGACGCCATCGCTGCGCTGAAGTCGGGCAAGGATGTCGCCAGCTACATCACGCAGAACTTCACCACGGGTGACATGCAGGTGTTCCAGTTCGGCTCCGGCGCCGACTTCAAGGACGCCAAGATGCAGATCGGCTTCACCCAGCAGGCCGGTCTGGGCCTGCCGACCAAGGATTACTACAGCGACGCGAAGTACAAGGACATCCGCGACGCGTACGTGGCCCACATCGTCAAGACGCTCGAGCTGACCGGCGTGTCCGAAGCCGATGCGAAGAAGCAGGCCGACCAGGTGCTCTCGTTCGAAACCGAGCTGGCCAAGGCCTCGCTGGCGCCGGTGGAACTGCGCGCCCCGGAAAACCAGTATCACTTCGTCACCATCAAGGAAGCCGACAAGGTCACCCCGCACTTCAGCTGGGAAGATTTCTTCAAGGCGCAGGGCGTGACCGTCGACAAGGGCTTCTCGCTGTCACAGCCGAAGTTCTTCGCCGCGTTTGACAAGCTGCTCACCAGCGCACCGGCGGACCAGTGGCAGGCTTACCTGCGCTTCCACACCATCGACGACGCCTCGCCGTTGCTCAGCAAGACCTTCCAGGACAACCGCTTCGACTTCTACGGCAAGACCCTCGCCGGCCAGCCGGAGCAGAAGCCGCGCTGGAAGCGCGTGCTCAGCGGCGTGAACGAGTCGATGGGTGAAGCACTGGGCCAGCTGTACGTGGCCAAGGTGTTCACGCCGGAAGCCAAGGAACGTGCGCAGGTGCTGGTGGACAACGTGCGCAACGCGCTGAAGGCACGCATCCAGAACCTCGACTGGATGAGCGACGCCACCAAGGAAAAGGCCATCGCCAAGTGGAGCACCTTCCTGCCCAAAATCGGCTACCCGGACAAGTGGCGTGACTGGTCGGGCCTGGACGTCAAGTCGGGCGACTACTACGGCAACGTGATGGCCGCCGCCAAGTTCAACTACCAGTACGACCTGAACAAGATCGGCAAGCCGACCGACCGTAAGGAGTGGGGCATGACCCCGCAGACGGTCAACGCGTACTACAACCCGACCGACAACACGATCAACTTCCCGGCCGCGATCCTGCAGCCGCCGTTCTTCTATGCCAACGGTGACGACGCGATCAACTACGGCGGTATCGGCGCCGTGATCGGCCACGAAGCCAGCCACGGCTTCGACGACGAAGGCAGCCAGTTCGACGGCGAAGGCAACAACGTCAACTGGTGGACGAAGGAAGATCGCGAGAAGTTCGACCAGCGCACCGATCGCCTGGTGGCGCAGTTCAACGACTACGCGCCGATCAAGGACAAGCCGGATGCGCACGTCAACGGCAAGCTGACCCTGGGCGAGAACATCGCCGACCTGGGCGGCCTGAACGTGGCGTACGACGCCCTGCAGGATGCACTGAAGAAGAACCCGCAGGAAGCCGGCGAGAAGATCGACGGTTACTCCGAAGACCAGCGCTTCTTCCTGAGCTGGGCTCGCGTGTGGCGCGGTAGCGTGCGTGAAAAGCAGGCCCTGCTGTACCTCAACACCGACCCGCATGCACCGGCCTCGCTGCGTGCGATTGGCGCCCCGTCCAACATGGAAGCCTTCGCCACGGCGTACCAGTGCAAGCCGGGCGACACCATGGTGCGTTCGGGCGACAAGCAGGTGAAGATCTGGTAACACGTCGCTGACGTTTAGACGTCCGTAACGACAAAGGGCGCTGCATCATGCAGCGCCCTTTTCTTTTGCGAGAGAGTGACTACTTGCCTCGTGCGCGGCGCGCTTCGTACGCCTTCAGATGCGCATACGCGGTGCGCAACATCGGTAGCTCGGCTGCCATCGCTTTCGACCGCGTCAGCAGATCGCCAACCACGTGGTCCGCTTCGATCAGGCCACCCTGCTCCAGATCTCGCATCATCGAGGCACTCAACGCAGAGCCTTTCTCGGTCAGCACGCCGCGCGCACGCGCCAGCACTGTCTCGCTCGGCGCATGCCCGTTGTGTTCGGCCACGCTGCGGCAATCCTCCAGCAGTTGGAGCGTGGCTTGCTCGCCACCGGACGCAGCCATGATGTCACCTACCGGTGCGCGCATCAGACAGGTGATACCGGCCAGCGAGGCCAGAAACACCCATTTGTCCCACATGTCCTGCAGGATGGTGGTGCTCAGGCGCGGCTCGAACTTCGCTTTCGACATGGACGCGAGAATCCCTTCCACGCGCTCCGAACGCGAACCGTCACGCTCGCCGAAGGTGACGCTGTGCGACTGGTTGAGATGGCGCACCGTGCCCTGCGCATCCAGGGTGGCGGCAATAACGCACTGACCACCCAGCACTCGCTCCTTGCCGAACCGGGCATCCAGCAGATCGAGATGACGCATGCCGTTGAGCACGGGGAGGATGACTGTGCTGGACCCCACTGCCGGCGCCATGTCTTCGATCACCTGTGGAAGGTGGTAAGCCTTACAGCTCAGCAGAATCAGGTCATAGGTTTCGCGCAGATCGCCAGCTTGCACGGTGGAGGGAGCTGGCAACGTGACGTCGCCCAGACTGCTGCGAATCATCAGGCCATGCTCGGCCAGTTGCGCGGCGCGCTTCTCGCGTACGAGAAAAGTCACGTCCCCCCCGCTTTCCAACAGGCCTCCACCGAAATAGCCGCCTGTGGCGCCCGCACCGATCACCAGAATGCGCATGGTTCAACTCTCCTTGATCACAAGCGAGAGAGCGTACGCCAAGCAGATACCTGTGCCCTATCGACCAAAGATGGAAAGCCAATAAGAGCAAGAACTTGCGATTAATTGCAACTCATTCTCATTGGCAATAACATTAAAAAAAGATCTTGCTGGCGGGTTTTCACAGGTAACGGATCACCCGATCAGGCAACGCCCTACCAAACCCCTTTTCCAGTCATTGCAGCGATCGACGCCAGCCGCCGCTACTCGTCGAATCGCCCGGTGTTGCTTCGGCTGACCGGACTTCCACCATTACGACGAGCACTTCATGGCCTACATCTCCAGCCGCAAGCACCCTGTTACCCGCCATGCGTTGAGCGCGGCTACTGCCACCCTGATGACCGGCATGGCCCTCACGCAACCGGCGCTGGCGGCCGATGCACCTGCCGACACCACCACGACCACCACAAACGCAAAGAATCTGGATGGCGTGCAGGTGCAGGCATCCACCACGAGCGACTACAAGGTCGACAACCTGTCTTCGCCCAAGTACACGCAGCCCATCCTCGACACCACGCAGACCATCAGCGTGATCAGCAAGGATCTGTTCCTGCAGCAGGGCGCCACCACGCTGACCGAAGCGCTGCGTAACAGCCCGGGCGTGGGCACGTTCTACGTCGGTGAGAACGGCACCACCTCGACGGGTGACTCAATCTACATGCGTGGCTTCGATACCTCGGGCAGCATCTTTGTCGATGGCGCGCGCGATCTCGGTACCATTTCGCGCGACGTGTTCAATACTGAGTCGGTGGAAGTGATCAAGGGCCCGGCCAGCACCGATAACGGCCGCACCGCACCGACCGGCGCGATCAACATGGTGAGCAAGCAGCCGGAACTGGCTAATAGCGTCAGCGCATCGTTGTCGTATGGCAGCGCCGACCAACGCCGTGTCACTGCAGACTGGAACCAGGCCGTTTCCAACACATCCGCGTTCCGCCTCAACGTGATGGGACAGGACAGCGGCGTACCGGGTCGCGACCAAGTGGAGAACAACCGCTGGGGCGTCGCGCCGAGCTTTGCGTTCGGCCTGGGCACCGCCACGCGCGTGTACGTCGACTACATGCACGTCAGGCAGAACAACGTGCCCGACGGCGGCGTGCCCACCATCGGCCTGCCCGGCTACAGCAGCCCTGATCCGAAGCGCCCCTTCCTCGGCAATGCGCCGGAAGTGGATTCGTCGAATTTCTACGGCACCACGGCGGACCACGATCACGTCACCGCCGATATGTTCACCACGCGTATCGAGCACGACTTCAACGACCAGCTCGCGTTCCACAACACGTTCCGTTGGGGGCGCACTGCTGAGGACTACCTGCTCACCTCGTTCATGGGCACCGCAGCGAACCTGCTCACGCCGAACCCGACCGATCCGTCGACCTGGACCATCGCGCGCAGCAACCCGACCTTCAAGCATCAGGCCAATCGCATCATCACCGATCAGGCCAACCTCACTGCCACCTTCGAGACGGGCGCGATCACCCACAACCTCAGCACCGGCATCGAATTGACGCAGGAGAAGGCCACCACCGTCGGCCTCGCCGCGCTCAACGGCACCACTTGGCCCGCGGCCAACCTGTACGACCCCAACTGGGATGTCAGCGGACTCAACTACGGTCAGACCGGCGCGTACAGCAACGCCAAGACCAATACCGCATCGGCGTACGTGTTCGACACGCTGAAGTTCGCCGAGCACTGGCAGGTCAATGCCGGCGTGCGCATGGATCACTACGACACCGACTACTCCAGCATGGTGCAGTGTGGAGCGAAGAATGGACCGGTGTGCGGCACGTTGCCGACTGGTAGCGTCGTGCAGGGTCTGGATACGAAAGCGGGAGACAACCTCTGGAACTGGAAGCTCGGTGTGCTCTACAAGCCGATGCCGAACGGTTCTTTCTACCTCAACTACGCCGTGTCGGCCGAGCCGCCGGGCGGTAACACGCTCACGCTGTCGGGCTCCGCCAACAGCCAGGACAACCCCAACCTACAGCCTGAGCGCGCCCGTACCTACGAAGTAGGCACCAAGTGGGAACTGCTCGATGAGAAGCTCCTGCTCACCGGCGCGCTGTACCAGACGACAGTAAGCAACGATCTCGTGCAGGATCCGGTAACCCTGCTCTACTACCAGATCGGCCAGAAGCGTGTGCAGGGTGTGGAATTGAGCGCCGTCGGCAAGCTCACCGAAAACTGGGGGGTAAGCGCAGGCTTCACCACCATGAATGCCAGCGTGCTCTCGGGCACGGCCGTGGCCGAGGATGGCTCCTCCGATCTCGCCTATACGCCGAAAAAGGCTTTCACCAGTTGGACCAGTTACCTGCTGCCGTTTGGCCTGACCATCGGCGGCGGCGCGCGCTACAACGGCGACATGCAACGTGGCACCGACAGCGCCATCGGCACGCCCGCGTACACGAAAGCGTACTGGGTGGTCGACGCCATGGCGTCCTATCCCATCAGCAAGAACTTCGATCTGCGCCTCAACGTGTACAACCTGTTCGACAAGGACTATGTCGCAGCGATCAACAAGAGCGGCTACCGTTACACGCCAGGCACGCCGCGCTCGGCCATGATCACGGCGAATATTCGCTTCTGACGCGACACAGGGCACCGTTCCGCTAGCCCGCGGGACGGTGCCAAGGCCAAGGCTCCCACACCATGCTGCTGCACCTTCCCAATGTTCTCGACCAGACACAGATCCGCACCATGCGGCAGGCGCTGGATGAGGCCATGTGGACGGACGGGCGTGAGACCGTAGGCCATCAGGGCGCCAAGGTGAAGCGTAACCAGCAATTGCCCGACGCTTCGCCGCTACGCGAAGAACTGGGCCGCGTCGTGCTCGACGCGCTGTCGCGACAGCCGCTCTATCACGCCGCCACCTTGCCGCTGCGCACGCTGACGCCGCGCTTCAACCGCTATGAAGGCGGTGGCCAGTACGGCTTTCACGTGGATGGCGCGGTGATGTCCCTGCCCGGCGGCGAACAACTGCGCAGTGACGTCTCCTGCACGCTATTCCTTGCCGAACCCGAGGAATACGACGGCGGTGAACTGATCATCAGTGACACCTACGGCGAGCACGAGGTGAAGCTGCCCGCTGGCGATGCCATCCTCTACCCTTCCAGCAGCCTGCATCGCGTGGCGCCGGTGACGCGTGGCGCACGCGTCGCTGCGTTCTTCTGGATACAGAGCCTGATCCGCGACGACGGCAAGCGGCGCCTGCTATTCGAGCTCGACACCTCGATCCAACGCCTTGTCGCCACCGGCGCCGACAACGACGCCGTACTGCAGCTTACCGGCACCTACCACAACCTGCTGCGGCAATGGGCGGAGAGCTGAGCATCAACCGCCCCAGCACTGCGCTAGCGTGCCAGTGCCGGAATTGGTGCGCGTGCCGATCTGGTTCAACGTCAACGTGCCGCATTGCGTGTCACGTGTGAGCTGCGCGTTGATCGATGTCGCGGTGAGCGTGTACGCAGTGGGGGTCGCAGTGGATGCCGACACGCTGTACTGGTAGTTGCTGCCGGTTTGCGAGTTCGCCGCGCAGTCCAGAACCAGCGGCGACGGCGAGCCGATGGCCGGATTCGCCACTGGCGTGCTTTCGGTGTCCTGGGCGTAGCTCAGGTTGGTGACGTAGTAGCGCTCCATGTAGTTCGCATACTCGGACAGGCAGCCCTCGGCCGCCGAGCGGTTCGTCTTGGCCACGTACTTCGTATAAGAGGGAATCGCGATCGCCGCGAGAATGGCGATGATCGCCACCACGATCATCAGCTCAATCAGAGTGAAGCCGAACGAAGCGATGCGATGCAATTTGGAGGGGCGCTGGATGCTCATATTCAATTCCTGATCTCGCGCCACGAAACGCGAGCCGGGTTGTTGTCGTTCGGCGGGGTCACGCGTTGCACGAACGCGCCGCCCGTGACGGTCTGCGACACCAGGTAAACCTGGCCGTTGTAGGTCACGGCGGTAGGCGTACCCACGGCGTTGGCCTGCACACCGCTGGCGGCGTTGTTGACACTCGAGAAGAAGTTCTGCCCATAGGCGCCGCCGCTGGTCGCATCGAAAGCCATCGTCCAGCCGGTCTGAGTGTTCGCCAAGCACTGGGTGGTGGACGTAGCAGGCGGAATGGCTGTATTCACCACTACCGCGCCATTGATGATGCTGGGGCTGTAGATGATCTGCTCGTTGGTGCTCGGCAGGTTGTACATCCAGCCGTAGAGCGTGTTGCTCGTAGAAGGTGAACAGGTACTGCTACCGGCCCAGCAAATAGTAGTGCCGGCGGACAAGGTGCGATACCCGATGATCGAGCCCTGACCGGTCACCGTCGTGTTTGTGGAAGTGACCACCTGCAGGTTGCTGGTCGAAATGACCGGGCTGCCCGTTTGCACCGCGAATTGCGTGCCGGACAGAGTGTTCCAGTTCGACATGTTCCAATCCCAGATGCCATAGAACGTCTGTTGCTGGCTGGCAGCGCTGGAGCCGCTGGCCGTGGGCGCGTACGTTGCGGCCGAGCTACCGGTTTGCGGCGTCTGCTGGCCGGTGCCGAAATACAACATGTTGCGGCTCACCCCATTGGTCTGAATGGTTGCAGTGACGATGCCCGTGGCGATCGGCTGCGGAATGGTGGTGGTCGTACTGCCAGTGGTCGTCGTGGTCGTTGCCGTGAACAAAGGGGAGCAGGTAGTGGTGACTACAGCCCCACTCTGGATATTTTTACTGTTGCTGCAAGTCGATGTCGTGCTGCCGGGGAAGTTGGAGACACTCCAACTGGCTGCGGTGCTGCCAGTCACGTCAAAGCGCCACACGTTGCCCTGCAGGTCGCCGGCATAGAGGTAATCCATGATGCCATCATCATCCAGGTCCACCGGCGTGACATAGGCAATGCCGTTTTGGACGGTGTTCGAGCCTACGCCGGTATCCAGGAACAGGAATGTCACCGTACCTTTGCTTGAGTCCACCAAGCCAATGTAGACGCCAGCGCTCATGCCGCTGTTCAAGCCGTTGCCGAAGATGATCGCCCAACTGCCATTGTGCATGCGCACCACGCCAGGCGTACCCATCGTGTTACCGAGATGGGGCAGAGTGGCAGCGGTCCAGTCGCCCATCACCAGCGAGCCCGCCTTGGCGGTGGTGAAGTTGGACGGATTGGTGACGTCCAGCGCATAGATCTCCTGGCCGTTGGTGCCCACGCCACCTACAAGCCAGGTGTGCCAAAGGTTGTTATAAAACAGGTCGCCCACGCCCGGCGTGGCGTCCACCATGTACTGGTGCGAGCCAAGCGGGTTGGTGAGCTGGGCCGCCTGATTGAGCAGCACGTTGTACGGCATGTAGCCGACCACTTCCTTGCCATCGTTGCTGCCGACACCGGTGCCGGTGGGGTCGCTGAAGGCGCCGCTGGCAGTGAAGCTGCCGGCCTCGAAACCATGCAGGTAGCCGTCGTTGCTGCCTACGTACACCACGTTGAGGCGGGACGCGTTGTTGCTAGCGAACGTGCCGTAGGTTTGTGCACCGGTCTTGTTTTCCGGTGTCGTAGCCGTGCTGCCGTACAGGCCGTCAGTGAAGGCATCGTTGTACTGGCCCGTCACCGGCGCACCCACCCAGGTGGGGCTGGAGTCCACGATGTCACCCAGCACATAGGTGCGCGGGTTCAGGTTGCCCGTGGCCGTGGTGTTGGTGCAGTCGGTGTAGTACTCCCCCGGGCCGCTGGTGGATTGCGTGGTGCTGAACAACTGCTCGTTGCAGCGCTGACCAAGCAGCCAGCCCAGCAGGTTCTGGCCGGTCATGGTGATGGTGCTAGTGCTGTCGGTGGTGCCTCCCGCGGCAAACGCCGTTTGCACGGCCGAGGGATAACTGGTCAACGCCTGCTGCATCGAGAAGCCCACGCCAGACCCGCTAGTGGTCACGTCGTTGCCCGTCGCGGTTACCAGTACACGGTTTTCGGGCGTCACGAATCCGTTGGTTGTGGTGACCGACGTGGTCGGGGTGCCGCTGCTGTTGGTACCCATGCTGTCGCAGAGACCACTGGTGAGCGTGCACTTGCCGTCCCAGGTCGCCGTGCTGGCTGCCGCGAGGCTGCCGCTGGTCACCACCAGCGGAATGGCCTTCATGCTGCCCCACCAAGGGCTGGCGGAATAGCTCGCCAGATAGATCTGCGTGCCCGTCTTGTACTGGCCGGACTGGATGGTGTTGGCTGCCGCGCTGCTGGTGGAGGTCAGTGGCGAAGCCTTAAAACAAGTGATCTCGTGCACATTGTTGTCGCCGCCGGTACCTGCAGAGAAGCCAAAGCGCAGCGAAGTAGGCAAGGCGCCATTGCTCTTGGTGATGTCGGTATTGCTCATCACCTGATTCATGGCACCGCCGTTGTAACTGTAGGAAAGACTAAGCAAACCCGCGGCTGAAATCTTCAACTGATAAGTAATCGGCCAAGCCATCGGGTTCGCGGTTCCAGATGACGACGTCGTGGCGTTGCGCGTAACACCCGCCGCCTCGTTCGCAATCAGGTTCGCAGTTGGCAACACCGCGTAACCACCGGGAATGGCGGTGTAATTGCCGGCAGGAAGCGCGGTGTATGTGTAATTGCCTGAGCTGCCCGCCGAAACGTATTGCCCGGATCGGCAAGCTGCATAGATCTTGCTCGAATTGGGCGACGTCCCCGAATAGTAGGTTGAATTCAGCGACTTCAGCGCCGACCAAGTCGTATTGCCCGAGCCACGCAAGCCAATGCGCTCGGGCTGGTATTGCGAACTTCCCGACCCACCCCACTTGTTGGTGCCGTTGCTTTTTGACCCTTCGCTATTGAAGGTGTCGTTGGAGTTGTAAATGCCACCACTGCTGTTGTCGCCGTATACCCAGTAATACGTCGTGCCACCGACTTTTTGGGTGAAATTCGGGACAATGGCGTTGCTCGGGGCACTACCATCCGAATTTGCAGCAACCCAATTGCCGCTGTTGAGGAAGTTGCCGAATTCATCGATGCCCAGACCAAGATAACCGTACGCAATACCCTGGTAAGTGCCGGCATTGGCGTTGGAGCAACCGTAACCCATGGCGCCACCATTGCCGCCCGTTGTGGTTGGGCTGCTCTGGGTGCCGTCAGTGAGGATAAACGTGATGCCGTCCGCGCCGTTCTTGGCCGTACCACCGCTATCACCGCCGAAGGTATAGGTGGTGAAGGTGATATTGACGCCCTGGCTCAATGGAAACGGAGTGAACCCCGACAGGATGGCGCCGGTTTGGTAGCCCAAGGGTGGCGTGAGCAGCAAGGCGCCCTGGCCAGCCGTCGTTTCATTCGCAGGAATCGAATAGCTGGTCGTGGTGCCTCCGCTCGTGTAGCTGAGACTGCTGGGACACTGTTGAATGGATCCAGTGCCACTACCTGCCGTGAGGCAGGCATTTTGTGCGGTCGAGCTGCCGCTCGTCCCCAGCGTCGTCCATTGCAGGCTGGCCGATGCGCCCGTGAAGTCTTCACTGCACGTGCCACCCGCCTGCCCGCAGGTGGAGTTCGTGGTTGCGGGAGCGGGGCTGGCGGATGCGTTGCCGCTGACCGACATGACGGCCAACGAAAGCAGGGCCAGGCTGATGGATTTGTTCACGGATTTGCCCCTTTCCAGACTTTCCGGCGCGCGATGCGCGTGGATTCGTTCGTGCTATGCCCAGGCGGTTCCCGCCACGGCAGATGGTTTGCGTCGATCAGTTGCGGAACATCGATTGCAGCACCACGTAGGCGCGGCCATTAGTGGCGGTGGGGTCGCCGCTGCGCGCTGTGATGCGGTAGAAATCCGCCGTCGGCTTGGTCGACGAGCCGCCGTACGAGGTGTGGCTGGTCTGCTTCACCGGGGGCACGGGCAACGGGAAATTGCCCATGTACTGCACGATGTACTGCGGCTGGCTGGCTATGTTGCTGCCGGCGGTGTAATTGGAATTGTTCGTCAGGTTCGTGATTTTGCTGGCCGGCACATTGGTGTCGTTGAACGGGTTGGACTGGCAGTTGTTGGCGGCAGCCGTGCTGCAGTCGTAAAACCCGGCGGGCGCCGCCGTCGTGGTGGCCTGGATGGCCAGCGCGGCCTGGCGCATGGCCGCCTCGGTGGACTGAAAGGCGACCTGGCGGTCGTAGAAATTGCCCGACATCTTCTGCTGCATCAGCGTGCCGCTGACGGCGGCAAGGCCGACGAGTGTGACCACCACCAGCAGGATCAAGGCCACGGCCAACGCCACGCCACGCTGGCGGGAGTTCGGCTGGAATCGGTTGGACGGAACACGCATGGGGAGTCGTCGGCTCATCTCAATTCACCCGGTTGCGCACGGTGGAAGTAACGGTGTAGTTGCGATAAATCGGCGCGCCAGCAGCCGTGCTGCCCACGCCCGCATTCGTGCTGACACCCGCATTCGCCGTACTGGTCTGCTGAACTGTCAAGCTCACCTGCACCGCCGCCACCGCAGACCAGTCGGTGACGCTGGCAGCCGACACGAAACTGGCCTGGTTGAGCATGTTGTAAGAGATGCTCATGGCGGTGACGCCGCGCACCATCTCCTGATTCGTGACAGTGCCGGTGGTGGTGTCCACGCTGGCCAAGTACAGCGACTTGCCGCTGACGGGGTTGTTGCCGATGTACCAGACGCCCGCTGCGAGCGTCGCAACGGGCGAGTTGGCTGCGTAGGTGGCGGCCAAGCCGCCCACCGTGTTGTAGGGGCGCAGATTGGTGGAGACATTGAGCGTGGTGCTACCCGACGCCAGCGCGTAACCGATGACAGGCGTGGTGCCCGCCGTGTAGCTGCTGGCACGGAAGATGGCGGCTTCCCACGGGTCGCACACCATCATGACCTTGTTGACGGCCAGGTCGCTGCTGCTGCCATTGAGCGTGAACGTGGTGCTCGAAGCGGTTTGGGTGTTGACGCTCAGGCCGCCATCCGCCGCGCTCAGGATCATCAGCGAATCGGTGTTGGACACCTGATTGCCGACAGCGGAGCCGGTGGTGAGTGCCGGATTGGCCGTCGCGCTGCCCGCGCCGTAGCCCATCAGGGTGTTGTGATCCCAGTCGGCCCACCAGGCGGTACCGCCGTTCTTGGGGCTCTGCGGCAGCACGTTCGCCACCTGGCCGTTGTTACCGCATCCAAGCAGACCGGCTTCGCGGATGTTCTGCGCCAGCATCTCGAACGACATGCGCGTGCCGTCCTGCACGTCGCCCAACGCGGCATTGGTGCGATAGACCTGCTGGTTGGCGAGGAACACGCTGATGACGCCGCCGATGACGATCAGGCCCAGCACCATGGCCACCATCAGTTCGATCAGGGTGAAGCCGGATGCGGCTTTCGCGGTGCAGCGGCTCATAGCATGGCCTGCGTGGTGACGGTCTGCGTGCCGGTGGTGTCAGTCGCCGTGGACTTGGACTTGCTGTCGTCGTAGCTCACGGTGATCGTGCAGGAGCCCAGGGAGCTGACGCAGTTGATATTGCCGGTGGTACTGGCGGATGCGCCGAGACCGGCAGCCAGTTGGTTGCACCATTGGGTGAGCTGCGTATTGGCCAACGAGCCGGTGGCGGTGGGGCAGGCATTGGCTGTGATCGGGGTGCTGGTGTTGTAGGCGCCACTCTGCGCGTTGACCAGATCCGCGCGCATGGCATCGAGGATCGAATAAGTGTCCATGGTCGCCACGCTGCGCGTCATCGAACTGTTGTTCATCGACAGCGAGCGCACCTGCAGCGCGGCAATGCCGACAAAACCGATGGACAGGACGAGTACGGCCACCAATACCTCGATCAGGCCCACGCCGGATTGGCGAGCCACCACCGGGCGCCAACCCACGCGCCGACCAGTGCAGGGAATTTGCATACGCCGCGTCATGGGCAGGTCACCGTGCTGGGCGCCGATGAAGTGATGATGCTGCCGGCGGCCATGTTGATCTGGAGGTCGTTGTTACTGCTGAGTGCTGACGAACAAAGCTCCACGACCGTACTGCCGTTCGCACCGGTACCAAACGGAGCGGTCATCGGTCCCGGGGCGTAACCAAGGCCGCTCCCGTTGAAGCGGATCGCCGCGATAGTTCCTTTTACGTGCACCGAAGAAATCGACAGCGCCACAGGCGGTGCCTGCACCGTGCTAGTGGATGCGACCGTGAGCGCCAGAACTGCTCCGGCATTCGTACCGCAGGCCGTGCCCAGCACGTCGGTGGTGCCAGTGGCATTGGTAGCGGCCACATTGCTGCAGAACTGGACGGAGCCGTTGCGCTTGATCGCCTCCATCCGTGCGGTGTTCAGCGCGCCGATCATGGTGTTGGTCGCCGTTGTGAGCCGGTTGCTGTTGATCATGTTGCTGAAGTTCGGTACGGCAATCACTAACAGCACCGCCGCCACGGCCAGCGTGATCGTCAGCTCGACCAAGGTGAACCCTTGTTCACGGCGCATGGGCACATGCCGCCCGCGGGGCACACGCCATCGACTGGCAAAGCTGCCAACTAGCACCTGATTCACCGTTACCCCCTGACTAAAGAGCCGCCAGCGCTCCACCCGCTGACGTGACGAGACCGACTTGAGCTATGCCGGTCCTCTTGGGGCGAACTCTACCTAGCCGTTTCCACCCCACCAGTCAGCAGCCGACTACTGGAAGGATTTACCCGACAAGCGGTCAGCTCTCACCCTCCGTAAGTGACGGCCATCACTGACATTGGGCCCGTCTCCCAGGGTTTCGCTAGGCATCCACAACCACAGAGCGGATAATTGGCGCCCCTTGTAACCTCCGGTCCCACTTACCGATGTTTGTTCCTGGTCAACGTTGGATATCCACCGCCGAGCCCGAGCTTGGCCTTGGCACCGTGCTTCGCGTCGAGGGACGCGGCGTGCAAGTGCTGTTCGCCAAGGCCGGCGTGCTGCGCCCCTACGCGATCGACTCGGCGCCGCTGGTGCGTGCGGAGTTCCGCCCCGGACAACGCGTGGCTGGCAAGGGCATCGCCTTTCTGGTCGAGCGGGTGGAAGTTCGCGAGGAGCTGCTGGTGTACCGCGGCGAAGGCCGTGAACTGGAGGAAGGCCAGCTCGACGACGAGCAGAGCGTGAGCCAGGCCGACGACCGCCTGATTGGCGGCCGCACCGACCCCGTTTCCCACTTTGAATTGCGTCTGGAAGGCCTGAAGCGCCGTGCCGAGGCGCGCCGGTCGCCCGCATGGGGCCTTGGCGCCGCGCGCATCGGTCTGGTGCCACACCAGCTGCGCGTGGCCGGCATCGCCGCCTCGCGCCGCCCTCCCCGCGTGCTGCTTGCGGACGAAGTGGGTCTGGGCAAGACCATCGAAGCGGGCATGATCATCGCCCGCCAACTCGCCACCGGCCGCGCTGGCCGGGTGCTACTGCTCCTGCCCGACACATTGGTCTACCAGTGGTTTGTGGAGCTGCTGCGGCGCTTCAACCTCAGCTTTGCGATCTACGACGAGGAGCGCTGCGAGGCGCTGGAGCAGAGCGACGGCGCCAACCCGTTTGAAGACGAACAGTTGGTCATCGCCGACTTCACCTTCCTGGAGCAGTCACCCAAGCGTGCGCAGCAGTTGCTCGATGCTCGCTGGGACCTGCTAGTGGTGGATGAAGCCCATCACCTCGCCTGGACACCCGAGGCCGCCAGCCCGCGATATACGCTGGTAGACCAGCTTGCCGCCGCTACGCCGGGCGTGATCCTGCTCACCGCCACGCCAGAACAGCTGGGTCGCAGCGGCCACTTTGCACGCCTACGCCTGCTGGATCCGCAGCGCTACCACGACCTGGACGCCTACCTGTCCGAGTCGGACACCTTCCATAACCTGTCGAAGATTGCCGACCGCCTGCTGGAAAGTCAGCCGCTCGACGACGCGCAACGAGCCACGCTGCGCGACGCCTTCGCTGGCGACGAGACGCTGCTTGCTCGCCTCGCCGACACGGCCAAACCGGAAAACGCCCACGAAATCCTGGCCGCACTGATTGACCGCCACGGCACCGGCCGCGCCATGTTCCGCAACCGACGCGCCAGCATCGGCGGCTTCCCCAAGCGCATTCCGGTGTGGCACCTGATCGACAAGGACACGCTGAGCGACAACGGCCGCCAGGCCTTGCTGGCGGAGTTCCACGCAGACATGCAGCAGCCGGCACCGGCCATTGAAATCGACTACGGCAACGATCCGCGCATCGACACGCTAGTCGCTCTGCTCGAAGCCCATCCGCAGGACAAATTCCTGCTGATCTGTCGCAGCCAAGCCAAGGTGCTCGCACTGGAGGAGGCCCTGCGCACCAAGAGTGGCGTGGGTCTGGCCCGCTTCCACGAGGGCTTGGGCATCGTGCAGCGCGACCGCAATGCGGCGTATTTCGCGCAGCCCGATGGCGCGCGTCTGCTGCTGTGCTCGGAGATTGGCTCGGAAGGTCGCAACTTCCAGTTCGCACACCGCTTGGTGTTGTGGGACTTGCCGCTCGACCCCGACTTGCTGGAACAGCGCATCGGCCGCCTCGATCGCATCGGCCAGAAACACGACATCAGCATCCACGTGCTGGCTATCGCGGACAGCGCGCAACACGTACTGGCGCGGTGGTACGACGAGGGCATCGATGCATTCCGCGTCAGCCCGGCGGACGGCCGCGAATTGCTGCGCCGCTTCGGCGAGCCGCTGGCGCGCCTTGCCGACGAACACGCACGTGGCGATGACAACCGCGACCAGGAACTGGACGTACTGCTGGCCGAAACGCGTGGCGCCCATGAAGAAATGGCCGCACTGATCCGCGATGGCCGCGACCACCTGCTGGAACTCGCCGCCAGCCGCGACTTGCATGCCGATGAACTGCAGCAGGCGTTTACCCGCGAAGACAATGACCCGAGCCGCGACGCCTTCATCCAGAGTCTGCTGGAGCGCTTCGGCATCCACGCCGAGGAGCTGGGTGGCAAGGTGCTCCTGCTCGATCCGCAATACCTCTCCACCGATGCCCTGCCCGGCTTCTCGGAGGGCCCGCAGGCCGTCACGTTCGCGCGTGACGTGGCACTGGCCCGCGAAGAGTTGCCGCTGCTGCGGCTGGATCACCCGATGGTGATGGGTGCACTGGATCTCACGTTGTCCAACGAACAGGGCAACGCAGCCTTCCTCGTCGATGACGTGCTGCCGCCCCGCAGCGCCTTGCTGCAGGCCGTGTTCCTGATCGAATGCGTGGCCGACCGCAAGCTGGATGCCGAACGCTTCCTGCCGCCGCAGCCCATCGTGGTGACCATCGACACACGCCTGGCCGAGCGCGCGGATTTCCGTCCGAGTGACATTGGCTTGCGCAAGGCCGCTGATCGCACCATTGAAGTGGCGCGCTATCGCAAGTTCCTCGGCAAGCTGGTACCGCCGATGCTTGAGAAGGCAGAAGCCATCGCCAGCGAACGCGCCAAGGTGCACGTCGACGAGGCGGTGGCGCAGGCCACCGACACGCTCGATGCAGAGCTGTCCCGCCTGCTGGCGTTGCGCGCAGTGAACCCCGCGATCAGCGAAGCGGAGATCTCCACTGTTGCCGACGAACGTACCGCCATGCTGAAGGCGCTGCCAGGGGCACGCCTGCGACTGGACGCCGTGCGCTTTGTGGTGAGTCCGGACTTTCTGGCCCTGCGATAAGGCAATAAGGGCCGCTAACGAAACGTAGCGGCCCTAAGCACAACGTTTTCCATGGAACAGGAAACAGTCATGCCGGACACCGGAACGGAAACACTGCGCTGCGACTGTGGCGCCATCGTGATGACGATACAGGGCGACCCCGTCGCCCGCGCCATCTGCCACTGCCACGCCTGTCGCGATCTCTACGGCTCGACGCTCTTGACCGCCACCGCGTGGCAGCCGGAGCGGGTCACGCATGATGGCGATCCCGAAGCGCTACTCGACTATCCGCATCCGCTGCGCGCCATGCATCGTTACAGCTGCCGCCACTGTGGCGAACTGGTCCATGGGCAGAACCGGCTAGGCATGATCGTCATACCCAACGCGCGCTTTGCCCGCCATCACGCAGGCCAGCTACCCGAGCGGCTGGCGCCGACCATGCATCTGTTCTACGCGTCGCGCGCATTCGATATCGTCGACGCGCTTCCGAAGTACCTGGAAGGCTGGGACGGCCCGCTTTACGCGTAATGCCCGCCGCGTTGCATGCGTGACGCGTTATGCCGCGTCGCCCAATGCAAAGTCCACAGCGGCCTTGGCGTGCAGCGCTGCGGTATCGAACAAGGGCAAAGGGCTGTCTTCCTGCCGCAGCAGCAAGCCGATTTCCGTGCAGCCTAGGATCACGCCCTGCGCGCCTTCGGTATGCGCCTTCGCCACGATGCCTTGATAGATCTCGCGCGACGCGTCGTTGATCACGCCCGCACACAGCTCGTCGTAGATGATGCGATGCACCTGCCCCCGATCGTGCTCGTTGGGCAACAGGCAGTGCACGCCATGCTTTTCCTGCAAGCGCGACCGATAGAAATCTTCGTTCATGGTGAACGCGGTACCCAGCAGCAGTACGTTGCCCATGCCCTGCCGCCGAATAGCTTCACCGGTCGGATCAGCAATGTGAATGAACGGCAGGCGGGTAGTGGCCGTTATCGCATCGGCGACCTTGTGCATGGTATTCGTCGCCAGAACGATGCACTCGGCGCCACCTGCCTCCAGCCTTTGCGCCGATGCGGCGAGCGCCTGGCCTGCGGCATCCCAGTCACCGTCGCGCTGCCAGCGGGCGATCTCACTGAAGTCCAGGCTATCGAGCAGCAAGCGCGCCGAATGCAGTGGCCCACAGCGATCCCTTACGGCGCGGTTGATCCACTGATAGTAGAGCGCGCTGGATTCCCAACTCATGCCGCCGATGACACCGATCGTGCGCATGCAAACTCCCTTGGCCGCGGACCGACCTGACTTATGGGAGTCTACCTACTCGTCAGGCAGCTTCGGCGACCGTCTTCTCGACGCGCAGCATGCGATCACGCACGCCACAGAGGTAGTACGTGATGCTGAGCAGTGCGATCCACGCCGCACCGACATAGAGCGCCACGCGCGTATCCGGGTTCACGCCCAGCATCACCACCACGAAGGCAAAGAACGCCAGACAGACGATGCCACTGAACGGCCACCAGCGCAGGCGGAAGCCGGACGGCTCCTCACCGTTCAAGCGCATCTGACGGCGAAAGCTGTAGTGCGCCAGCAACACCATCGTCCATGTCCACACGGTATTGAACGAGAGGATGGACATCATCATGCCAAACACCTTGGCCGGCACAAGGTAGTTCAGCAGCACGGCCAGCAACAGCACCGCCAGCGTGGCGAGAATGGCGCGCACCGGCACGCCCTGCCCGTTCACACCGCCCAACCCCGCGGGCGCCTGCCCCTTGCAGGCCAGGCTATAGAGCATGCGGCTTCCGCTGAAGGTGGTGCTATTGAAACCCGACAGCGCCGCCGTGATCACCACGAAGTTGATCAAGCCCGCAGCCTGCGGAATGCCTAGCTTGGCGAACGTGGTGACGAACGGGCTGCCATGCTCGCCCAGGCCTGTCCACGGATAGATCGCCATGATCACGAACAACGCGCCGACGTAGAAGATCAGGATGCGCCACAGCACCGAGTTCACCGCGCGGGGGATGGTGCGCTCCGGCTGGGCGGCTTCGCCCGCCGCGATGCCGACGGTTTCCACGCCGCCGAACGAGAACACCACCACGGGCAGCGCCATCACCATGCCCAGCACGCCATGCGGAAACCATCCGCCATGCGACCACAGGTTCGACAGACCCGTCGGCTGGCCGCCATTGCCCCAACCCAGAAAGATGATGGCCAAGCCACAGGCGATCATCGCCAGTACCGTGACCACCTTGATCAGGGTGAACCAGAATTCCATCTCGCCGTAGATCTTCACGGTGAGCAGGTTCAAGCCGCCGATCATCACCACGCTGGCGAGCACCCAAATCCAACGCGGCCAGTCGGGGAACCACGCCTGCATGTAGGCACCCACGGCCGTGGCCTCGGCCATGCCCACACCCACCATCAGCAGCCAGTAGTTCCAGCCGGTGACGTAGCCGGCGAAGGACCCCAGGTAACGCTGCGCATACACGGCAAAGGAACCGGGCACCGGGTCGCGTACGGTCATCTCGCCCAGCGCGCGCATGATGATGAAAATCATCACGCCGCCAACCATGTAGGCGAACAACACGGACGGACCGGCCAGCTTGATCGCATCGGCGGAGCCCAGGAACAGGCCCGCGCCGATGGCCATGCCAAGCGCCATGAAGGTGATATGGCGCGGCGTCAGGCGGCGCTGGAGGTGCTGAGTCATGGGAACAGCCGAAGAACGGAAAGAATCAACGCCTGAGCTGGCGCTGCGGCTTGATGGGGAGCTTGCCCCGCCAGTATTGGATGAGTACAAAGCCGCCCAACATGCCACCCAAGTGGGCGAAGTGCGCGATGCCCGCTGCCGTGCCGGTCACGCCCATGTAGAGCTCGGCCAGCGCATAGAGGGTGACGAACAGCCAGGCCGAGATCGGGATGGGCAGGAAGATCAGCATCATCTTGTCGTGCGGGAACAACATGCCAAACGCCAGCAGGATGCCGAAGATGGCACCCGACGCGCCCAGTGTCGGGTAGAACCCACCGGTGAACCAGTTCACCACCACCAGTTGCGCCAGCGCGGCGACGATCAGGCAGACGAAGTAATAGATGACGAAATTGCGCGTGCCGAACACACGCTCGATCTGGCCGCCGAACATATAGAGCGCCAACATGTTCGAAAACAGGTGCAGCACGCTGCCATGCATGAAGGCGTAGGTCACCAGCTGCCAGGGCCGGAACCCGACGGACACCAGACCCTGGGCGCCCTGCGCCACCTGGTCGGGCCCCCACGGCCACAGCGCGAAATAGGTCAACAGAGTTTCGCCCATGAACTGCTGCAGCAGGAACACCGCTACGTTGGCGATCAACAGGTTACGGGTGACGGTAGGCAGGTCGAACGGCATATCGGGCGCTATTCCGCGAAGCGAATCTCCCCAAGCCTAGCTGGACCGGCTCGGCGCCGCCACGCTTGCTTGCGGCTGACAATCGGCTCGACGCCGGCAAGGTGCGACAATACGCCGCATACCTCCCTCGACAACGGGCGGGCCGCACAACCGTAAGGGATTTCGCCCCGATCGTAAGGTTTACCCGGTGCGAAACCCCATCCGCCCTCTCCGATTGTGTTGACATCGTGAAAACTTGATGGACAAATGGACGTCCAGACGGCCAACCCAACCGGCCTTCGAGTTCTTCCAGGGATACATTGCATCGTGAACATCCGGAGTTTCTGCATGGCCATCGACACCGCACACCGCCTCGCGGCGATGTGTTGCGGCTGTTGACCGCGACCTAGCAGATACTCCGCGCGGCGCTCCGCCGCACCCGCAAGACTCCGTCTTTCCGGTGATTCACATGCACAACGTCCACACCCTCGCTTCGACCACGATTCGCACGCGCTCGCATACCGCGACGTGCTGTTGCCGCTGTCGAATGTGTCGGATCGGCTGATCCCTCAGCTCTGAGCGTCCCCACGCTCTCCTTTTAGCCGTCCCCACGGCCATTCCAAGACAGCTCCCCCGCTGTCCTCATCTGCATACCTCCACCTGGCCATGAGCAGGGACGGGCATGCGCACAAGGACTACTGCTCCCCATGTTCAAACCAGGCTTGCTCCCCCTCGCCATCGCTGCAGCGCTGGCGATTCCCGCCCTACACGCGGAAGAAACCACGGACGGTAAACCGACCCAGTTGGAAGCGGTGACAGTGACCGGCTCCAACATCAAGACCACCGACACCGAAGGCCCCAGCCCCGTACAAGTCATCACCGCAGACCAGATCAAGGTCAGCGGTAAAACCACGCTTCCCGATTTCCTCCGCGGCATCTCGGCCAACACGGGCAATAGCGTCAACGAACAGCTCACGGGCAGCTTCTCCGCGGGCACGGCGGGCATGTCGTTGCGTGGCCTCGGCCAGAAAAACACGTTGATCCTCGTCGATGGCAAACGCGTGGCCAACTACGCCACGGCCTACCAACTGCAAGACACGTTCGTCGACCTCAACTCCCTTCCGCTCGCCGCGGTCGAGCGCATCGAAGTGCTGAAGGACGGCGCGTCGGCAGTGTATGGCTCCGACGCCATCGCGGGCGTGGTCAACATCATCCTGCGCCAGAACTATCAAGGAGCCGAAGCCGGCGCCAGTTTTGGTACGAGCACGGAAGGCACCGGGCAGACGCAGAACAACTTTCACCTGCTGCTCGGCCACGGCGACGTGAAGAAGGACGGCTATAACGTGTTCTTCGCGCTCGACGGCACGCGCAGCAACCAGCTCAACGCCAGTGACGTGAGCTGGCTGCGCAACAACGATTTCCGTAACAAGCCCGGTGGACAGCTCAACTGGGTTCCCACCAACTACTACAACAACGACCCCACTCAGGGCTTCGCCAACGCTGTCGGGCCGGTACAGAAAGTGCCATACGGCGCCATTACCCCAGGCAAAACCGGCGAGGTTTGGGCATACAACCCCGCGCAGTACGACTCGGTGATTCCCGGCGTGGAGCGATACCACGCTGTACTGCGCGCCACCGTGAAGTTGACAGACAACATCGAGGGTTATGGCGAAGCGATCTACAGCCGCAGCCACGCGTCCTTCGTCTTCGGGGCGCCGCTGTCCATCGGCAGTGGCTTGCGCGCGTGGGACAACACCAACCAGCGGCTGGTGAACATCGATACCACCCTGCCGGTGGGCAATCCCGCCAACCCCTACGGCGTGCCGACGCCGGTGAACACCAACCTGTGGGACGTTGGTCAACGCAACAAGCGCGACCGCACCATCTTCACGCGCTTCCTGGCGGGAGTAAAAGGCCAAACGGGCGCCTGGGACTGGGATGTGTCGGCACAGCACTCCGAGAGCAGCCTCAAGGAATACGTTACCGACTTCGGCAACCGCTACGCGTTCCAATCGCTACTGGCCGATGGCGGCTACGATCTGGCCAGCAACGACAACCCAGCATCCGCGGTCGATGCCCTGCGCCTTTCCACCATTCGACCGGCCGTCTCCCGACTGAGTACGGTGGATGCCACGGCGAGTACGCAGTTGTTCGATCTTCCCGCCGGCGCCGTAGGTTTCGCGACGGGCTACCAGTTTCGCCATGAAGCGATGAACTCGCGCACGTCGCAGGCGGTGCTTTCCGGGTCGGAACTGCGACCCGCCATCGACATCATCCAAGGCTCGCGCAGCGTCAATGCCGCCTATGCGGAATTCAATATTCCTGTGCTGACCACGCTGGAAGCCAACGTTGCGGGACGACTGGATCACTACAGCGACTTCGGCAACGCGTTCGCACCCAAGTTCAGCCTGCGCTACCAGCCGCTGGACTGGCTGCTGCTACGCGGCTCGTATTCGCGTGGTTTCCGCGCACCGTCGCTGCCGGAGATCACCAATAGCACCGCCGTGAGCTACAGCACCGTGATCGACCCGTACGATCCGGTCACGCCCGGGCAGCGTCGTGGCTATACGGACGTCTTTACCGCAAACCCACATTTGCGTCCCGAGCGATCGACCAACTACAACGCCGGCTTTGTCGTATCGCCAAGCGCCGACACCAGCATTGGCATGGACTACTACCACATCGTGCAGGACGGCATCATCGGGCCCGACAACGACGCAGCACTGGTACAGCGCAAAGACCCGCGCGTGCAACGCGATGCGCAGGGACGCATCATCACCATCTACAACCAGTATCAGAACCAGCAGAGTCTCACCACGGACGGCGTGGACATCGATTTCCATCAGGCACTGCGCACGCAGGGCTGGGGTGACTTCTCGCTCGACAGCTCGATCACGCGACTGCTCAAGTACAGCCAGCCACTGGTGGCGGGCGATGCGCCGGTGAACGGCGCGGGCACCAACATCTTCGGCTCGTTGCCCAAGTGGCGCGGCACCACCGGGCTCACCTGGTCGATCGGCGACGTGGCTAGCACGCTGACTTGGTACTACGTCGATGGCTACAAGCAGAATCCGGAGAACCTCCTTACGCCCGACTACCCCACCCGCGTGAAGAACTGGAGCACGTTCGACCTTTCCGTGGCTTACACCGGACTTGCAAAAACCACGATCACGCTCGCGGTACAGAACCTGCAAAACCGGCGTCCGCCGTGGGATCCTTCCACGCCCTACTTCGACATCACACAGGCGGATCCGCGAGGCCGCGTCGTAACGCTCGGGGTGAACTACACGTTCTGATCGTTACCGCATTTTTTTGCGACGCATGCATACCGGAAGCCATGCTTGCCGGTATGCATTCCGTCGTCACGGACGCGTTAGAGTAAGGCACCGATCTAGCTATCTCTTTCTATGCGTCACGTGTGGTCCCTTGCCTTGCTGAGCCTTGCGCTATGCGCTTGCCAGCACCATCAAACAAATGCCGGCAACGACAGCAGTGCAGACGCACTGCCTTCGTACAACAACTTTTCGCCCGGCATCGTGGTGGACGACATCGCGCAGCACATGAAGGTGCTTTCTTCCGACGCCCTGCTCGGGCGCACGGTGGGCGGTGCGTCGGAGCAACGCACCACCGACTACATCATCCAGCAGTACAAGCGCATCGGCCTGGAACCAGGCAACAACGGCAGCTGGCTCCAGGCGGTGCCGTACATATCGGCAACCGTGCAGCACACCGACCAAACCACGCTCGACGTGCAGACCGAGAACGGCACGACCACGCTCGCTTTCGGCCAGGACATGGTGGCCGGCACACTGGACGAACAAACCCACAGTGCATTGACAGCATCGCCACTGGTTTTCGTCGGCTACGGCATCGATGCTCCGGGCGAGCACTGGAATGACTACGCCGGTGCCAACGTCAAAGGCAAGACGGTCATCATCTTGGTGAACGACCCGGGCTGGGCCAACCAGGATCCGGCACTATTCCACGGTCGCGAGTACACCTATTTCGGGCGCTGGAACTACAAGTTCGAAGAGGCTGCACGCGAAGGCGCCACCGCTGCTTTCATCGTGCACGACACCGATGCTGCCGGTTATCCCTGGGACTCGGTGCGCATGAGCTGGAGTGGTGCGCGATTCGATCTTCCCAAGAGCGAGGAAGGCACCCCACGCCTGTCGGTCGCCGGATGGCTGACCACGGATGCTGCGCGGAGGCTCTTCATGCAGGCTGGCGCCGACTTTGATGCGCTCAAGCGGCAGGCCGCCCAGCGCGGTTTCACCGCCGTACCACTGGAAGCCACGCTCGACACCCGCTTCGACAGCACCATTGCCCATGGCGAGTCGCACAACGTGGTGGCGCGGATTACTGGCACCCGGCGTCCCGACGAAACCATCGTGTACTCCGCGCATTGGGACCACATCCCTGCCCCGGGTGAGCCCGCACACGGCACGGTCGACAACGCTACCGGCATGGCGGGTCTACTGGAGATCGCCGAGGCCTTTGCCCACCGCGCGCCGAAGTCGCATCGCACCATCCTCTTCATCGCCACCACCCTGGACGAGAACGGCCTGATCGGCTCGCGCTACTACGTGCAGCATCCGCTAGCGCCGCTGGCCCACACAGTGGCCGACATCAATCTCGACATGTTGCCGGTCAATGGCCCCGCCAGCGCGCTGGCCGTGATCGGCTTCGGCCAATCGCAGCTCGACGACTACCTGATGGATGCCGCGCACGCGCAGCGTCGACGAGTAACCGCTGACGTCACGCCCGAAAAAGGCTTCTTCTTTCGCTCCGATCAGTTGAGCTTTGCCCGCGCTGGCGTGCCCGTACTCTATGCGCGCTCAGCAGCAACGCAGCCCGACGCGGCGCCCACCGCCGGTGACACTATGGCCGCGCACGGCACGTTCGATCCCGAATGGGATCTCAGCGGAACCGTCGAAGACGTCCGCGCACTCTTTATGGTGGGCAGTCGGTTGTCCATGGAGGACACCTTCCCGCAGTGGAAGCCGGGCAGTGACTACCACCGCCCGGAGAGCATGCAAGGGCTATAAGAGCCTTAGGCGATGTACGCGGCGGGCTGCAGAATCTCGATCCAGTAATCGTCCGGATCGCGAATGAAGGCGATGTGCCTCATCCGCCCATCGGTTAGCCGCTTCTGGAACGTTACGCCCATGGCCTCGAAACGGGCACAGGCTTCTTCCACATCGGGCACCGACACGCACAGGTGACCAAAGCCACGCGGCTCTGCATTGCCATGGTGGTAATGAAACCCTTCGTCGTGCTCGGTACCGTGGTTATGCGTCAGCTCCAGCACGCCGGGCTGCCCGAGCACCCACTGCAGGCGCGCGGCATCATCCTCGGGGATCACGCTACGATCCGGGGCCAGCACCAGATACACGATGGTGAACGCAGCTTCCGCGAAGTCCTGGCGATGCACCGGCGTGAAACCCAGCACGCGCGTATAGAAATCCAGTGAACGAGCCAGATCCTTCACGCGAATCATGGTGTGGTTGAACACGTAGCCGCGGGTGGCGGGTTCCGGCGTCTGGACGCCCGGCATGTCGAGCAGGTGGGAAAGCGGCATCAGCTTCGGCTCCATGAAAACGATTTCTGGAGATGGGGTTTATCCCGAACCAGGCAAGCCTTCCATTGGAATAACGAACCTGGCCATAGAATGTCGCCATGAACGCCGCGCCACGCCACGTACTGCTTGCCGGTGCCACCGGGCTGACCGGGCAGAAGCTGCTCGGGCTCTTGCTTGCGGACGAAGGTGTCACGCAGGTACTCGCCCCGACGCGCCACGCCCTGCCCGCGCATCCGAAACTCAGCAATCCTGTCGGCATGGTCAGCCACTTGATCGCCCAGTTGCATGGACAGGTCGACACCGTGTTCTGCTGCCTTGGCACCACTATCCGGCAGGCCGGTTCGCGCGAAGCCTTCCGGATGGTCGACTACGACCTGCCTGTATCGCTCGGTCGGCATGCCCGCGCCCTGGGCGCCAGCCACTATCTGGTGATCAGCGCGCTCGGCGCCGATCCGGCATCGCGCCTCTTCTACAACCGGACCAAGGGCGAGTTGGAACTGGCGCTACAGAAACAGGAATGGCCGCGCCTCACCATCGTCAGGCCGTCCCTGCTCCTGGGCGCCCGTCACAAGCCACGCATGGGCGAGGTGCTGGCAGCCCCCTTCTCCCGCTTTCTGCCCGGCCGCTGGCGGGGCATAGAGGCCGGCACCGTGGCAACGGCCATGTGGCGGCTGGCGCAGGCACCTGGAAACGGTTTGCGCATCGTCGAGTCGGACGAGCTCCAGCAACTGGGCGACTGAAGCAACACAATACTTGGGCAAAAAAAGGCCGCCTCAAGGGCGGCCTTTGACTGACGGTGACGTCCAAATCAGCTACGGGCGAGTGCACCCGGGCGCTTGGCGCCAGCGAAACGCTGGGCCCAGTACGACTCGTCCAGGCTGTCCACGCGCACTGTCTTGCCGCGCGAGGGCGAATGGATGAACTGGCCGTTGGCGATATAGATGCCCACATGGGAAATGCGGCCCTGGCCGCGCTTGCCTGCGGTGCGGAAGAACACCAGGTCGCCCGGCTTCATCTCGCTGCGGTTGACCTTCAGGCCAGCCAGGAACTGCGAAGCGGAATTGGTCGGCAGCTCGAGGCCGACGGCATGGGCGAACACATAGCGGACGAAACCGCTGCAATCGAAACCGGTGGAGGGATCGCGCCCGCCGCGCACGTAACGGATGTCACGCAGCTGCATGGCCAGGCTGATCAGGGTCTTGCGGAGATCGGACGTGTCGTTGGCGAGTGCTACGACGGCATTGCCGGCAACGCCAGCGTTCGGCATGTCCGCGCTGTCGGCGTCGTCATCATCGCCCCAACCGGCCGACTTATCGGCGGCTGCCTTGGTGGCGGCCTGGGCCGGGGCGGCGGACTGAGCCAGCATGGCGGCCGGCGAGAACACAGCCAGCTGACCCATGAGGTTCGGAGCGACGGAAGACGAAGACGGCGTAGTCGCCTGGGTGGTGGTCAGCGGTTCAGCGAAGAGCGGAAGGGAAATGAGCAGTGCACCAGCAAGCGCAGCAGCGGCGAGAATTCGCTTCGTTGGCATGTGGGACAAATCCCTTTGCGGTTCGTTAGTTACGCCGCCGTTACTTCCGGCGGGCCGTGATGGAGCCGTGAACTTATCAAAGGGAGAAAGGCCGTATGTTCGGATGGGGTTAACTAAACTCTATCGTTTCGAAATCTGGCACGGCCCATGCTTGAGTGACAACTAACTGATTTTTCGATGAAAAGTGTGTCAAATTGGTTACATATTGATCAATTAGTAAACTAATTGTTCCGTTCGGTACCGCATGTTTTGCGACTTATCTCACACCAAAAATCGCCGTACCGACCCGAATCTCGGTCGCTCCCTCGGCGATGGCGAGGGGAAAATCCCCGCTCATGCCCATGGAAAGGCGCGGCAAATCGTGCCCCCGGCCTTGCTCCACATCCCTCAGCAGGCGTAACCGGCGGAAGCAGGCACGAACCGCAGCCGGATCTTCCGACTGCACCGCCAGCGTCATCAGGCCACGCACCCGCAGGCGGTCGTAGCCGCGCAGCGCGTCCAAAAAGGCAGGCAATCCATCGGGCGCCAGACCGTGCTTGCTCTCCTCTGGGGAGGTCTTGACCTCAATGAGCACGTCGATGGTGCGGCTCTCGATCTCCAGCCGCCGCTGCAGCGCATCGGCGAGCTCCAACCGGTCGAGCGACTGCACTTCGCTGGCCAGCCGCGCCACGTCTTTTGTCTTGTTGGTCTGCAGATGCCCGATCACCACCCACGCGATGTCCTCGCCCGCCAGCGCCTCGGACTTGCTACGGATTTCCTGCACTTTGTTTTCGCCGAAGCGATGCAAGCCCAACGCCATGGCCGCCCGCACCATTTCAGGGCCGAACGTTTTGCTGACAGGCAGGATCGATACCTCGCCCGGATCGCGACCTGCGGAGCGGCACGCGTCGTCCACGCGTTCGCGCACCGATACCCAGTTCGCGGCGAGATAAGAGAAGTCGTTTGAAGAATCGGTCATCACTGGCAACCCCTGCATGTCCGCACGGGCATCAGGCCAGTCGATACCGGCGCCCGGCGCGGGCGAAAAATGCGTTGCCCCGGCACATGGCCGGGGCAACGGTCAGCGTCAGGCCTTGGCGCCCTGTTCGAAATGACGGGCGACCACGTCGGCCACCACCATCGAGACCTTCTTGCCGGTGGGGATATGCAGGAACTCGTTCGGACCGTGCGCATTGGAGTGCGGGCCCAGTACGCCGGTGATGAGGAACTGCGCCTTGGGGAACTTCTCGCCCAGCATGCCCATGAACGGGATGCTGCCGCCCTCACCCATGTAGGCAGACGGTGCGCCGAAGTAGGTTTCCGATGCCTTGGCGACTGCTTCTTCCAGCCATGCCGACAACTGCGGGGCGTTCCAGCCGCTGCCGTCTTTTTCCAGCTTGAAGGTGACCTTGGCGCCGTACGGCGGATCCTTCTCCAGCAGCTGCTTGAGGAACTGGCCAGCCTTGGCACCGTTGAGCGTCGGTGGCACACGCAGGCTGAGCTTCACCGAGGTCTTCGGACGCAGCACGTTGCCGGCGCTTTCCAGCGGCGGCATACCGTCAACACCCGTGACAGCCAACTGCGGGCGCCAGGTGCGGTTGAGCACAAGCTGGGTGAGGTCGTCGGTCACCGGATGCATGCCTTCGACAAACGGGAACTTGTCGTACACCGCCGTGCCCAGCACTTCGGCAGACTTCTTCGCCTGTTCGATACGCTGCGGCGGGATATCGACGTACAGCTCCTTCGGCTTGATCGTGCCGGTCTCCTGATCTTCCAGGCGGCTCAGCAGTTCGCGCAGGATGCGGAAGCTCGACGGCACCACGCCCGACGCATCACCCGAGTGCACGCCCTCTTCCAGCACCTGCACAGTGAGCTCGCCACCGGTCATGCCGCGCAGCGAGGTGGTAAGCCACAGCTGATCGTAGTTGCCGCAACCCGAGTCGAGACACACCACCAGCGACGGGTTGCCAATGCGATCAGCCAGATGGTCGACGTAGTACGGCAGATCGTAGCTACCCGATTCTTCACAGGCTTCGATCAGCACAACACAACGCGCATGCGGTACACCCTGCTCGTGCAGCGCCAGCAGCGCCGCCAGCGAACCGAAGATGGCGTAACCGTCGTCAGCGCCACCGCGACCATAGAGCTTGTCGCCCTTGATCACCGGCGTCCACGGGCCAAGGCCTTCGGCCCAACCGGTCATTTCCGGCTGTTTGTCGAGATGGCCGTAGAGCACGACGGTGTCATCGCCCGTGCCCGGCACTTCGATGTAGATGAGCGGCGTGCGGCCTTCCAGGCGCACCACCTCGAGCGTGGCGCCGGGCAGCGACGACAGCTTGCTGCGCGCCCACGTCTCCATCAGTTTCACCGCGGCATCCATGTAGCCGTGTTCCACCCACTTGGGATCGAACATCGGCGACTTGTTCGGAATGCGGATGTATTCGACCAGCTGCGGCACGATCTCGTCATCCCACAGTCCGCTGATGAAACGGTTGAGGCGGGCGGTATCCATGAGTGACTCCTGCAGCGTGGGAAAAGAGGGCCATTGTATCAGCCCCGGCGAGAGCTCCCGTCCGAACGCCCACGCTGCGCCGGGCACAAATCGCCACGGAAGCTTCCGCTCGGCCGACAGTTTTTTGCGTGACGTCTCGGCACAGTTTTCCTGCGGCCACGAAGAGGCCGCGTCAACCAAGGGAACACATTATGTTCAAGCAGATCGCAGCAACGTTGCTGGCCCTGGCATTGGCCTGGCCGGTCTTCGCAGCTACGCCCGTCAACGTCAACAAGGCGGACGCGGCCACGCTGGCCAGCTCGCTGGACGGCGTCGGCCCAACCAAGGCCGCAGCCATCGTCGCTTACCGCGACGAGCACGGTCCGTTCAAGAGCGCCGACGACCTGTCGCACGTGAAGGGCATCGGCCCGGCCACACTGGAACGCAACCGCAGCGCCATCCTGCTGGGCGATGCCGATGCCCCGGCCAAGCCCGCAACGGCACCGGCAACGACCAAGCCCAGCACCAAATCGACCAAGGCCAGCGGGCAATAACCAAACCCGTCAAGCACTTGCGTACAAGAATCGCATCCGGCGAGGTCTGGAAACCCTCGCCGGATGCGCCTACACTCGGCCGCCTTGCCATCGGTTAGGGCTGCCATGATTGTTCCGCGTTACCGCATAGCCGCGTCGAACATCGCTGGTGCGGGTCAGGGGTTGTTCTTACTTGAAGATGTCGCCGCCGGGCAGATTGTGTCGGCGCCGGACGCTATTGACCGCACTTATCGCTACGACGAGCTGACCGGCTCGCCGGAGCTATCGGCACAGCTTTACGCGAGCGCTCGCTGGTTCGAGGACCGCTACACCGTGTCCCCGGACTGGCCCGACGAGTGCTACGTCAACCATAGCTTCGCGCCCACGGGGTTGTGGCATCTGGGTTTCGTGTTTGCCGCACATGACTTGCCCGCCGGCACAGAAATCACGGTGGATTACCGCCACCTGTTACCTCCGGGTGAGGAAGAGGTCTTTGTCGATGCTGACACCGGGCAGCGCATCGTAGGCCTGCCATGGATCGAAAGCCTTCGGACGAGCACGCACGCTTTGGCGGCACTGCTCGATGGCACCCGACTTGCTTGCTGAAGATCATGATCGACATACCTGTTATTGAAACCGCGCGCCTGCGCCTTACCGCTCTTGCCGAGCGACACTTCGACGATTACGCCGCCATGCTCGCCGACCCGGCCAGTACGCGCTGGATCGGCGATGGCCAACCGCTGGACCGCACCAACGCGTGGCGCTCACTCGCCATGTTGATCGGCCATTGGCAGCTTCGCGGCTACGGCATGTGGGCGCTGGAGCTGAAGGGCACCGGCGAATTCATCGGACGCGCCGGACTGATGTGCCCCGAGGGCTGGCCCGATCTCGAGTTGGGCTGGATGCTCAAACCGGATTTCCGACACCACGGTTACGCCACCGAAGCCGGCAGCGCCATCCTCGATTTCACATGGCAGACCCTGAGCTCGCCTCGGGTGATCAGCCTGGTGAGGATCGGCAACGAAGCCTCCGACCGCGTGGCCGAACGGCTCGGCGGTGAACACATCGAAGACATGGATTTCTTCGGCGCGCACAACCACGTGTTCGCCTATTACCCGCCCTGCCCCGAGAAGCGTCGCGCCTGGGCATGAGCCACCTCAGCCATCTGCCCGCCGATAGCCTCCAGGGTGAACACTGTGCCAAGGGCACGGCGTTCATCACGCCCATCGCGAGCGGGCCGGAGGATAAGGCGTGGGAATGGCAGATGACCCTGATCAACATGGATCAGGAAGTCGAATTTCCCGCACATGATGACCTGCGGCGGCAGTTCGTGCCGCTCGACGCCTCTGTGGACATCACTTTCCCTGACGGTCGCACACAACACCTGTCGCGCTTCCAGATGGCGGAATTCGATGGCGCCAACGATCCACAGGCCTGCCTGCCGAGTGTTCCCACACGCACGTTCAATCTCAAGTTGCGCGGCGACGCACAGGGCGAACTGATGGCACGCCCGCTCAACGGCACCATGGTGCTACTGGCCCCGTCGGGCTGGCGCTGGTTCATGTTGTTGCTGTCAGGTCGTGCCAATGTGATCGCCGATCACCGCTCGCAGCAGTTGGAAGCGAATGACATGCTGTGGATCGACCCGATTCCCGGTCATCCCATCCGCATCGAAGGCGGCGGCGAGATCGTGCTGGCTCGCTTGCCCACTGCCAAAACGCATCAATAGACGTCGCGCCGGTAGCGCCCTTCTTCGCGCAAGCGTTCAACGGCTTCGTCACCCAAGGTTTCACGCAACACCGCATCGACGCCGGGCGCCATACCGGCAAGGCTGCCGCAGACGTAAATCGCGGCGCCCGCCTCAACCCATTGCCGCAGCACGTCATCGCAGGCACGCAGGCGATCCTGAACGTACGCGCGCGATTCATTCTCGCGCGACCAGGCAAGATCAAGGCGTTCAATATGGCCTTGTCGTTGCCAGCGCTGGATCTCGTCGCCGTGGTAGAAATCGCGGGCCGATTCGCGCTCGCCGAATAGCAACCAGTTTCGATGCCTGCCTGCTTCGATGCGCGATTTCAGCAAGGCTCGCAGACCAGCAAGCCCGGTGCCGTTACCAATCAGCACCATCGGCCGATCACCGACTGGCACATGAAACCCAGGGTTCGAGCGAATGCGCAACGCGATCTCGCCACCCACGTCGGCGTGCATGGTCAGCCAGCCGGAGCCGATACCCGATGAACCATCTTCGCGTTGCATTTGACGGACGAGCAAATGGAGTGCGCCATCCGACGGCACCGAGGCAATGGAGTATTCGCGATGCGGCAGAGCCTGCAATCCAGCCACGATGTCCAACGGTGTTTTGCCCTGTACGTCGCCCCGTTCGGGAAGATGACTGGCGATCAGCCATTCGCGTAGCGACACACGGCGGCCCGCTTGTTCGACGAAGACATCGCCCTCGAACCCACATGCCGCCAACCAGTCGTCAACCTCGGCAGCGGCATGTCGAGGCCCAATCTCCACCAGATCACCCGCCTGCCACAACGCCTTACCTTCGAGCGGACGCAGCGCCAGATGAAAACATGGGCCGCCTAAGCTGCCGGGATTAAGCCGCGTGCGCTCGACCAGCTGCCAGCGCTGATAGTCGGGCACCTGCCAGTCCGGCAACTCGGCCTCGCCAGATAGCAGCGCCAGATGATGCTGCCAATGCCGCAGCGCCGCGGGGTCACCGTTGTCCACTTCCACCGCATCGAACAGTGCCGTCGCACCACTTTGCCGCAGCCAATGCTGCAGGGCGCGGCCGAATCCGCAAAAATCCTCGTAGTCGCTGTCGCCCAACGCCAGCAAGCCGTAGTGCAACGACGCCAGCGCCTGCGGCTCGCGCATGCAGTGAGTGACAAAGCGTGCGGCGTGATCCGGTGCGTCACCTTCGCCTGTCGTGCTGACAACGAACAACACCCGACGCGCGTCGGTGAGCATCGCCACATCCACATGCCCAAGCTCCACCAACTGCACTGGCACGCTGGCACGCTGGAGGCTTTGCGCGGTTTGCCTGGCCCACTGTTCTGCCACGCCCGTCTGGCTTGCATACACAACGAACAGCATGTCCGTCGCAGCCGACTCCTGAGGCGAAACGAGCGCCGCTTGTCTGCGGGATCGTTCCCGCCGATGCCATCCGAGCCAAGCCGTGAAACCCAACCACGCGAGCAATGCGGCGAGCGCGCAGACCCAACGCAGCACACCCGGCGAATGCCATTCCCACTCGCCCGCATGCAGCGCCATCAACCCCAGCATCAATGCAGTGAGCAACAGGCAAAGCAGGACGTTGCCCCACGCGGGACGTGGTGTGGACGCAACGACCCGCCTGCTCATGATGCCAGCGCTGCCTCGAACGCCGGTGACATGCGTTCTTCCAGCCCACGATCACCATGCAGGATAAACATCACGGCAAGCCCGCGCTCACGGGCATAAGCCATGCCCTGCTCTGGACCGAGCACCGTCATCAGCGTACCCATAGGATCAGCTTGCATCGCGTCGACGGCCAGCACACTGACCGAGGCGACGGTATGCGGCACCGGTCGTCCGGTTCGTGGATCGATATGGTGCGAATAGGTCACGCCATCGACGTCGAAGCGGCGGCGGTAATCACCTGATGTGGCAATGGCGCGACCCGACAGGCAAACCACTTGGCTGAGTTGGTCGACGCTCTGCACCGCCCCAGTCACGGCGCCTGGACGCTCGATGCCGATACGCCACGGCGAGCCATCGGGCTTCCTGCCCTTACCTTTCAGCTCGCCACCGACTTCGACAAGCCACGCATCGACGCCCATGCTGTCCAGATGCCGCCCGAGCAGATCGACGCCGTAGCCCTTGGCCACCGACGATAGATCGAGGTAGATGCCACCCGGCTGAAACACGCTGTGCGTCGCGGCGTCGAGCTTGAGTTGCCACCAACCGACGCGCTCGCGCGCATGCTCGATCGCATCGCCCGGCGGCGGCTCACGCCGTGCAGCGTCCGGACCGAAACCCCATAAATTGACCAGTGGTCCGATGGTGGGGTCGTATGCACCATCACTTTCGCCGGCTACCTGCAATGCGTGCCTGACGACTTCAAAGCATTCGGCGGGAAGCACATGCCACGTTCCGGCGGGCGCCGCGTTGAAACGTGACAACGCCGAGCCGGGCTTGTACGTGCTCATCTGTCCATCGACCAGATCGAGCACGGTCTGAATGCCCTTCGCGCGTGACACCAGCGACAGCTCGGCCGGCATCACAGCGCGTGCCGACCAGAACGTGCCCATGGTCTCACCTTGCACGGACTGCACGATGAGATCGCTCATGGACGCCATACCCGCACGCTCCGCTCAATGCAGTAAAGATGCATTACTGCGGCAACACTTCCAGCGTGGCCGCGTACGACAGACGACGCACCTTGGCCTGCTTGATGCTCGACTTGTCGTCCTGCGTGCTCGCACTCACCCAATACATGCCCGCATGCGGCCAGGTGATGCTGAACTTGCCGTCCTTGTCGGTGGTGACGTCGAGCTCGTCCTGCGCGTTGCGATAGCGCGTTTCACCAGCAATCGCCATCACCTTGAGGTTCGACGCCGGCTTGCCGTCCAGCAGCAGCTGGAACGTGGCCGCCTCGCCCGAGGCGAGATCGGTGACCCGCGTCACCGGCACCAGCTCAAGCCCCTTGCCACCGGGCTTGAGCGCGCCGTCGCTGGGCTTGCCGTTGGTGACGAACGTCTCTACGCGATTGATCGACTCGGACACTTCAACGTTCTTCGCGTTCGACGGGATGGTCTTCGCAAGGTCCGCCGCATCGCCGCGCCAGCGCTTCTTCTGGCCATCCACTTCGTAGCTGGCGAACAAGCCGCCGTTCACGGCCGCGATCTTGTAAGTGCCCAGCTGAGTCAGGTGCACGTCGAACACACTGCGGTACTGGCCGGTGAGCGCATTCTCCGGCTTGGCCATCTGGCCGTCCGGCATGGTGATGGCCACGCGATCCAATGCCACCGGCATGTGGTCGGGATAGAACAGATCATTGGAAACGGCTGCGTCCACCGTCACCCACGGATCGGCGCCGGAAACGTTGGTGGCCGAGGGCACCATCCACATTTTGTGCGCCTGCGCGGTGAACGGAAGCGCCAAGGCGAGGGCCAGCGCCCCCCACTTCAGGGAAAGTTTGATCATGTCGTCGTTCTCCTTCGATTACGGGGCCAGGTCGACCTTGACGGAACCCAGCTCGCTGCTACCTTGCGCGGCCAACTGCTGCGACGCCGTCGCCGGCCACGTGAACGGCACACGCACCACTTCGCGGCCGCCTACTTCGCGCGCGGCTTCCACTACCAGCTCGTACTTGCCCGGCGCCAACTGGCCCAGCGGCGCCTTGCCTTCATGGAAACTCAGCTTCTGGTCGCCGGACGGACGCGTCGCACCGGACACTCCATCCACCGGCATCTGCAGCTCGCGGCCGCCACGTCGCCACCACTGGCGCAGCTCGGGCAGCCACTTGGTACCGGCGCCCTCTTTCGACTCCTTCTGCGCGTACCACACAGCCAACTGCGCGGCGACGGAGTGATCTTCACGCTCCACCCAGACGGCGGTATAGGGGCGGTGATACTCCGCGACGTTGAGCTGCGGAATCTGCACGGTGACGTTGAGATCGGCGGCGACAGCCGGTGCCGCCAGCAAGATGGCGGGAAGAGTCAGAGAAAGACGGCGCATGATTTCCTCGGTTGGGTGCGAGAAGAAAAAGTGAGATCGTGAGCGATGCAAAACCGCGCACAGCAGGCCAGGAAAATCCCGTTGCGCGTCCGTTCGCCCTTCATGTCAGTGGATGAAGATCAACGCGAGTAGCAGGGGCAACACCAGCCCGAACGCCACCAACGGCCAGGTGGCGCCGCGCTGGGCCGCATGCATTTTCAGCAGCAGCAGGCCGGTGACCGAGAAGATCACGCAGGCCAGCGCGAAGACGTCGATGAACCAGCCCCATGCAGGGCCCGCGTGGCGTCCCTTGTGCAGGTCGTTGAGGTACGCGATGACGCCGCGCGAACTGCGCTCGGTTTCCACCTTGCCGGTTTCGCGGTCGATGCTTACCCATGCGTCGCCACCGGGACGCGGCATGGAGATATAGATTTCGT
This sequence comes from Dyella sp. AD56, assembly GCF_002878475.1. NCBI lineage: Bacteria > Pseudomonadati > Pseudomonadota > Gammaproteobacteria > Lysobacterales > Rhodanobacteraceae > Dyella > Dyella sp. AD56. The sequence goes on from NZ_NRDP01000011.1 coordinate 352,042, forward strand.
CGGACGACCAGTCGCCCGTGCGACCGGCGACGTCCACGTCCAGCGCGCCGGCGATCCAGTCCGCCACGGCAGCGGGCAGCGCCGCGCCCTTGCGCTCGTCATCGCCGCCAACGGCCTTGAGCAGCGGTGATGGCAGTTGCGCACTGCGGTGCACGGTCGTCGTCTGCGCCTCGATCTGGCCCGCATGGTTGAGCGTGAAACCGGTGACGGCGAACAACAACATGCCGACCAGACACAGCGCGGAGCTGATCCAGTGCCATTGATGGAGCTGCTTGAGCCAGAACGCGCGGCTCGGCGCCGCACCGTTCTTCTGCAACTTGTTGTCGTGCGACCGCACCGCTGATTCCATGCCTGCCTTCAGAGCCTGTTGATGGTCGCGTAGAGCCTGTTCAATGTCTCCACGTGGCCCGCGCCGGGAGCTGTTTGCGCGCAGGACAAGGAAGAACGAAGGAGTGTACGTCCGTACACGACTGAGTGATGACGCTGGCCTGCGGGCAAACAGACCCGGCCCGGAGGGTTGTCCACCCCAAGCGCCCAGCGCGCGGTCCGCAGCTTGACCTGACCACCAGTCAGGCGCTGCGCTGCAGCCCGCGCGCTGGGCGCTTGGGGTGAACAACGCGGGCTACGTGGAGACATTGAACAGGCTCTTTGATCAGCCCAACATTGCATGACAAGCCATGCAACCGAGTCGCCTTGCCCGCTGTCTCATCACCCGCCAGAGCGTTAAGCTGCCCACCTGGGCGGCCTGTTCCTGGCACCGAGCCGGAATCTTGCCACAAATGAGAATCACTCGCAATTCAATGACCTTGCGCCGCGCACTCCCCACGCGCTGGCCCACCGCCCCTTCCGGACAATGACATGCGTATCCTGATTGCCGAGGACGATCCCTCCATTTCTGCTGGCGTCAGCGCCTCGCTGCGCCAGGGCGGTCACGCCGTGGACAGCGTGGCCGATGGCGCCAAGGCCGACGCCGCCCTGCGGGACACGCCCTACGACCTGCTGATCCTAGACCTGGGCCTGCCCAACCTCGACGGTGCCGACGTGCTGCAGCGACTGCGCAAGCGCGGTACCGGACTCCCCGTGCTGGTGATCACCGCCCGCGAAGGCCTGCGCGAACGTGTGCGCGTGCTCGACCTCGGCGCCGACGACTATCTGGTGAAGCCCTTCGCACTGGCGGAGTTCGAAGCACGCGTGCGCGCCCTGCTCCGCCGCTACACCTCGCAAGGTGCGCCCGAGCTCACCATCGGTCGGCTGCGCCTGGACCTTCCCGGTCACCGCGCATGGATCGACGACAAACCGCTGGAGCTCACCGCCCGCGAGTTCGGCTTGCTCGAAGCCCTCGCCGCACGCCCCGACCGCGTGACCAGTCGCGCGCAATTGGTCGAAGCCTTGTGCAGCTGGGACGAGGAACTCACCGACAACGGCCTGGACATCGCCATCTACCGACTGCGCCGCAAGCTGGCCGACTCCGGCACGCAGGTGCGCACCATCCGCGGCCTGGGCTACCTGCTGGAAGAGGCGAAGGAAGATAGGGAAACACAGGCATGAACAAGGCGACGCCGAAGCGGGACGATCCGTGGCTCTACCGCATGCTCGAGCCCGATGGCCGTCCCAGCCTGCGTCGCCGCCTGCTTTCCTCGCTACTGGTTCCGTTGATGCTACTGCTGGCGGTGGAAAGCCTCATCACCTACGGCGGCGCGCTGATCTACTCCAACCACGTGCACGACCGCGACCTGGGCGACGACGCCATGACGCTCGCGCAGATGCTCAGCCAGGAAGACCTCGGCGGACAGATTTCACCGCAAGCCCGTTTCCTGCTCGAGTACGCGCCGGAAGGACACAACTACTTCAACGTCAGCAGCCAGAAGCACGGCCTGCTGGCTGGCTCCGCCGAACTGCAACCAGCACCATTGAGCGCCGCGAGTTCCGATGGCGAGCCTGCGCTCTACTCCACGTCGCTCTATACACCCCGGCAGAAACTTCGCGAACTGCGCGCCGCCACGGTACGTATCCCCAATCTGCAGGACCCGAGCGACCAGCTTACGGTCACCATGGCCGAGACGTTCCATGACCGTCATCAACGCGCGCGGGAAATCCTGCTGCTCAGCATTCCGGCGCAGGCGCTGCTGATCGCCAGCGTGTTCTTCCTGGTGTTCTATGGCGTGCGCGTCGGCTTGCGCCAGATTGATCCGCTCACCGCACGCCTCGCCGCGCGCGAGCATGACCTTGCGCCCATCGGCGATGCCGACGTGCCGGTGGAGATCCTCCCACTCACACGCACCATCGACGGTCTGTTCGCCCGCCAGCGCGGCATGCTGGCCCTGCAGGAGCGTTTCATTGCGGATGCGGCCCATCAGCTCAAGACGCCACTGGCGGGGCTGCGCGTGCATGTCGAGCGCGCGCAGATCGACCCCAGCAAGGAAACCGTCGCCGACGCCCTGCAACACATTCTTCGCCTCACACAGCGCGCCAGCCGCACGTCCAGCCAGCTGCTCGCGCTCACGCGTGCGCAATCACCCGAACTGAGCGAAACCGCGCCACTGGCACTCCTCGATCTCGCGCAACTGATTCCTGAGCTGCTGGGCGTGCGCGTGCACGATGCCATTGCCGCCAACGTCGACCTGGGCTACGAAGGGCCGGCTGGCCCGGTATGGATCGACGGCGACCGCCTGTCACTGCAAGAGATGCTGGACAACCTCATCGACAACAGCCTGCGATACGCCGGTCGCAATAGCATCCTCACTGTCGGCGTGTCGGTGCTCTCTGAAGGCCCCTGCATCAGTGTGGAAGACAACGGGCCGGGTGTGCCCCCGGCCTTTCTCGAACGACTGGGCGAACGTTTCTTCCGCGTGCCAGGCATGACGGAAGAAGGCACCGGACTCGGCTTGGCCATCGTGCAGCGCATTGCCGAACGCCATCGTGCCCTGGTGCGCTTCCTCAACGGCAGCCCGGGCGGCTTGCGCGTGGAAGTGGTGTTCCCGCCAGCGCGCACGTCGCGCACGCCGAGTTAGGACAACACGCGCGCGGCTCCATTGACCTCACGCGCGCTACCTTTAACGCCGAACACCCACAGGCTCGCCCCCGCCAGCAGCCACACGCTGAGACCACCGTAGAGCATGACCCACTGGAAGCCCTGAGCGAGTGCGCCATGCACGACGTGCGGAGCCAGTGTCACCGACTGCCCACCCGCCATGGCCACGGCCACCGAATGACGCACCTCTGCATCGCCGGGCATCACCCGCGACAAACCCGCGCTAGTGCCGGCGACCAGAATCAACCCCATCAACGCGATGTTGATCGCCAGCGAAATCATTCGCGCACTCATATCGATACCCGAGGCCATGCCGGCGCGCTCCGAGGGTACGGAGCCGGTGGTCGTATTGGTGACCGTGGTGTTGGTTAGCCCCAGGCCAATACCCGCGACGACGCAGCCGGGCAGCATGCTCAACCAGCTCGGCTGGGTTACACCGCTGCCCCACTTCATCAGAAAGAAGCCCGCTCCGATGGTGAACAACCCGCCAGGAATCACCCAACCCGCGCGGTAGCGATGCGCCAACCGCTCCGCCACCGGCGGCACCACCAGCGTGGGCAAGGTGTAAGCGAGCAGTGCGCTTCCCGCAACGACGTCGCCATAGCCGAGCACATCGTGGAAATAGACCGGCAGATAGATCATGAAAGGCCAGAAGCTGGCATTCATGCCCGCCGACCCGAGCAACGCACCCGAGAACGGACGGATGCGAAACACCGAGAAGTCGACCATCGGCCGCGCCGCCAATCGCTCGATCACCACGAAGGCGACCAGGCACAACAGGCTCAACGCAGCAATGACGATGGCCTGCGTACTCGCAAAGCCCATGTCGCCACCTTGGGTAATGACATAGGCCACACCGAACACCGCTAGCGACAAGGTGACGATGCCGCCGATATCCAGACGCTGCGCATGCGGGTCGCGCGACTCCACGGCACCACGCCATGCCAGCGCCAAAGTAACCAGCGCCAGCGGCCCATGCACCAGGAACACCCACTGCCAGTTCGCCAGCGCCGCGATCGCACCGCCGATGATGGGACCAAAGCCCAGCCCGATACCGAAGATCACCCCCCACGACGCAAACGCCTTCACGCGCTCGGCTGGTTCAGAAAACTGATGCGAGAGCACCGCCACCTGACAGATCAACATGGCGCCGCCGCTGGCGCCTTGCAGAAAGCGCCCGGCGATCATCACCGGCATGTTCCAAGCCAAGCCACACAGCAACGACGTGACGCCGAACAGCGCGATGCATACAAGGAACAGCCGCTTGCGCCCATAGCGGTCGGCCACCGTACCCGTACCCATCAGCACGCTGGTGCAGGCGATGGTGTACGCGTTCATGACCCACTGCATATCGCGAAAATCGCCGTGTAGCACACGCGCCAGCGTGGGCAGGATGGCTGGCACGCTGGAGATCTCCAGCCCGAACATCAGCGAGGACAGGCATACCGCGGCCAATGCCATGCGGTTGCGGGAGACGGAAGAAGACATGGATGTGCTCCGTGCGGGAGCAGCTACTATATCGACGCCAAACAGGCACCATTGACTCTAATTCATCCCATCAATGCTTCCATGAAAGAACCAATCAATCGACGTGCAGATGATCGGCTGGATGGTGTCGCCACCTTTGTGCAGGTGGTGGAAGCGGGCAGTTTTGCCGTAGCCGCGGAGCGCCTGAGCCTCACCCGCTCCGCTGTGGGCAAGATCATCGCCAGGCTGGAGGCGCGGCTGGGCGTGCGACTGCTCCAGCGCACCACGCGCGCACAAAACCTCACCGAGGATGGTCAGGCCTATTACGAACGCTGCGTGCGCGCCTTGGCCGAACTGGATGCCGCCGAGGCTGCGCTGGACGACGGGCGACAGCAACCGCAGGGCCGCCTGCGCGTAAGCCTGCCCATTGCGTTTGGCCATCTATGCGTGGCACCGGTGTTGATGGAGCTGGCGCGCCGACATCCATCGCTGAGCATCGACATGTCCTTCAGCGACCGCAAGGTAGACCTGATCGAGGAAGGCTTCGATCTTGCCTTGCGCATTGGCGAATTACGCGACAGCAGCAGTCTGGCTGCGCGCAAGCTGGGACTGCAATACGTGAGCATCGGCGCCTCGCCCGACTACATCGCCCGGTATGGCTTGCCTTCGCGGCTGGAAGAAATCGAGGCGCACGCTGCCATCGGCTACTCGCGCGCTGGCGTCGTCTCGCCCTGGCATCTGCGCGATGACGCCGGCCAGACGACGCCTTTGCGCATCCAGCCGCAGCTAAGCACCGATGATGTACAGATGATCGCCGCGGCAGCCATTGCCGGCTTCGGTCTGGCGCGCCTGCCGTCATGGCTGTTGGCGCGCTACGTCAAAAGCGGCGAGCTGGTGACCGTCAGGGGACGTTGCAGCCTCGCGCCGCAGGACATCCACGCCGTATGGCCCACCACGCGCTACATGCCGTCCAAGACACGCTGCGCTATCGATGCGCTGGTAGCGGCGATCCCCGCCATGCTCGACGACTGAAAAAAATACGGCGACGCATAGGCGCCGCCGTTGTCACACTTCCCCTGCATGGGAACAGCTTGAGACAAACCTTCATCGGACGCCGTGGGTTTCGCCCCACGGCGCCGCATGGACTTACATTTCCTTCTTGGCCTTGGTCAGCAGCTGGTCGAGCAGCGCGATGGCCAGATCGATCTCTTCGTGCGTGATGTCGAGCGACGGCGCGAAGGTGATCACGTTCTTGTACCAGCCGCCCACGTCGAGCACGAGGCCGATCTTCTTGCCGTTGTGCTCCAGGTCGCCAGCGAGGCCGATGTCGACCATCTTGTCGAGCAGCGCCTTGTTCGGCGTGAAGCCGTCCTCGGTGCAGATTTCGGCGCGCAGCGCGAGGCCCAGGCCGTCGACGTCGCCGATTTCCTTGTGACGCTTCTGCAGGTCGCGCAGGCCTTCGAGGAAGTGCGCACCCTTCTTCGGCACGCTGGTCTCGTAGTCCAGCTCGTAACCCATCTTGATCACTTCCAGACCCAGCGCGGTGCCCAGCGGGTTGGAGTTGAAGGTGGAGTGAGTGGAGCCCGGCGGGAAGATGGTCGGGTTGATCAACTCTTCGCGTGCCCACAGACCCGACAGCGGGTTGAGGCCATTGGTCAGCGCCTTGCCGAACACGACCACATCCGGCGTCACGCCAAAGTGCTCGATCGACCACAGCTTGCCCGTGCGCCAGAAACCCATCTGGATTTCATCGACCACCATCAAGATGCCGTACTGGTCCAGCACCTTCTTCAGATCCTTGAAGAAGTTCATCGGCGGAATGACGTAACCGCCCGTGCCCTGGATCGGCTCGACATAGAAGGCCGCGTATTCAGCCTGGTTGACCTTGGGATCCCACACGCCGTTGTATTCGGTTTCGAACAGGCGCGCGAACTGGCGCACGCAGGCGTCCGAGTACTCTTCCGGCGTCATGCCCTTCGGGCGGCGGAACGGATACGGGAACGGCACGAACATCGCGCGCTCGCCGAAGTGGCCGAAACGACGACGGTAGCGGTAGCTGGAAGTGATGGACGAGGCGCCCAGCGTACGGCCGTGGTAGCCGCCCTCGAAGGCGAACATCAGGCTCTTGCCGCCGGTGTAGTTACGCACCAGCTTCAGCGAATCTTCCACCGCCTGCGCGCCGCCGACGTTGAAGTGCACGCGGCCCTTCAGGCCGAACTTCTGCTGGGCGTCGACCGCGATGGTCTTGGCCAGCTCGATGCGGGTCTGGTGCAGGTACTGGCTGGCAACCTGCGGCAGCACGTCGATCTGGTTCTTCAGCGTGTCGTTCAGGCGCTTATTGCCGTAACCGAAGTTGACCGCCGAGTACCACATCTGCAGATCGAGGAAGCGCGTGCCGGCGGTGTCGATCATCCAGCTGCCTTCGCCATGGCGGAAGATCTTCGGCGGGTCGACGTAATGCACGGTGTCGCCAAACGAGCTCCACTCAGCCTCGTCAGCCAGCAGCTGCGCGTCGGGAATCACGACGCCAGCGGCGTTCTTGTCGTAAGCGGTCATAGGGAAAATCCGAAAACGTTTGAAAGGGGGCGATCAGGAGGGGGATCTGATCAGGAAACCATGGCGAGCGCGGGCGAGGCCGGCGCGTGTTCGGCAAGCAGGCTCCCGTCAAGCAGGCGCGGCAGCAGCTCCAGCGCATCCTCGAAACCGGTGATCGGCACATATGGGATGCCAGCGGCACGGCAATGTTCGATCAGGCGATGCTTGGCGAAGACGAAATCGACGCGGTCGGCAGCACAGAAATCGGAAGCGCCATCGCCGATCAACAGCGTCTTGGTGCCACCCTTGCTAGCCTGCGCAGCGACGGCGCACTTACAGGTACCGCTACGGCAACCCTCGGCCTGGAACGGCGAGGTGAGCTGCCACTTCTGCGGCGGCGTAGCGGGCGCAAGATGGTTGGCTGCCAACGGCAGATCGTCCAGGCCATAACGGCCGAGGATCTTGCGGATGGCATAATCCAAACCGTCGCTGACCACGTGCATCGGCGTGCCGGTGGCGCGGGCCATCTTCACGAAATCCGGGAAATGGTGATCAATCCACAGGGAGGACAAGTGCTTGTCCAGCTCTTCCTGAGTCATGTCCAACAGGCCAACCTGGCCGGTCATGCATTCACGCGAGCCGATGCGACCGGCGCGCCAGTCCTGCTCAAGCGTTTCCCAGCCGGGGCGGCCGAAACGGTCGAGCAGCGAGTCGATCACGTCCTCAACGGAGATGGTGCCGTCAAAGTCGCAGAGGATGGTCCAACCAGTCACTAGGTGCAGCTCCACTCTTGCAGGATGGTGACACAATAGGTTTCACCCCCTTTCGGCCTCCTTTCTTTCCGAAAGAAGCTGCGTAAACGTCTTCCTTTGATACCTGCCTTTAGGCATTCCTATAAGCCAGTTGTAGGCAAGGTCCGGTATCCTTTGCCATCCCCCCATTTCAACGTAGTCCGAAACCCCAGGAATTTCGTGTTTCAGCGTCGAAACAACCCGGATCTACCGAACATGGAAGCTGCGCCTCGCCGGGATCGCCCTCTGTTCACCAGCAGCTTGCTGGCGTTCAGTCTCGTGGTACTGGCGGGCTGCTCTGCCCGCCCCTTGCCCGAGCTCAAACCGCCGCTCCCTGATGCCTGGCGCAACGCGCCGGCTGGCGTCGCGCCACCCTCCGCCGACCTGCGCGGCTGGTGGCAGGCGCTGGGCGACCCTGCCCTGGACGATCTGGTCAACCGTGCCCTGCAGAACAACCTCGACGTGGCTCAAGCCGCTGAGCGGCTGCGTGCGGCGCGCACGGCCAACCACCACTCCCGCGATGGCTACCTGCCCTCCCTGCACGGTCGCACCAACGACGTCATCGACCCGGACACCACAGCTTCCTATTTCGTGGCCGGTTTCGACGCGCTGTGGGAATTGCCGCTGTTCGGCGCGTGGCAAAGCAGCAAGCGCGCATCGCAAGGGCAGGAAAACAGTGCGAAGGCCGCCCTGCGCGGCGTCCGTGTGTCCCTGGTGGCCGAAGTCAGCCGGCGCTGGATCGAGTTGCGTTCGGCCCAGGAACAGGCGCGCCTGCTCACGGGCATCCGCGACGCGCAGAAAGAAAAGCTTCGCCTTGTGCAGGTACGCGAACAACTGAAGCTGGCGCCACCGATCGACGTGGCCAAGGCCCAGGCCGACCTGGCCCGAGCCGAGGCCGCCCTGACCGAGCCCCAGCAGGCGATCAACGCCAGCGCACAGCAACTGGCCTTGCTGCTTGGGCAGCCCGAACCTGATCCGGCGTGGCTCACTCCCGGCCCGCAACCACGCCTGGGCGAATGGCAGCTCACCGCTGCGCCCGCCGACATGCTGCGCGCCCGGCCGGAAATCGCCAGCGCCGAAGCCGACGTGTTGCGCGCCGCGGGCGAACTGGGCATGAGCCGCGCGGATATCTGGCCGCATATCGGCCTCGGTGCATCGCTGCAATGGTCGGCCAATATTCTGTCCAACTATCGCGTGCATACGGGCGAGGCCATCTCCTCTTTTGGCCCGATCATCGACGTACCGCTGTTCGATTGGGGACAGCGCGTCGCCGCCGCACACGTCAAGGACCATCAGCTCAAGGCCGCCGTGTACGCATACCGGCAAGCGGTGCTGCAAGGTGTCGCCGAAGCGGAAACAGCCATGGGCGACCTGGAGCAGTTGCGTACGCGCGAAGACGCCTCGCAACGGGTTACCCAGGCACTGGATGGCAGCATGGCTGCCCTGCATAAGCGCGCAGAGCTCAATCTCGGCAGCGGCCTCGATGTGCAGGATGGCCTGATCGACAACCAGCGCGCGCAGCTCGAACTGGTCAGCGCCATCGCCGCGCGCGATCTCGCCTACGTCTCGCTGTACAAGGCCCTGGGCGGCGCACCCATGCCCAAGCCGCCGATGCCCGCCAAGGCGCCGGGTACCGGGAGCACGGACTGATGGTCGCGCTCGCACGCAAGACACTCGTCTACGAGTGGCGTCGTTTTCTCCCCGCTGTCGTGGCGGTGGGCTTTGCTGGCCTGTTGCAGTTGCTACAGGTCGCCCTGGTGCTCGGCATCTTCGGCAGTGCCGCCGTGTATATCACCGGCTCGTCGGCCGACCTGTGGGCGGGCTATCCCGGCACGCAGAGCGTCAACCTCGGGCGGTCCATCGACGCGGGCGTGGAAATGCGTTTGCGCATGGACCCGGCGGTGACCGCCGTCGAACCGTTCCATTGGGTGGATGCCGACTGGCGCGGCCCAAGCGACACGGGTGGCGTATCGGTATTCGTCTCCGGCATCAACGCGCGACCGGATGGCATGCTGTTCGCACATGCCCTGCCTCCCAAGCTGCGCGTGCGCCTCAACGAACCCGACGCGGTGATCGTCGATCGCGCTGATCTGGAAAACCTTGGCGTCAAAGTCGGCGACAGTGCCGTCATCAACGGTCACCACGTACGCGTGGTGGGCGTAAGCAACGGCCTGCGTGCGCTCGGTGGCGTCAATGTGGTGGCCTCCCTCGCGACGGCAGCGTCACTAGACACCGACCCGTCCAACAGCAACCGCATGACCTACTTCGTGGCAAAGCTGCGCGATCCGGCAGAAGCCAAGGATATCGCCGCGCGATTGCGCGGCAACCGGGCGTTCGGCAACTACGACGTATGGACCGCCAGGGATTTCGCCCGCCGCTCACAGATGTATTGGATATTCGATACCGGTGCCGGTGCTGGTGTGCTGTTCCTGGCCGGCATCGTGTTCCTGGTCGGCGTGGTGATCACCAGCCAGACCCTGGTCGCTGCAGTCATCGGTTCGATTCGAGAGTACGCCACGCTCAATGCGCTCGGCGTAGGCGTGGGCGCACTGCGCAAAGTGGTGATGGAACAGGCGTTCTGGGTGGGCGCCCTGGGTCTGCTCGGCAGCGCCGTGCTCGGCGTCCTCGCCATGGCGCTTGCGCGCAGCCGCAACGTGCCGGTGGCGCTGGGTCCATGGGTAACCGTGGCCTGCCTGTCGCTATGCATGGGCCTTGCGATTGTGTCGGGGCTGGCGGCCATGCGCAGTCTGCGCCGCGCCGACCCGGCCACGTTGTTGAGGTAACCGATGAGTCAGGCATCTCCCGTTCCTCTATCCAAGCCGTCGATATCGCTGCAAGCGCGCAACGTCAACAAGTCGTTCACGTCGGGCGACATCCGCAGCACGGTGCTACACGACCTCACGCTGGACGTGCGGGCCGGCGAACTCACGCTGATTTCCGGCCCATCCGGCTGTGGCAAGAGCACGCTGTTGGCGATCCTGAGCGGCTTGCAGCGGCCGGACGGCGGCCAGGTCATGGCGCTTGACCAGGATCTCGAGCAGCTCGACAGCCGCGCGCTGGAGCGCTTCCGCCTACTGCACACCGGCTTCGTCTTCCAGGGCTTCAATCTCTTTCCCGCGCTCAATGCGTTGGAACAGGTAGAACTTCCCTTGAGCTATCTGGGCCTGTCCCGCGGTGAAGCACGCCGCCGCGCCATGGCCTCGCTGGAAGAAGTCGGCATGGGGCCGCGTATGGGACTTCGACCGTCCGAGCTCTCCGGTGGCGAAAAGCAGCGCGTCGCCATCGCGCGCGCGTTGGCCAAAGAGCCGGACCTGCTCTTTGCCGACGAACCGACCAGCGCGCTCGACGCCGCCAACGGCCAGATCGTCATCGACATTCTCCACCGCATCGCCCGCGCGCACGGCACCACGGTACTGTGCGTCAGCCACGACCCGCGACTGGTGGGACACGCCGACCGCGTGCTCGCCATGGAGGATGGCCGTATCCTTAGCGACCGTGTGCCCACCCCGACGCCCATGCCGGCGTCTGGCCACGAGGAACCTTCTGCATGACCCTGCGTTTGCTTCATTCCATCCTTGCGGTCGCCCTTGTTGCGCCGGCCCTCGTCGGCTGCTCGCATGGCGACAACGGCAAGTCGGACACACAGGCCGCACCCGCCGCTTCCTATGTAGCGGTTGCGCGTGGTCGCATCGATATCGAGGGCGGCCTGCTCAAACTGAGCATGCCGCGCGAAGGTGTCGTGGCCGACATCAAGGTCCGCGAGGGAGATCATGTGCACAAGGGTCAGGTGCTGGCCGTGCTGGATACGCGACCCGCGCAGTTGGCCGTAAGCGCTGCCGAAGCGGAGCAGAAGCAAGCCCAGGCGCAGGGCAGTGTGCTGGAGGCGCGTCTGAAGGCGGCGCAACAGCGTGCCAGTCGTCTGCAGGCCGCCGCAGCGGCAGGTGCAGGCGACGGCCAGAGCGCCGACGATGCAAGGGACAGCGCCACGCAGTTGCAGGGTGAACTCGACAACGCACACGCCGCCCAAGCGATGGCTCAACAGAAGCTCGAAGCCACGCGCTACGAGCTGTCGCAACGCAGCCTGATCGCGCCCATCGATGCACAGATCGTCGAACGCGACATCCAGCCGGGCGCGACGGCCTCGCCGCAGGGTGGCGTCGCCTTCGTGTTGCTGCCGGAAGGCGCGCGTATCGTCCGCGCCGAGCTCAATGAATCCTTTGTCAGTGCGGTGCACGACGGCATGCAGGCACAGGTGGTGGACGACAGCGGTAGCGGCGTTCCGCCACTGCGCGCGCACGTGCAGCGCATCGGCGCCGTGTTCGGCCCCAGCGCGCTGGAAGAAGATCCGCTGATCCGCGCCAATACCCGCACCGTCGAGTGCGTACTGGCGTTCGACGAGCCGCCGCCGCCTTCGCTACGTATCGGTCAGCGCGTGATCGTGCAGTTCGGTGACAACGCTGCAGCCGCGCCGGCAAAGCCCCGTTCCTGAGTCGTGCCCGCATGAGCCGTCGCTGTTTTCTGCCCGCATCGCTGATACGCGTTGCTGCACTGATGCTGACGTTGACGGCTTCGGCAACCGCTCTGGCGGACGACGTAACCGAGGGCCCCACCGATATGTTCGGCGCAGGCATGCAACGCATGCCTGCATGGGTGGGCTCGAAGGACCACCGCAACCAGGCCATTCCCTATATCCAGGCCGAACTTCCCTGGCATATCACCCTGTCCACGCTCGACGGCCTGACTGTCGACCTGATTCACGGTGATCAATGGCGCGGAGGCCTGTACGGCAACTACATGTGGGGCCGTGATCGCCAGGAACTCGGGCCAAAACTCGGTGGCATCGTCGATTCACTCAGCCCTCGCATCAACGGCGGTGGCTATCTGGAATACCAGGCCACGGCGCAACTCAACCTGGGTACCGAGCTCAGCCATGACACGCAGGGTGCGGGCGCCTATCTCAACCTGTATGCCGACTACGACCTGCCCGCGATCGGCTATCTCAATCACAGCCTGCAGTTGCAATGGCAGGCCATGAACGGCCCAGCGATGCGCCGCTTCTTCGGCGTCACGCCGGATCAGGCGACCAAACTCGACATCGACCCGTGGTCTCCTGGCGCCGGCGGTCAGCAGGTCGCCCTCGAGTACGACGCCTACATGCCGACCAGCCTGCACACAGGCTTCGCTTTCGCGGTCAACTACACGCGCCTGCTCGGTGATGCCGCCAACAGCTCGCTAGTGCGCAGCTACGGCTCACGCAACCAGCTCACGACGACGCTGGCGTTCGTCTATCGGCTTTGAGGTCCTCGGCTATTTCGCAGGCAACGACTGCGAGAACTCGATAGCCGCATCGAGCAGTCGGCGGCGCATGACATCGTCGCCATAGACCGACGGTGCAATCCGCACCCAGCCTTCCATGCGCCGGCTACCGGACATCATTGGCTCGATGCCCTCCACCTTCAGCGCCCAACCATCCCTGCCCTTGCCCAGTCTTGCCAGCATGCCGTCGTGGCGCGCACCACAAAGCAGGTTGCCGCGCATGAGCCACGCCCAACCGCCGAACATCGCCTTCGCGGTGACGTCGCGCTCTTCCGCAAGATCATCGTTGACGAGTTCTTCCAATCCCCGGTCGCGAGCCACAGCGCCTCTCCGTGAATGACCTAGCGGTCGTCGCGCGTCCATATCTGCCCGTCCACCTCGTGCACGGGAAAACTGGCGATAGGCTCATAGGCTGGCGGGCAGGTCACCGCCCCTGTACGCACGTCGAAGCGCGCGCCGTGACGTGGACATTCGACATCGAAACCATGCACCTCGCCGCCGGCGAGTTCTCCGCCATCGTGGCTGCACACGTCCTCAATGGCGTAGAGGTCACCATCGATGTTGTAGACGGCGATGGCGGTGTCACCATCCCACACAACTTTGAATTCACCGGGCAGCATTTCGCTGCGCGTACCGACGAAGATCCAATCCGCCAGGTTCACGCCGTCACCTCGTCCAGCGGCTTGCTCAACCATACGAAGCGCAGGTCGTCACGCCGTGGAATGCCAAAACGCGGCTGCCCGTAGGGGAACGGACGCGTCTCGCCGGTAAGCCGGTAGCCGCGGCGCTCGTACCAGGCAATCAGTTCCTCGCGCTGCTCGATCACCGACATGCGCATCGACGTGGCTTGCCACGTCTCCCTGGCGAGGCGCTCGGCCTCCGCCAGCACGGCACGGCCAAGGCCCGCACGCTGCAACAGAGGGTCGACGGCGAACATGCCGAAATAACCCGACGTGTCCTGCCGCTCGATATGGCAACAGGCCACCAGCTCGCCGCCCTGCTCCGCCAGCAGCACCAGGCTACCGTCGGAGCCGATCAGCTCGGCGACGTTCTCGACATCGGTGCGCTGCCCATCAAGCAGGTGGGATTCGGTGGTCCAGCCGCGCTGGCCGGATTCGCCGCGATAGGCGGACTCGACCAAGGAGACGACCGCCGCGACATCGTGGCCGATTGCCACGCGAAAGCTGAGAACGGAAGGGTTGTGCATTAGCCGATGATAACGGGAGCCTTGGCCCCGCGGCATCACCGGAAGACGGCAGGCGTTGCACCTGCCGTCCGGGCCCTAGCTCAGCGCGGGCTCACCACCAGCACACCAAACCCTTCCACTGCCTTGCCCTTGACGGCAGAGGTGGCCGCGGCGAGGTAAACGGTATGTGTCTGCGGATCGAGCACCAGCGTCCGCGCGCTTGGCTGCGTCGGCAGGTTGCCCACCAGGTGATAGTGGTCCGCATCGTCCTGCACGACGACGCTGAGCTGGCCCTCTTCACCCGGGCTGAGTACCACCTTGCGCTGTGCATCGAACACCACTGCATCCGGATCCTTGCTGATCGCCACCTTGGCCACCTGATGACCGTCGTTGGCATCCGTCACGATCATCCAGCCGTTGGCACACACCGAGAACAGCCGGTGATTGGCCTTGTCCAACGCGAGGCCGGTCGGACCATCGCACGGCGCCAGCGGCCACACGTTCAACACCTTCCTGTTGGCAAGGTCCACCCGCACGAGCTGGCTCTTGTCCTCGAGATTAAGGAACAGCTGTCCCGTGCCATCGCTCACCGCGAATTCCGGCCGCCCCGGCACCGCGATGGTCGTCAGCTCTTTGGCGGTCTGCACATCGATCACGCTGATGTTGCTGCTATGCCCATTCATGGTCAGCAAATGGCCCGAGGCATCGTCGAACACGATGGCGTCCGGATCCTTGCCGCTGATGGCGATGTGGCCGGTGACCTTGAGCGCATCCGTATCCACCACCGTCACGTTGTCGCCGTGTCCGTTGCTCACGAAAGCCTGATGCTTCGCGGGAAGCAGCGCTACGCCGTGCGCGTGCTGCATGCCCGGAACCTCACCCTGCAACTTGCCCGTTGTGGCGTCGACCACCATCACCCTATCGTCGCGGGCAATGAACAGGCGATGCGACGCCGCATCGAGACTGAGATAGTCCCAGCCACCCGGACCACCCAGCGTGTAGTGCTGGGTCACTGCATACGGCATGTCGGGGGCGGCAGCAATGGAGGGCGCGACCAGCGCGGCAGCCAGCCACAGCGCGTGCGGCATCCAACGGAGAGAAGACTTGTTCATGCGATTTTCCTGAGCGGTCATAAGGGGTCAGAGCTTGAAACGGACGCCGGCCATGTAGGTCTGGCCATAGAACTCACGCTGGATCGGGCGATCGGCCGCCGGACCTTCGGTGAACTTCAGGCGGGTGTTGGTGAGATTCTTGGCGTTGAAGAACACCGACCACTGGTCGTCGAAGGCATACGTCGCCCCCAGGTCCAGCGAGAAGCGCGGCTGCGACCAGATATCGGTGGCCGACGAACTGCCGACGCCGAAGATGTCCTTGCTCACGTAGTACGCGCCAAGGTTTGCGCTGAAGCCGCCCAGGTCGTAGAACACCATGAAGTTGCCGGTGTTGCGTGACGTCGATGGCAGCTGTGAGTGATCGCCGGGACGGATCTCGCCACTGGAATCCACATAGGTGTAGTTCGCACCCACACCAAAGCCGGCCAGCCATCCAGGCAACGTAGAGAACTTCTGCTGATAGTTCAGCTCGATACCGCGTGCATGCGCGCTGTTGATGTTGGCGAAGGTGTACACCTTGGCCGCACCGGTGAAGCCGGCGAACAATCCATTGTTCGGGAACGTCACGCCCTGCTCTTCTTTGTTGATGATGTAGTTGCTCAACTCCTTGTCGAACACGCCCGCCGACGCGATGCCGCCGTTGTCGAGGTAGTACTCCAGCGACAGGTCAAAGTTGTCGCTGGTGGTGGGTTTCAGGTTGGGATTGCCCTGCGTGACGCTATCCGACGAAGGATCGATCAGCGTCGAGGTGGTGAGCTGGTTGAAGCCCGGACGGGCAATGGTCTTGGAGTAGACCGCGCGGCCGATCAGCGACTCCGCGAACTCATAGCGGAGCTGCACCGTCGGGAAGAAATTGTTGTAACTGTGGCCCACCGAA